>CAMCSH010000130.1 GCA_945877655.1 Lentisphaera araneosa HTCC2155 | reverse complement strand
GTAGCGACTGCGGCCCCTCAATGTCCGGCATTCGCCAGTCGTCGTGATCGTATTTCTCTGGAAAACGACGCGCCCTTCGCCTTTGCTGTCCCGGAAATTCCAGCCGCAGTCGCTACGCGGACTGCCGCGCTCCATTTTTCTGCCGGTTTACACCCTCGACATTTTTCGGCAGAGGCGGCTATAGTGTATTATTGAAACTAACTCAGGAGGCCCTTATGCGACAGATCCGCTGCGCCCTCGCCACTCCGAACCAGCTCCCGCTTGATTGGGATGGCAACGAAGCCCGCATCCGCGCCGCCATGGACGCGGCGCGCCGCGGCGGCGCCAGCCTGCTGCTGCTCCCCGAAATGGCGCTGTCCGGCTACGGCTGCGACGACGTCTTTCTCGCCCCCCACCTCTACGCCACCGCGCTGGCCTCGATCCAAGCACTGGCCGGGCACAGCCAAGGGTTGTTGGTAGTCGTCGGAATGCCGCTCATCGTCGACGGCCAGAACCGCAGCGCCGCTGCCATCCTGCATGAAGGCGCCGTCGCCGGCTTCCACCTCAAGCGCCACCTCGCCAACGACGGCCTGCACTACGAGCCCCGCTGGTTCCGCGCCTGGCCTGCCGGCGAGATGAGCAGCATCACCCTGCCCGACGGCCGCAGCGTCCCTTGCGGCGACCTCGGCATCGACCTCGACGGCCTGCGCATCGGCTTTGAAATCTGCGAAGACGCTTGGGTGGCCGAACGCCGCCGTGGCCGCATCGCGACGCTGTCGCCCGATCTCGTCCTCAATCCCTCGGCCTCGCACTTCGCCTTCCACAAACAGGCCCGGCGACGCGATCTTGTGCGCCAGGGCTCGCAGCTTTTCTCCTGCACCTACCTCTACGCCAACCTGCTCGGCAACGAAGCCGGACGCTCGATCTACGACGGCGGCTGCTTCGCCGCCCGCGACGGCGTCGCCCTTTTCGAGAGCTCGCGCTTCTCGATGCGCGAAGTCGAAGTCCATCTGGTCGATCTCGATCTGCCCGAGAAAGTGCGTCCGGCGCAAAGCGGCCTCTTGTCGCTCAAAGGTCGCCTCCCCTCCCCCGCCTTCCCGCTTGCCGCGACCTCGGCCCCTATTGAGCTTCACGAGGACGAGGAATTCCTCCTCGCCGAGACCCTCGGCCTGTGGGACTACATGCGGAAATCGCGCAGCCGCGGCTTTGTCCTCTCCCTTTCCGGCGGGGTCGATTCCGCCACCTGCGCCGTGCTGGTCCGCGCCATGGCCGAGCGCCTCTGGCGTGAGCTCGGCCCCGAGGCCCTGGGCCGCTCCCTGGCCTGGTGGCCCGAGGTCGCCCAATGCCGCAGCGTCGACGAGCTGATGATGAAGCTCCTGATCACCGCCTACCAGGGCACCGCCAACTCCGGCGAAGTGACCCGGGAAGCCGCCGCCGCGGTGGCCGCCGCCTGCGCTTGCGAACACCGCGAATTCGAGCTGCACGCCGTGCTCGAGGCCTACCACGCTTTCGCCGCCGACACCCTCGGCCGGCCCCTGCGCTGGGATAGCGATGACATCGCCTTGCAGAACATCCAGGCCCGCATCCGGGCTCCCTCGGTGTGGATGCTCGCCAACCTGCGCAACGCCCTGCTGATCACCACCTCCAACCGCAGCGAAGCGGCGGTCGGCTACGCCACCATGGACGGCGACACCGCCGGCTCCCTCGGGCCCATCGGCGGCGTCGGCAAGACCTTCCTGCGCCACTGGCTCAATCGCCTTGAAAACGAGACCCTCGCCGGCTTTGGTCCGGTGCCCGTCCTCGGACTGGTCAACCGCCAGGCTCCCACAGCCGAACTGCGGCCGCCGGAGCGCAGCCAGACCGACGAGGTCGACCTGATGCCTTACGAAGTTCTCGACGCGATCGAGAAGGCGGCGATCCTCGAGCGCCTGCCGCCGAAGGCCATCCTGCCGCTGCTGATCCGCGATTTCGGCGAGCGTTGGGAAGCGGCGCGCCTGCGCGCCTGGCTGAAGCGCTTCTACGGCCTCTGGTGTCGCAACCAGTGGAAACGCGAGCGCTACGCCCCGAGCTTCCACATCGATGACGAGAACCTCGATCCGCGCTCGTGGTGCCGTTTCCCCATCCTTTCCGGTGGCTTTGCCCGGGAATTGGCCGAACTTGATCAGATTCCGCCTTGACAGTTCTGCGGCTCGCCTTACTTTTTCCGCCCATTGTGGTGGCCATAGCTCAGTTGGTAGAGCGCTAGATTGTGATTCTAGTTGTCGCGGGTTCGAACCCCGTTGGCCACCCCATAACAGTTTTTCACCAGAAGGTGGCCATAGCTCAGTTGGTAGAGCGCTAGATTGTGATTCTAGTTGTCGCGGGTTCGAACCCCGTTGGCCACCCCACCCTCTCAGAGGCGTCCGAGTCCCGGACGCCTCTTTTCATGTTCTCCATACCAAGCGATGACCCTGAGCTCTTCCGATGCTCAGGGTCTTTTACTGTGCTGGCTACAGACTCACATGCCGGCGAGGCTCTTGGCTTTCGCAAGGATCTCTTCCGCATGGCCATTGGCAAGCACTTTGCCGTTGGCATCGACGATGACGATGGCGGGAATGCCGCTGACGCCATAAGCAGCAAAGCCGGACTCGCCATGGTCCTGCCTGCAGATGCCAGGCCAAGGATGAATATGCCCGGCTGTGTTCATGTATGCGAGCATGGAGGCTTTATCCGAGTCGCAGCCGGCCAGAATGACTTGCACTCCGCCCCGCTTCAAACCTTCATATTCGGCAATGAGCTTGGGCGAGAAGGAGCGACATGGACCGCACCAGGAAGCAGAGAAATAATAAGCAAAATATTTCGGATTGCCGATGGCTTGGGCTGCGACCGCTTTGCCATCGCGAGCGACCAGTTTCGTCAGTAGTTTCGACGCCAAGGAACCCGCCACAGGCGCGGCGACAGACGCCGATTTCAGCGCCGCGGGCTTGGCTCCCGGCGCCGCTTTCGGGGCGCCAGGCACGACGCCTTTCACCGGGATGAACTTGATCGTCAGATCATCGCCATCAATCTCGAGCGACTTGATCTGCTTAAGCCATTCCTGCGGCTTGTCGCTGATTGCCAAGATGGCGCCGATGCGCTCCTGCACCGGACTGGCGATCGGGCCGAAAGCCGGCAGTTTGCCGTGAGTGAAGTCAGTCATCGAAGCGGTGACCGGATCGCTGTCGCCCGAAATCAGGATGTCGGCACCGGAGTAGAGCGACAGCTTCAAACCAGCGACGTTGAGGCGCGACTGGACGTTGATGCGGACGCGTCCGCTGCTGATCACCTTGAGGGACACCTGGTGCGGCACAACGCGGTCGGTGATGGTATCGAGTCCGCCGTCTTTTTCGGCGTAATCCTGCATTTCCTTGCTCAGCATGGCGGCGATGTCGCTGACCTTGAGCTTGACGATGCGGATACCGGCAAGTTCGCTGACCAGCTCCGGGTTTTGCGCGATGTCGGGGTTCTCGATATTGAGGCGGTTCAAGGTGTTTTTATAATCCGTGCTGGAGGGCAGGCCGGGGACTTCGTTGAAGTCGCCGGGGCGGAGCATGAAGAGTCCGCAGAAGCCGAGGAGGCAAAGGAAGACCACCAGGCTGATCAGGCGGCGGATGGCGTAGGGGTGGATCAAGGGTTTCTTGATCCCGCCGCCAGCCTTGCCGCCCTGGGGACGGAGTTTTTCCATATCGAGCTTGGCGCCGCAGGTGCGGCAGAACAACGCGCCGAGCGGGTTCTGGTTGCCGCATTTATCACATTGGATTTCCATGTCAATCTCCTTGAGGGGTGGATCAGTTGGACGAGGGACACTGAGGGGCGCCGCAGCCGCCGGGAGCGCAGCTACCGGCGTCGGTCTTGGCGCCGGCGCTGTAGCTGGCGCTGGGATAATCGGTCTGATAGAAGCCGCCGCCCTTGAACAGGACGCCGCCGCCGCCGCCGATGAGGCGCTTGAGCTGCGCCTGGCCGCAAGACGGGCAATCCTTCAGCGGATCGGCCGCAATCGAATGCATGGTGGTGAATTGATGCTGGCAGCTCTGGCATCGGTAGTCGTAGGTCGGCATCTTCCGGCGTCCTCGTTGACGTTGATTTTCAAACGCTGCGAAGCTAACGAGCTGAACCCCGCTTGTCAATCCACGGCCACGGAATCGTCCTCAAGGCCGGCGTCGCGCCAGAAAAAGCTGGTAGGGCATCGGATCAACCGATTCGATCAGCTCGAAGCCATGGGCCGCGAACCAGGCGGCGTGATCCCGGGCCTGCCAGGCGGCGACAAAAGGCTCGAACATGCGCAGGGCGAGAAGGCGGAAATACAGGCCGCGCCAGCCATGGGTCCGGGCCATCTGGAGGAAGGACTGGCGCAGCTGCTGCGCCGAGGGCTCGACCAGGCAAAGCAAGGCCCCCGGCTTGAGGATCCGGTGCAGCTCGGTCAAGGCGTCATCGGAATGGCGGGGCGGGATTTCATGAAAGACGAAACAGGCGCCGGCGGCATCGAAGAACTGATCGGGAAATTCGGTCTTCTCGATCACGCCCTGGACACAGCGCAAGCCCGGCACCCGGCGCGCGGCGTGCTGCAGCAGATACGGCGAGGGCTCCACCGCCCAGACTTCAGGCGAGCCCGCGCTCAAGGCCTGCGCCAGCTGGCCGCCACCGCAACCGACATCCAGAACCCGAGCCGCCCCAGCCAGACGCGCCGCAATCTGCTGCCGCCCTTGATGCATCGAACCGAGCATGACCCGGTCGAAACTGCTGACATAGCCGCGACTCACCGACTTGGAGTAGTTGCCATTCGGCAGATGATGGAATTCCTGCAGCAGATAACGCGGCAGACGTTCGGCCCCGGGAAGCTCTGGCGGCAGCTCGACGACGCGACGCCGACCAAAAAACAGTCCCATAGCAAAACGCCACAAATGGCGCGGCTGACGCCAGCCGATCTGATCGGGCCAGGCATCGGGAAGCTCAATCTCGGCCCAATCGCGGGTGAGTGGAATCTCAGGGTTGGAGGAAGTCATCGGTGAACTCAATCATTGAGTGAAGTCCACCAAGTATAGCTTGGCTCGAAACTCTGTCCCGAACTGAATGCAGGAGCGCCGTTGATTTACCGCAGCGTGCGCCGTGGCTTAGGGGCTGGGGACTTCATCGGTTCCAGGGATCAATGGAAGGCCTTGTTGAATCTGATACCGCAATTCGTTCAGTTGAGCGTACGACAAGAAGGACGAGGCATCATACATGATTAGATCTTGAATCGATTTGCCGATCAAGAGAGCATCACCTTGGATTTGAAAACTCAGGTGGGCCGTCGAAGGCGGGATAGAGGTCGAGGCTTCGATGACTCCGTTGCCTTCCGGGATGATAGGGTCCTCAAGGATCGGATCTTCTTTCTTGTCATCGACGACAAGACCTTGCTCGACTTGCTCGACTATATCGACTTTATCGACTCCCTCATCCTTAAGTTTTTCTTCCTGGCCGATGGGTACGGTGATTGGATTCTTGATCGCGGAGGAAATGATCTGACTCAGCTTGTCGCTGGTTTCGCTGTCGAGCACGGGAAGCTGCTTGGCCGCGAGTTTGCTGTTCATCGCTTCGACGATCAGGCGGCCGCTGATGTTGCTGCGGTAGTCCTTCAGGATCGGCGCCTTGTCGCCAAGCATCTGGTCGATTTGAAGATTGACGCTGTCGAGGGTCGCCGCAGTCTCTTGAATTTGCTCATGGCGCTCGTTGTCGCCGCGGGCGAGAAGCCGCTGATTGCCGAGGAGGAGTGCGCGCTGCGAGATCAATTGTTTCAACTCCTCTTCATGCTGGCGAGTGAGTTCGAGCTTGGCGTAGAATGACTCGAGGTAGCGGTCGCGGACGCCGTCGCGCAGGCTGCGGGATTGATCTTGCAGGGCTTGCAGGGATGAGTTTGCGGCGATGGGTGCCGACAAAGGGCTTGGACGGGATTTCTTGTACTGCGCCGAGCTCGTCTTTTTCGCTGTCGGCGGGCTCGTCCGGACAGCATCATCCGGCGGCGCCACGACTGGATTCAGCGAGGCGTCGGCGAGGACGGCGGGCTGGACAATCTGTGGACGGAACAAGAGGAGACCGAGGCCGACGAGGGCGGCGCCGGCGAGGAAGGAGAGGGCCATTTCGATCCGGCGGCGACGCAAGAAGAGGCCGCCGCTGAGGACGCGTTCGCGGCGTTCGTCGCCGAGGGTCAGGGGCGCCGTGGGCGCATGGAGCAGTTCGAGTTCCAGCGACAGGTTTTGATACTCCGCCACTTCCGCGGCAAGGGCGGGATCCGAGGCCATTTCGGTCTCAAAGGCCTGGCGTTCCGCCGGAGGGAGCTCGCCGTGAAGGTACGAGATCAGGCGGAGGGTGCTGGCGGGATCGGATTCGGGGCCGGTTTTCATAGCGGCTTTCCTTGTGCGGGGCTGGGGGCGGCGTCGTGACGCATTTTCTTGAGGGCGGTGAAGAGGATGACGCCGACATTCGAGACCGAGAGGCCGGTGATGCGGCTGATTTCCTGGTAGCTCAGGCCGGAGCTGTATTTGAGCTTGATCAACTCCTTCTCGCGGGGGGGGAGATTGTGGATCAGGGACTGCAATTCCATCTCGCGGTCTTTGCCGAGCAGAGTTTCGAGTGGCGAATCGGGGGGATTCGAGCTCAGGTCGGCGGGATGCATCGACTGCCAGCGCCGGCTGCGGCGGAAGAAATCGGTGATCCGGTTGCGGGTGACGGTGAAGAGCCAGGCCCTGGTCTGCTGCGGGTAGTTGCCATCGCCGCAATGCCAGAGCTGGAGGAAGGCGTCCTGCACCGCGTCGCGGGCGGTGTCGAGGTCGGCTCCCAGGCTGCAGGCGTAGCGCAGCAGCTCACTTTCATGTGAGTTGACGGCGGCGGTGATCCGCTCTTTCAGTCGCTGCGTTTCAGGGGGCATGGGCTCTCTGTTGGTCACTGTTCTAGCGAACGGCGCGCCGCTTTCTTAGGAGCTCCGGCGCATTTTCTCGAAAATTTCTCAGTCCCACTCGGCGACTCGGCCTTCGGCCTCTGGACGCAAGCTCACCGATCTTGCATGCGGCGGCCGCAACCAGCCGAGGCGATCGGGCCACTCGATCAGGCAGATGGCGGCGCGGTCGTTGAGGTAGTCTTCGATGCCAAAACCCTGGACCTCTTCAGGCGAATCGAGTCGATAAAGATCCATGTGACATAGGCGTCGACCTCCCGGCAGCGCGTGCTCCAGCACGATCGGGAAGGTCGGGCTCGGCAATTCGCCGCTCACTCCCAAGGCCCGGGCAATGCCCCGCGCCAGGCAGCTCTTGCCGGCGCCGAGATCGCCTTCAAGCAGGAGGCAATCGCCTGGCTGCAGCTCCGCCGCCAGACGGGCGCCTAAGGCCAAAGTGGAAGCTTCATCGGGAAGAAAGAGTTGCATAGATAGCAGGGGTTTTAGGGGTTGAAAGGGTTTCAGGGGTTGGGGCGCAGCTAGCAGGTCGTAAGGTCACAAGGTCACATAGTCACTGCGTTTCGTCTTCTTGCTTTCCTCGTTCTCCCCAATTGTGTCTCAGTCGTGTCCCAATGGTTTCCCAGTGGTGTCCCTGCTCGATTCAAAATGATCAAAACCCAAGCCGTGCAGGGTGATCAGATCGGTGCCGTGGGCATCGCGGATCCGTCCTTGGCCGGGAGGAAGGAAGCGGCCGATGCGGGTCACGGGCGTGGCGAAAGGCCAGGTGCTTTCGAGCTCGGCGGCGAGATCCGCGGGGACGGCGAAAATCAGCTCGTAATCCTCGCCGTCGCAGAGGGCTTCGCGTTCGCTGGCGGAGCAGCCGTTCCAACTGCGGCGGGGGATGACTTCGAGATCAAGAAGGGCATCGAGGGAACCGGAGGCGAGGCAGAGGCGGCGGAGATCGCGCAGCAAGCCGTCGGTGATATCCATACAGGCTTTGACTCCGAAGGTCGCCAGCCAGGAGCCTTCCGCCAGGCGGGGCGAGAAATCGAGGTGGTGCTGACTCGGGAAGGACAGGCCGAAACTGCCGGTGGCGTAAAGGAAGTCGCCGATCTTGGCTGCCTTGCGGGTCATGATCCGGCCTTCCTCGATCTCGCCGAAAATCGTCAGCGAATGCACCGCGCCGAAATCGAGCGAGGCGAGATCGCCGCCGACGAGCATCACCTGATGCTCGCGGGCATGCGCCAGCAAGCCTTGATGAAAGCGCAGCAGCCAGTCAGCGTCGAGCTCGGGCCCGGTGGCCGAGGCGAGCAGGGCCCAGCGTGGTGACGCGCCCATGGCGGCGATGTCGGAGAGATTGCGGGCGAGAAGTTTGCGCCCGGCGCGATCGGGTTTTTCATTGGCGAGATAATGCTTGCCCAAGATCACCTGATCCACCGCCGCGACCAGCAAGGAGCCGCCGCTGGTCCGGAGCACGGCGCAGTCGTCGCCCGGCGGCACCAGGACGCTGGGGTCGCTGCCGAGAAGCGGAAAGAGCCCGGCGAGGAATTGCTCTTCCGAGTGGAGTGGCCTTGTCATTGGAAAAGGTTGAAAGGTTGAAAGGTTGAAAGGTTGAAAGGCGGAGCGGCGATAAGCAAGCAGAAGGGCAAGGTTCGCCCCAGTCCACTGAGACTGAGGAGTGTTGTTCTATTGTCGCTGTTGTTCATGTGTTTGCCTTTTTTGCCTTTCAACCTTTCAACCTTTCAACCTCTTCTCTTCCTCAACTGAGGCCTTACATTGCCCGGCAATTAACCGGAGCCAAGCCATGCGAATGATCTGCCTGCCGATTTCTCTCTCCCTCCTCTTCGCCTCCTGCGCCAGCGACTCCGCTGCGACGAGCGCAAAAAACACCCTACCCCTCTCCGTCCCTGGCCATAAGTCGCTGCTCAATGTCGCGGCCTTGAGCTCAGCTCCGTGCCGGCGCGAATCCCAAGGCGTCTTCATCTACGCCCTCAACGGCGGCGAATACCGCCTCAACCTGATCGGCAAAAAAGCCAGTCTCACCTGGGGCGGCGAAGGTCATCAATTCATCGAATGGTCGAAGTTTCGCCCCTCCGGCTTGCCCGACGCCGGCATCTTCGCCCTGCTCCGCCAGGGCATGGATGGCTTTGAAATCCAAGAGCTGCTCGGCCCGCCGATCGAAAAAACCAACGTCTGGCGCCTCGCCGACGGCAGCCGCCTGTCAGTCGATTGGCCGACGCTGCGCGACTTCACCCTGTCCTCCGCCGACGGCTCCTCCGTGCGGATGAAACAGGTGCCGATCCTGGTTCAGTAGGTCATAATTCCCGCGCCAAGCGACAGATTCAGCTCGTATGCGGGAATGTGTCACGAACAGGAACTCTATCCTCCCTGAAGCAGTCTCAACCTTCCGTCCCGACCTTCAATCCCAAACAGGAGTCCTCATGCGCTTCTCTCTACTGCCCGCCTCGATCTTCTTCGCCGCTCTCAGCGCCTCCGCTGAACCGCGCGTCGACGGCCTCGAAGTCAAGCCGGTCACCAAGCCTGGCACCACCAAGTCGGTCGGAGCCCTCTGCGTTGACTCCAAGGGCCGCATCATCACCAACGAAGTGAACCGCTTCGGCAACGCCGTCACCGATTCCCGCGGGCACTACCACTGGCTGCCCGAAGATGTCATGATCGACTCCGTCGAAGAACGCCTCGCCATGTATGAGAAACACGAGAAGAAATTCCCCCGCAAGATCTGGACTGAAAAGGCCGACACCGTCCGCGCTCTGGTCGAACAGCCCGACGGCTTCTTCACCGACGGCGGCGTCCTCGGCGACTTCAATGCGCCCCTCGACGGCCCCGGCATCGGCATCCTCGAGCGCGACGGCTTCTACTACTACACCTGCACTCCCGAACTCTGGAAGATCGCCGACACCAACTACGACGGCAAGCCCGAGGGCCGCGAATCGATCAGCCACGGCTGGGGCATCGCCGTCGGCTTCTCCGGCCACGACATGCACGCGCCGATCTGGGGCCCCGACGGCAAGATCTACTTCTCCATCGGCGACCGCGGCTACAACGTCATGACCAAAGAAGGCAAGCGCCTCTTCAGCCGCTCGCGCGGCGCCTGCCTCCGCATCAATCCCGACGGCTCCGGTCTGGAACAAGTCTGCATCGGCTTGCGCAACCCGCAAGAGATCGCTTTCAACGACACCTTCGACCTGGTCACCGGCGACAACAACGGCGACATGGGCGACAAGGCCCGCGCCTACTACATCGTCGAAGGCGGCGACTACGGTTGGGTTCAAGGCTGGCAGTCCCTCACCTCCTTTGGTGAGCATATCTTCGGCAAGGAACGCATACAACCCGCCTGGATGGCCGAGAAGCTCTTCTTCCCGGCCCACGCCGAACAGCCCTGGTGGGTCGTCCCGGCCTCCGGCTTCGTCACCTCAGGCCCCTCCGGCCTGGTCTACGTCAGCACTGACGCACTCGGCGCCGACACCAAAGACAGCTTCCTCGTCTGCGACTTCACCGGCGGCTCCGGCGGCTCCGGCGTGCGCCGCTTCAAAATGGTGCCGAAAGGTGCCGGCTATGAAATGACCGGCGGCGATATGTGGCTCAAGGGCTGCAACAGCCCCGACCTCACCCTCGACCACGCCGACAACCTCCTCGTCGGCGACTACGGTGAAGGCTGGCATGCCAGCCAACACGGTGGCGTTTGGAAGGTCATCGCCAAGAATCCCCAGGCCCACAGCGTCGAACTGTTCAAAAAAGGCTTCCGCAACCTCAGCCTGACCGAGCTCGCCACCGAGCTCAGCAGCGTCGACATCAAGATCCGCGTCGAAGCTCAAGCCGAACTGGTCCGTCGCGGCGCCAAGGCCGAACTCCTCAAGGTCGCCCAAGGCGCCGGCAGCGAAGGCTCCGCCCTCTTCGGTCGCCTCCACGGCCTCCGCGGCCTCGGCCAGCTCGACGCCGTTAGCGAACTTCGCAACTTCGTCAAAGATGCTCATGCCGAGATCCGCACTCAAGCCCTTCGTGCTTTGGCCGATGCGAAATCCTCGCTGACCGCCGACTTCGTTCCTTCGCTCGAAGATGCCGAAATCCGCGTCCGCCAAGCGGCGGCCCTGGGTTGCGCCAGGAAGCCAGGAGCCGGTGTCGCCACCGCCCTTGCCAAACGCTTCAATTCCGCCGATGCCCAAGATCCTTGGATGCGTGCTTCTTTGG
>CAMCSH010000129.1 GCA_945877655.1 Lentisphaera araneosa HTCC2155 | reverse complement strand
GAGCCTTGACGCTTTTGTCGCGACCGGGTTTGAGAATGATTTCATCCATGACGAGTGACCTTGGTGAGCGGATTGATTTGACCGCCGAGAGGATAGCATGTCAAGGCTGTTCAACATTCCATCGCGCTCCATTCACTCCTAGCGATCTGTGTTCTCAGCAAAAACAGCGAGCCTTTGTTTATTCGTCTCGGACATTCCAGCCGCAGTCGCTACGCGGACTGCCGCGCTCCATTCACTTGGGCCGGCCACTTCCGGCTTCAAGAAAATCTTAGCGATCACCAACCTTTGGTGAAGGCCTCGAGACGTTTGACTTCCGCTTGAGCCAGCTTCGCGGCTTCGATTGTAGAAAGACCGAAAGGGAAAGTCAAGAGATTTTTGAAGAATCGGTGAACATCGCTCTGCGTCCCTCATAACGGCCTCGCCCGCGTCCAACCAAACCGCACATCCTGCGCTACATTGGCGGCCATGAAATTCACACACGAAAACGGACTGGAGCTCTTGCTTGCGGTGGCGGTGCTGATCGGCGCCGCCCGCCTCTTGGGCGAATTGGCTCGACGCTGCAACAAGCCGCCGGTCCTCGGCGAGCTGGTCGCCGGCATCCTCCTCGGACCCAGCGTCCTGGGGCACCTCGTGCCGCAGGCCGAGAACTTCCTCTTCCCGACTCAAGGCCCGACCGCGATGGCGCTCGATGGCATCCGTTTTCTTGCCGTCACGCTCTTCCTCATGGTCGCCGGCATGGAGGTGGATCTGCCGACGATTTTGCGCCATCGCCGCACCGCTCTCACCGTCGGTCTCGGTGCTCTGCTGCTGCCCTTCAGCCTTGGTCTCGGAGCTGCTTGGTTCGCGCCGGAATGGCTTTGTTTCGCTGGCGGCAGCGAGCACCAGCATCTGGTCTTCAGCCTCTTCGTCGGTACCGCCCTAGGCATCTCGGCACTGCCGGTGTTGGCGAAGATCCTCATCGACCTGAAGCTCTTCAAGACTGATCCGGGCATGGTGATCATCGCCGCGGCGATCTTCATCGACCTGGTCGGCTGGAACCTCTTCGGCCTGGTGATGAGTCTGCACCAGGGCGGTGAAGGCGGCGGTAAGGAGATCTGCATCCGCCTCGCCTCGACTCTCGGCTTCGCCGTCTTCATGCTTACCCTCGGGCGCGCCGCTCTCGCCCGTATCCTTCCTTGGGTGCAAGCCCACTCCTCTTGGCCGGCCGGCATCCTCGGCTTCATCCTCACCGCCGGACTCTGCTGCGCCGCCTTCACCCAGTGGCTCGGCATCCACTCGCTTTTCGGCGCCTTCCTCTTCGGCGTCGCCCTCGGCGATTCGCCGCACCTGCGCCGCAGCATCCGCGCGACGCTCGAGCAGTTCATCGGCTTCATCCTCACACCCCTGTTTTTCGCCAGCATCGGCCTGAAGATCGACTTCCTCGCCGACTTCTCGATCGTCCCGGTTCTCGTCCTTGTGGCTTGCGCCTGTTTCGGCAAGATCCCCGGCGCCTGGCTCGGCGCCCGCCTCTGCGGCATGAAGGGCCGCGAAGCCCTGGCGGTCGGCGTCGGCATGAACACCTACGGCGCCATGGAGATCGTCCTCGGCCTCACCGCCCTGCAGGCCGGCATCATCAGCCAGAGCCTCTTCGTCGCCATCGTCGTCCTCGCCCTCGGCACCTCTCTCTGCACCTCCAGCCTGTTGCAAGCGGTGCTGCACCGCCCGAGAGCCATTCACCTCGTCAATCAGCTGAGCTCGACCCGCTTCATCCGGGAGATTCAGAGC
This sequence comes from Lentisphaera araneosa HTCC2155, assembly GCA_945877655.1. GTDB lineage: Bacteria > Verrucomicrobiota > Lentisphaeria > Lentisphaerales > Lentisphaeraceae > CAMCSH01. Next base: position 9,371 of record CAMCSH010000129.1, on the reverse strand, counting down.
CGCGACACCTCCGGCGCCATCGCCGAGCTGTGCCAGCTGGCGGCGGAAAAGAGCCGCCTCGATCCGGCTGCGATCACCGCCGCGGTGATGGAACGCGAGGCCTTGATGCCGACCGGACTTCCCGGTGGATTGGCGGTGCCCCATGCCCGCCTCGACAAGCTCGACGCCCCTCTCGTCGTGGTCGGCCTGTCCTCCCAAGGGCTCGACTTCCTGTCGCCGGACGACTCGAAATCGCGCCTGATCTTCCTCATCCTCACCCCAGGCGAACAGAGCCAGTCGCAGCTCGAGCTGCTGTCTGAAATCGCCAGCCGCTTCCAGGATCCGGAAATGGTGCGCCAAGCCAGCGAATGCCGCGGCTTCACCGAATTCCTCGCCCTGGTGCAGTCCCGCGAAGGAACCGCCTGAGTTCAGCCGCGTCTTCCCTTCCATCGACACAAGGCGATTCCATGGCCGACAACTTCACCCGTCAAAGCCTGCTGCAGCGGCTCAAGGATCCCTCCGACGAAAGCAGCTGGGAGGACTTCCGCAGCAGCTACGCACCCTACGTGACGATGCTGTTGCGCCGCCTGCGGCTCAGCCCGGAGGACTGCGAGGACCTGGTGCAGGAGCTGATGCTGATCTGCTGGCGCCAGCTGCCGCGGATGGACTACGATCCGGCCAAAGGGCGCTTCCGCGGCTGGCTCGCGGTGGTCACCCGCAACGAAGCCTTGCGCTGGCTGAAGAAGCAGCAGCGGCAGCCCGAAGGCATCGGCGAAGAACTGAGCCGGCTCGGCGCTGACGACGCCGCGCTCGACCGGATCGCCGACGAGGAATGGCGGCGCTTCATCAGCCAACGGGCCTGGGATAACATCGCGCCGCATTTCAGCCCGGCCGTGCTGCAACTCTTCCAAGCCCTCGCCGCCGGCGAAAATCCCGACGCCGCGGCCGATCGCTTCGGTCTCGCCCGCGCCTCGGTCTACGTCTACAAGAAACGCGTCTTGAACAGCCTGCAGAAAGAGATCCTCCGCCTGCAAAAGGAACTGCTGTGACGTCGGACTTCAGCGACTTCCTCGCCTCGCAGGTCGGCGAAGCGGAGGACGCGGCGCGTCAAGGCCTCGCGGACGAAGCCGTTGTCCTGTCCTCGGAAGAGCGCTACGCCGAACGCGTCTTCCTTGCCGAAGGCGGGCAGAAACGGGTCTTCCGCTGCCGCGATTTGGCGTCAGGACGCGAGATCGCCCTCGCCTTGTTGAAGACCGACGCCAATCTCGAACAGCAGTCGAAATTCCGCCGCGAGGCCCGCCTCAACGCCCTGCTCGAGCACCCGAATATCATGCCGGTCTACGACTGCGGCATCCTGCCGGAAGACGGCCCCTTTTTCACCATGAAGCTGATCCGCCGCCACAGCCTGCAGCAAGCTCTCGACGAGGGCCGGATCGATTTCGACGCCGCCCTCGCCGCCCTGATCGGCGTCTGCCGCGCCCTCGCCTATGCCCACGAAAAGGGCATCCTCCATTTCGACGTCAAGCCCGACAACATCCAGCTCAGCGACCACGGCGAAGTGCTGCTCTGCGACTGGGGCCTCGCCGGCATCGCCTACGAAGACTGCAGCGAGGCATTACTCGCCGATGAAGAGCTGCGCCTGATCGACCTCGGCCAGAGCCTCGATTCGATCGCCAAGGGCACCCCCGGTTACGCCGCCCCGGAAATGTGGCAGGCGGGCAGCCGCCGCGACCGCCGTTGCGACATCTACTCCCTCGGCGCCGTGCTCCGCCAGATCCTCGTCCGCTTCCCCGCTGCCGCAGCACCGGCGCTGCACGCGGTCGCGGTCAAAGCCCTGGCCGAAACACCCGCCGAGCGCTACGCCAGCGCCGATGAATTCCGCCTCGAAATCGAGCGCTTCCGCAATGGCTTCGCCACCGGCGCCGAACAGGCCGGCCCCGGACGCCTGCTCTGGCTCCTGATCCGCCGTCACTCCAGCCTCAGCCTCGTTCTCGCCGGCGCCGGCAGCCTCCTCCTCGCCAGCTCCCTGCTCTTCGTCCGCGACCTGCAAAAACGCGAAGCCGAATCGCGCCTCCTGGCGCAACGTCTCGACCATGAGAGACAGGCCAAAGAAGCCTTGCAACGTCGCGACCTGCCGGGACTTCTGCAGCAGGCAAAAAAACTCTTTCACGACCGCGATTTCGACGCCTGCGCCAGCCAGGTCGCCCTGATCCGCAGCATCGACCCGGAATTGCCCGCCGGACGCCTTCTCGATGCCGGCCTGAGGCTGAATCGGCAGGATTTCGAGGGCGCCGCGCCGCTCCTGCCGGAAAAGCTGCAGGCTGCGCTTCCTCAATTGCGACGCGGCGACACGGCAGGCCTGATCGCCTTCCTCGCCCAGATCGACTACAGCGGCCACGAGCCGGATACCAGCCTTTATCGGAACCTCCTCTTCGCCCGCCACGCCGCACTGGCGACGCTGGAAGAGAAGCGCGAGCTCACCGCCGCCGAGTGGCAACTGAAAATCGGCAGTGCGAAACCGCTGCATCTGGAAGTGCGTCAAGCGCAAATCGGCATCGAGATCGACGCCTCGGCCAATCCTCACATCAGCGATTTCTACCCTCTCGAAAAACTCGCCCTCGGCCAACGCGTCGCTCTTCTCGACATCAGTGGCAGCGCCTGTCGCCAACTGCCCTTCCTCGAACTTCTCGACGTCGCCGACCTGCGCCTCCGGACCCTGGTCGATTTCCGCCTCGGCTGCCTGAAGGGCACGCAAATCCGCCGCCTTGATCTGCGCGGCTCCACCCTGCTCGATGAAAGCGCCCTGCGCCTGCTGCCCTTGGAGAGCCTCGATCTGCGCGGCTCCAGCTTCTACCTCTGGGATGTCCTGCTCGAACTGCCCCGCCTGAAAGAACTCGCCGTCGACCCCGGCGTCCTGCCTGATTCGATCCGGCAACGTCTGCCGGCAGACTTGAAAATCAGCGAAGAATCAGGCGACAAGCTCTAATCCTAAAAACCGCTGTCGAACTTGTTTGAGCTCAACTGCAGCTTGACCCCAAAGGGGTTTCAGATTTTAGCCCAGGGTTAAGCCGCATCGGCGACACCCTGGGTTGGAATGAGTTATGAATTCTGACCCTGAAGGGGTCGCGGAAGGACTTGGGCTGCTGCGGTTTTTAGGCTAATGTGGCTCGATCGTCCCGATCGAGTTGCTCTGCCATGCGTATCCAAGACGCCTCATCCAACATGCAGGGAACCCCGCGCAAGGGTCCGGTTGCTCGACCCCTTGCGGGTCACACATGGTAGCCCAGTGGTCGAGCCGCATCGGCGATGACCCTGGGTTTGCGATCCCCGCATTCCGCCGACCCGCATCGGGTCGCACAGCGTTAGCTCGAACTCTGTGCGACCCGCGAGGGGTCGCCAAAATATCATCCTGTCGCTTCGCGACGGCGATTCAAGCCCCATCCTATACCGGGGGTTAAAACCCCCGGCTACACTCATCCAGTCGCTTCGCGACGCACGCAGATTGGCTCAGACGCCAGACGCGGCTCCGCCGCCATTTAAGGCGGCAATCCTTGCCGCAGTCCAAGGCGCCTCGCGCAAGAAGCAGCCTATCCCACGCCCAGCGATTCCGCCAAGGCGGCGTGGCCGGCTTTTGCCGCGAGAGCCTGGGGGCTGAGTCCGTCGCTGTTGAGAGCGTCGATCTTTGCGCCGGCCGCAATCAGAAGTTGTGCGACTTCGGACTTGCCTTGGCTGGCGGCCCAGTGCAGCGGCTGCTGGCCTTTTTTGTCGATCACATCGAGCTTGGCTCCGGCCTCGAGAAGGAGTTTGGCGGCGGCGGCATGGCCGTAGAAGGCGGCGTAGAAAATCGGGGCCCAGCCGTCGCGGTCGAGGGCTTCGATGTCGGCCTTGGCGGCGAGCAGAAGTTGCACCAGTTCCGGCTGGCCGAGACGGGTGGCGCAGTGCAGCGGCTGCATGCCTTTTTTGTCCTCGTCATCGACTTCAGCGCCGGCATCGAGGAGCAGATCGACCACTTCGGCATGGCCGTCGCGGACCGCGAGGTGCAGCGGCGGCAGGCCGCGTTTGTAGCTGACCTTGGCGTCGGCGCCGGCTTCCAGAAGCCAATAGACCACTTCGGCAAAACCGGCGCGGGCGGCCAGGTGCAGCGGCTGTTCGCCGTTCTTGTCCTGAGCGTCGACCTGGGCGCCGGAATCGAGCAGCAGTTGCACCATGTCGGCCTCGCCATTCAGCGCGGCCCAGTGCAAGGGAGTGGTGCCGTCCTTGGTCGCGGCGTCGATTTTGGCGCCATGAGCGAGCAGCACTTCCACCACTTCGATCTGGCCTTCCGAGGCGGCGAGGTGAATGATCTGACGTCCCTTGGCGCTCTGATGATCGATCCGGGCTCCGGCCTCGATCAGGCGCTGCAGGATGCCGGGCTGGCCCCCCATCGCGGCCCAATCCAGAGGGCGCGCGCCGTCCTGGGTCTGAGCTTCGATCGGGGCGCCGGCGGCAAGGAGGAGCTCGACGCATTCCGGGCAGCCGTTGAAGGCCGCCAGATGCAAAGCCTGCTGGCCGCGGAGGTTGGGGAGATCGACCGGGCTTCCTTCCGCCAAGAGGAGCTTGAGGCTGGCGGCCTCGCCGTTCAAGGCCGCCAGGTGGATCGCCTGGTGGCCATCGAGGTCCTGAGTGGCGACGGGATCCTGGATGGCGGCGGGATCCTGAATCGGATCGGTCATGGGCAATTCCTTTGGGGTGAGAAGCAGAAGAAGGGACGGCGGATCACCAGCCGCCACCGAGGGCGAGGATGGCTTCGCTGCGGGCGATGGCGGCGTCGGCACGGGCTTGGGTGAGGCTGATTTCTGCATCGATGAGCTGGCGTTCGGCATCGCGGACTTCCAGGGTTCCGGCGGCGCCGAGATCGCGGCGTTTTTCCAGGCTCTTGAGCTGGCCTAACAAGGCGGTGACGCGTTCATTGAGGGCGGTGACTCGGCGGCTGCCGGCAGTGCAGGCGCTGAGGCTGCTGCGCGCCTCCTGCCAGGCGCGGAAGGCGGTCTGGCGGTAGAGCAGGACGCCGCGGTCGCGGCGAGCCTTGGCTCGATCCTCTTCTGCGGCAACCGCAAAAAGACCGAGCAGTGGCTGCGACACGCCGATGCCGGCGCTCCAGGCTTCCGAATCGGAATTGAAAAGCTGGTTGCGGTCGTTGGCCTCGACGCCGATGCTGCCGAGCAGGGAGATGCGTGGGTAATAGCGGGAGCGGACGGCGTTGACCTCGTTCGCCGCCAGATCAAGCTGCGCCTCGGCGGCGTGGACGTCGGGGCGGCGTTGCAACAGCTCGGCGCTGAGGCTGGGCGGCGGCAAGGCGGCGCTGATCCGGTCGAAGGGGATTGCCGCCAACTGGCCCGCCAAGGACTTGTCGTCGAGCTCGCGGCCGAGCAGGAATGCGAGCTGGTGTTGCGCTTGTTCGCTGGCCAGCTCGAGCGGCGGCAGGGCGGCGCGTAAGCGAGCGGAATCGGCCTCGATCCGCTGCACTTCGAGAGGGCTCACGGCGCCGATGGCGAGCTGTTGACGGCGGATTTTCAGGGTCGAGTCGTAGGAGTCGATGGCGCGGCGCAATTGCTCGCATTGCTGCTCCGCCGCCCGAGCGCCCAGAATGGTGCGGACGATGCGGCCGCTGATCGAGGCGCGGGTCGCCGCGACGAGATAGGTGTCGGCCCGCAACAGGTCGTGAGCCATCGCCTTGCGCGAACGCAAGTTGAGGGCGGAGATGTCGGTGTCGTAGGAGAATTTCAGCGCCGAGTTCCAGGTGTTGCTGATCGGCGGCCCCTGATTCGCGCCTTCGACATTTGCAGACCGTTCCTTGCGCGTGACACCGCCGCCGACATCGAGAGTAGGCAGGCTGGCCGCGATCACCGCGTCGATGGCCCCGCCATCTTCGGCGATCTTGGTCAAGGCGATCTGGACATCCAGGTTTTTCGCCAAACCTTCCTCGACCAGGGCGTTGAGCTCGGGCGAGCCGAGCTGCGTCCACCATTGCGCCAGGTTTTCTCCCTTGGCCGGGAGCTCGGCGGGCAGGGCCGGCGCAGCCGGTTTCTGCCAGTCGGATTTGCAGGAGATCAGACATGCCGTGCTGCAGAGAAAGGCGGCGAAAATGCGGTTCATGGGGGAATCCTTGGAGATGTTCGGCGACAAGTATAGCCCGAAAAATGCAGCCGAGGAGATGGCCCAAGACATATAGCCCTAATCGAGACGAAGCTTGCAGGACAAGAATATCCTCCAGACTTCCGTGTCATCCTTGTTTTCCGTGGTGGACGTCGCTTCCGCTAAATCAAATCGAACCCCACCTCTACCGCATGACGGCTGCCGCGCTAATGTCTGCGCCGTGAACATCCTCCTGATCAAACTCACCAGCCTCGGCGATGTCATCCATTCGACCCTCGCCCTGGACGCGGTCAAAGCGCGCTTCCCGCAAGCGCGCATCACCTTTGTCGTCGACCGCTCCTGCGCCCTCGCCGTCAGCGGCCACCCTCTCGTCGACCGCTTGATCGTCGCCGACTTGCGGGCCCAGAAGAGCCAGCTCCGCGCCTTCCGTTTCGGCGCAGTCTGGACCGAGTGCCGCCGGGTCGCCTCCGAGCTCCGGCAAGAACATTTTGATCTGGCGATCGACTTGCAAGGAGCGGAACGCTCGGTGCTCCTCCTCTACCTCGCCCGGGCAGCGAAAAAATTCTGCAAGGGCCGGTATCCCTTCGTCACCGGCCTGCGCCGCAAGCAGGCTCACGCCCTCGACGAGCTGCGGCAATTGCTGGCGCTTGCCGACATCCCGGCCGAGCAGTGTTTTCCCCGCCTCGCCTTGCCGGCTGAGGCCGGTCGTGATCTCGCTGCCAAGTTGCCCGAAGCGCTCCGGCCCGCCCTCGCCAGCCGCCGCATCGTCTGCATTTCCCCCTTCACCTCCTGGGTCACCAAGGATGTGCCCCTGGTCACTTGGATCAATGCCGCCGCCGCCATTCATCAGCTCCGTCCCGATCTGATGTTCGCCTTTGCCGCGACGCCGGACAAGAAGGCCGACATCGAGGCGGCGCTCGCCACCGCTCCCGAAGACTTGCGGTCCCGGCTCTTCAATCTTGCCGGAGCCACCACGGTGCCGGAGCTCGCCCGTCTGGTCGAGTCCTCCGCTTTGGTGATGGCCTCGGAAGGCGCCACCGGCCATTTTGCTTCGGCGCTGGGAACCCCGCTGGTGGTGGTCTTCGGCCCCACTTCGCCGTCCCGCGTCGGCCCTTGGGGTCGCTCCCGCGTCGTCCGTTCCGACACCGCGACCTGCCTCGAATGCTATCAACGCCGCTGCGGACAATGGATCTGCATGGACGGCCTGGCTCTGCCGATTTCCCGCGCCGCGCTGGAGCTCCTGGGGCCGGGGGAATAGCGCCAAGTCATTCGCTTCTTGCGCGAAGCGCCTTGGACTGCGGCAAGAATTGCCGCCTTCAATGGCGGCGGAGCCGCGTCTCAGCTCGACGGCGCTCCGCGCCTGACGAAATGGCGGCAATCCTTGCCGCAGTCCAAGGCGCTTCGCGCAGGAACTAAATACCAAGATCACTTGAGGTTTCTGCAATTTCCGTGGTGAAATTTTGCTTTCGGCTGCGTTTTTGTGGTTATAGTGGCATCACCCAAACTCAGGTCACCCATTCGTGAAAAACATCGTCATTCTCGGTTGTACCGGCTCGGTCGGCTCCAGCGCCATACGAGTGTTGCGCAGCCATCCCGGACAGTTTCGCGTCCTCGCCCTCGCCGCCGGCAGCCAGGCCGAAGCCTGCGCCGCCCTGGCGCGTGAATTCGAAGTCGAAACCGCTCTTGTCGGTGATGAAAGCAAGCTGCCGGAACTGCGCCGCTCCCTGGCCCCCGGCATCCGCGCCGACGCCGGGATCGACGCTCTCTGCCAAGTCGCCGCCGATCCACGTGTCGACGTCCTGCTCTGCGCCATCGTCGGCACCGCCGGACTCCGCCCGGTCCTGAGCGCTCTCCGCGCTGGGAAAACCGTCGCCCTCGCATCGAAGGAAATCCTGGTCATGGCGGGAGAGCTGGTCATGGCCACCGCAGCGGCCCACGGCGGCAAGATCATTCCCGTCGATTCGGAACACTCCGCCCTGTTCCAATGCCTGGAAGGCAAACGCCCCGAACATGTCCGGCGCCTCCTCCTCACCTGTTCCGGCGGCCCCTTCCTGCGAACACCGGCCGAAAACTTCGCCGCCATCCGTCCCGAACAAGCCCTGAAACATCCGACCTGGGTGATGGGACGAAAGATCACTATCGATTCCGCCACCTTGATGAACAAGGCGCTCGAAGTGATCGAGGCCAGCCATCTCTTCAGGATCCCGCCCCGGCAGGTCGAAGTCGTCATCCATCCGCAATCCATCGTCCACTCCATGGTCGAGTTCACCGATTCCACCGTTCTTGCTCAGATGTCCGCTCCCGACATGGCCTTCCCAGTGCAATACGCCCTCACTTGGCCGGAACGTTTGACTGGCGGCCTGCCGCCGATGGACTTCAGCAAGCTGATCAACCTCAGTTTTGAAGCGCCGGACACGACGCGCTTCCCCTCCTTGGACTACGCTTGGGAGGCCTTGGAACTCGGCGGCGTCGCCCCCGCCATGCTTAACGCCGCCAACGAAGTCGCCGTCGCCGCCTTTCTCGATGGCAAGCTCGATTTCCCCGGCATCTGGCGCTGCGTCCGCACCAGCCTCGACATTGCACCCAAAATCGGCCAGCCGAAGCTAGAAGAAATTCTTGCTGCCGATGCTGAGTGCCGCCAGCAAATCAAATCCTTGATCGGCATCTGAGCGCAGAAGCGACTAGGCCTAGCCAACACACCTCATCCAACATGCAGAGACCACCCGCGCAAGGTGTTTCACTTGCACATGGTCAGACTTCCTGACCCGCAGCGGGAGATTATTGGGAAGCTGATGGCACCTGCTTGATGCTCAACCCCAAGGGGGTTGCGACCTCCAGCCCAGGGTTGGCGCCTCGCCTACCCTGGGTCCGAGATGATTGAATTTTATACCCCAACGGGGTTTCGTCTCGTTCCGTGCGGCCGGGGAGCACCAGCGGGCCGAAACCCTGTTGGGGTTTGAGGACACTGGCAAGCCCCCGGGGTAGCTCCTCGTTCCTCGTCGCAACCCCGGGCTGGCAGATACAACCCCTTCGGGGTAAAACCAAAGGTGCCAGTGGCATCCTAATTCCTAATTCTGTCGTGCTGCGGGTCAGGAAGTCTTGTGTTGCTTTACTCCGAGGGAGTGGGGGATTTTAGCCCGGGGTTGAGCCGCATCGGCGACACCCCGGGTCAGCAGCCCAAAGACTCGCGACCCCATCGTGGTCAAGGAGGGCGTTCCGAGACCCCCTTGGGGTCGGTTTTCAACCCTGTCCCTTAC
>CAMCSH010000128.1 GCA_945877655.1 Lentisphaera araneosa HTCC2155 | reverse complement strand
TTTGGTTTCGGCGCGGAGCGCCATTCATGGCTCAGCTCTGGACGCTGCTCCGCAGCCATTTAAAGGCGGCAATCCTTGCCGCAGTCCAAGGCGCTTCGCGCAAAAAGAAGCGACTCAGCACGGACATCTTCCCGGTCTTCCCGGATCATGGCGTCGTTTTGCGGCTTCCGCGACGAAGTCGGCTGGGCTCAGCGGCTTGATCTCCGGATGCTTCTCGGCCATGTGGCGGCAATAGGTCTCGTAGGAGCCGATGCCAACGAGTTGGCGGAGGAAGGTGGAGAGGGTGCGCAGGAACGAGTTTTTTGCCCCGGAGGGGCAGCCGGCAGATAGCCCAGGGTGTAGCCCGAGGGACGAGGGCAAACCCTGGGTCGGGTGAGAATTGACCTCGAGCCCCGGAGGGGCGTCCAGAGGCTCGGGCCGGAGCGCATTCTGTACGCCCCTTCGGGGCTCGATTTCCACGGCATTGCCACCCAGGGTTTGCTCCTGCGTCGCTACACCCTGGGCTATCGGCCGGCCGCCCCGCTGGGGCGCAAAAGCATTCATGCTTTCCTCCTCATCGCCCTCAGCGCAAAAATCACGGTGACGATGAAGAGCAGCACCAGCCCGGCGTCGATGCTGAGGTTGATCCAGGTGTTGCGCAGGGCGGCGCTCATCTGCTCAAGGGATTTGTAGCCCGGTAGGAGCTTGCCTTCGCCGATCGCTGCGCCGAGGCGCTCGGTGTCGGCATAGAAGCCGATCTTCCAACTTGAGTGGAAGAGCTTCTGAATTGCCGCGGTCATGGTGCAGGTGGCGACTAAGAGGAAGGGGAGCCCGGTGACCCAGGCGGTTTTCCAGCCGCTTTGACGATAGAGCACCACGGTGCAGAAGAGCAAGGCTATGGCGGCGAGGATCTGGTTGGCTATGCCAAACATCGGCCAAAGCGCCTTGACCCCGCCGAAGGGGTCGGCCAGGCCCTGCAAGAGGAACCAACCCCAGCCGGCGACAACCAGCAGGGTGGCAAGGATGTTGGCAGGCCAGGAGCCGGTGTTGCCAAGGGCAGGATGGACGCGTCCCAACAGGTCTTGCGCGAGGAAGCGGGCGACGCGGGTGCCGGCGTCGATGGTGGTGAGAATGAAGAGCGCTTCGAAGAGGATGGCGAAGTGATACCAGAAGGCGGCACCGCCGCCAATGGCTTTGTCGAGGATGAAGGCGGTGCCAAGGGCGAAGGTGGGGGCGCCGCCAACTTTGGAAAGCAGAGAGGGCTCACCGATGGCCGTGGTGGCAGCTTGGAGTTCCGCCGGGGTGATGGAGAAGCCCCATTCGGTGATCTTGGCGCAGGCGGCGACGGCGTCGGGACCGAGCACGGCGGCGGGGGTGTTGACGGCGAAATAGAGTCCGGGTTGGAGCATACAGGCGCAGATCATCGCCATGATAGCGACGCCGGATTCGCAGAGCATGGCGCCGTAGCCGATGGGGCGGGCGTGGGATTCCTGGTCGAGCAGTTTCGGCGTGGTGCCGGAGGCGACGAGGGAGTGGAAGCCGGAGACGGCGCCGCAGGCGATGGTGATGAACATGAAGGGGAAGAGATTGCCGGCGAAGACCGGGCCGCTGCCGTCGATGAACTTGCTGATCGCGGGCATGTGCAGATCCGGCAGGCTGATCAGGATGCCGAGGCCGAGAAGGACGATGACGCCAAGTTTGAGGAAGGTCGACAGGTAGTCGCGCGGCGCCAGCAGCAGCCAGACCGGCAGGATCGAGGCGAGAGCGCCGTAGACGATCAGGCCCCAGGCGATCTGGGTCTTGCTGAAGAGGAAGTAATGGCTCCAGCCGAGGCCTTCGAGCTTGCCGCCGAAGATGATCGAGGCGAGCAGCAGCAGGATGCCGAGGGCGGTCGCTTCGAGCACGGTGCCGGGACGGAAGAAACGGGTCCACAGGCCCATCAACAAGGCGATGGGGATGGTGGCGAGCACGGTGAAGGTAGCCCAGGGGGATTCGGCGAGGGCGTTGGTGACGACGAAGGCGAGGACGGCGAGGAGGACGAGGACGATGCCCATGATGCCGATGCCGCAGCAGAGTCCGGCTGGCTTGCCCATTTCGTCCTTGATCATCTCGGGCAGTGAGCGGGCGCCGCGTCGCGACGAGATGACTAGGACGGTGAAGTCCTGCACGGCGCCGCAGAAGACTGCGCCGGCGAGGATCCACAGGGTGCCAGGCAGGTAGCCGAGCTGGGCGGCGAGGACGGGGCCCATCAAGGGGCCGGCGCCGGCGATGGCGGCGAAGTGGTGGCCGAAGAGCACTCCCTTCGAGGTGGGAACGAAGTCCATGCCGTCGTTCTTCTCGTGCGCCGGGGTGTGGCGCGAGTCGTCGAGCTTGAGGATCTTGCCGGCGAGGAATTTCGAGTAGAAGCGGTAGGCGACGAGGTGGCAGCAGAGCGCCGCGATCACCATCCACGCAGCGCTGACGGTTTCGCCTCGGTGCAGGGCGAGCACGCCCATGGAGGAGGCGCCCAAGAGGGCGATGAAGAGCCAGATCAGTTTTTGCATTCGTGCCTCAAGATTATCGAGTGAATTTTATGGACGACGTAAGCTAGTTGCAATCGTCACCGAATCTTACACTTGACACGCATTTTGGTGCACGTGACTCAAATTTCAGAACGTGGCTCGACCATCCTTGGTCGAGGTTCAGCAACTCGATCGGGACGATCGAGCCACATTGAACAACTCGAGCTGGAAGCTCGAGCCACGTTTACTTCAGGGATTGAGTCCCATCTTCTTGCCTTCTTCCATGATCTTGTCGCGCTGGGCGGGATCCATGGTCATCCAGGTGTTGACGATTTTTTCCTGCTGTTCGGGGCTGAGGCGTTCCATCATGGCGGCGATCTGGGCCTGGATGTTTTGCGGGCCGCCGCTGAGGTCCATTCCTTTGAGGAGGTCGTAGATGTCGCCGAAGGCGCCGCCGCGGGCTTTTGCCCCTTCCGCAATGAAGTCGGATTGATCGACTTCGGGGGCTTCTTCCTCCGATTCGTCTTCATCGCCTTCTTCGATTGGCCGGGGGCTGAAGATGATGCGTTCTTCGTCGTGAGCAGCGTAGATCGACATCATTTCGAGGCGGTCGAGGATCATGGCGAGATCGACACCGCGGCGGATCGCGGCATCGCGCAGGGCAGGGAATGGGAGAGCGATGGGATTAGCCGGGAAACCATTGTGCTTGAGGGTTTCCTGGATGCGGGCGATGAGCTCATCTTCGGGATCGATTTTGGACATGAGAGACCTCGGGGGAGTAGGGGAGTGAGGGAGTAGGGGAGTAGCTAATTCTTAATTCTTAACTCTTAATTCTTAATTGAGTCAAGGCCACTGCGCGATTTCGAGGGCGGCGCGGACGAGGCGGCAGCGGGCCTGATCCTGCTTGTCGTCGCCGCAGTGGGTGATGAGCTGCAGGTGAGCTTGGCGGCTGTGGACGATGAGGGAGCGGATGTTGCGCAATTTCAGGCGTTGGACGTGGCCGGTGGCGTGGCCGGCGATGAGGACGAAGAGGATGCACAGGGCTTCTTCTTCGGCGAGAAGGGTGGAGGCGCTGAGGATGGCGAGGTTGCGGGCGATGACATTCTCGAGCACCAGGGGCGAGCGGATGGCGAGGTCGCGGCGGGCGGCGCGTTCGCGCTCGACCAGGTCGAGGGTGAAATCATGAAGGCGCTTGACGATGCTTTCTTCCGATTCGCCGAGGGTGCTCTGGTTGGAAAGTTGCCAGGTGGCGCCGATGGCGGTAGAGCCTTCGCCGGTGCTGCCGCGCAGGGTGAAGCCGATGGCTTCGACCGCCTTGGTGACGCGCGGGATTTCCTCTTTGTTTTCGAGGCCGGGGAGGGAGAGCATCACCGACATGCGGAGGCCGGTGCCGAGATTGCTCGGGCAGGCGCTGTTGTAGCCGAGGTCGGGATCGAAGGCGAAGTCGAGACGGCCGGAGAGATCGTCGTCGAAGGCGTCGACTTGGCGCCAGGTCTCGGTCAATTGCAGTCCGGGCAGAAGCGATTGCAGGCGCAGGTGATCTTCTTCGTTGACCACGGCGGAGAGGCGTTCGTCGCCACTGAAGGCGAGCGACGAGAAGGGCAGGGCCTGGATCATCTGGGCGCCGAGGAGGTGGCGTTCATGGTAGAGGCGGCGGCCGCTTTCCGGCAGGGTGTCGAGGTCGATAAAAGTGAAGAGTCCGGGGCGGACGCGGCGCAGGGCGGCGAGGGCGTGGTCGCGCAGCTCGCGGCGTTCGGGTCCGGTGGCGCGGCCGGGGAAGGTGTAGCCGCGTACGTTGCGGGCGAGGCGGGCGCGGGTGGAGATGACGACATCTCCTTCTGGGCCGATTTCGCGCAGCCACGAGGGGGTGGAGGTGGCGAAGCGGTGGAACTCTTCGGGGCTCATAGGGGGCCTCCCTCGCGAAGTTGGCGAATCTGGTCGCGGATCCTGGCGGCGAGTTCGTAGTCTTCGTCGGCGATGGCGTGGCGCAGTTCGGCGGTGAGTTCGGCGAGGGGATCGGCGGGAGGGAGGATGCGGGTTTCCTCGGGGATTTTGTCAGGCGGCGCGGGCGGGGGAGGCGATTCCTTCTTGGCAATCTGGCTCGGCTTCGGCTTGACCTCGGGAGTGAGCTGGGCGGTCGATTCGACGCTGGTGGCGGCGAGATCTTCTTTCGGTTTGCGGTGGCCGTGGCGGAGGGGTTCTTTGCCTTTGTGGCGGAGCTCCCAATCGCGGCTGCGCTGCCATTGGCCGGGCTCGAGCTGGGTCCAGTGCACGGTGTAGCACAGGGGGCAGCCGGCCTTGCCATCGCGGGCGACCATTTCGCTGGTGCTGCGGCAATTGGGGCAGATGCGTGCCTGCTGGCTGAGCTGTTGCCGGCGGAGGATTTCGGCGAAGGCGACGGGGTTGAACTGGGCCGAGCTTTCCGGCGTCAGGCCCTGGGCGACGGCGCAAGGTTGGCAGATGTTGAGGGCGGCGCGGCGGCCGTTCACCGTCTGTTCGATGTGAATGGAGGCTTCTTGTTGTTGGCAGAAATCGCAGATCATGGTGACTCGGGCTAGTGGGTTTGGCCTATTCTAGCGCGACAAGTGCGGAAGCGCGACAAAGAAGGACGAGTGAGCTGCAAGAATGGCGAGGGGGAAGAAAAAAGGCGACCTGCGCAACTCCGTTTGCGCCCTGGAAGGGCGGCCGGATGTCAGCCCAGGGTGTAGCGGCGAGGCACGAGTCGCAAACCCTGGGGCCGTGACGAATGGAACTGGAGCCCCGAAGGGGCGATCCGAATGATCATGGATGACTGTAGAGCGAGCAGATTCTGGACACCCCTTCGGGGTTCGAGCGAGATCTCTCTTGACCCAGGGTTTGCCCTCGTTCCTCGGACTACACCCTGGGCTATCTGCCGGCTGCCCCTCCGGGGCAAAATTGACACTTGCAGGACACCAAAACGAGCTTGATATGGAGTTGCACAGGTCGGATTTATCCGACCTCGGATTCGCCTCTTCTCAGCTGCGTTCAAGGGAGTCGGGGAGAAGGGAATTGGAATGATACAGCTCGAGTCATTTCGGGCCTTGTTTCGGCGGTGAACCAGGGCCGAGGGATTTCGATCCTGCTTTGCGGGCCATCTCAGGCTCGGGGGGTGGAGGAACCGCTTTGGCGGCGTTCAGATCGGATCGGATTTTATTGAACAAGGGACGGAGGAGACCCTTGCTGACGGTGCCTTCCAGACTGACGGGTTTGCGTTTCATGACGGCGTCTCCTGAAGTTTGCGTCGGCAGAGTTTTTCGAGGTCGCGGAGTTGCTGCAGATTGGCTATTGAGCCGTGTGGGTATTACGTGACACCCCTATCAGACGGGATGGACTTGCGATTTTTGTCCGTTCGTTGAAAAGGGAGAGTCTCGGCGGGAATGAGGAGGGCGGGGGCTCATGGGCAGAGTTTGAGGAAGAAAACAATCACCAGGGCGTTGCAGAAGGAAACGAAGCAGGCCGCAACGATCGGGACGATTAGAGTGGCTTGGGGTGCGGGGCCGTGGCGACGGGTGAGAGATTGCATGTTGCTGATGGCGTTGGCGGTGGTGCCGAGCATGAAGCCCGTCATGCCGGCCGCGATGACGGCGGCTTCATAATCGCGGCCGCAAAAGCGGAAGATGAGCAGCCGCGCGCAGAGGACGACGAAGAGGGCTTGCGCAGCGAGGATGACCAGCAGCAGGGAGTTCAGATTCGCCAGGCTTTTCCAGTCGATGCTGATCAGGGCGAGACTGAGGAACAGGTTCAGGCTGAGTCGCGAAAGGCCGTCGAAGATCGCTGGATTGAAGTCCAGCCAATGCCATTTCTCGTCGATCTGGCGGAGGGCGCAGGTGATCAGCATCACGGGGAGAAATTCCGGCAGGCTCAAGCCGAATCGAAGGCAGAGGCGGTGGAGCAGTAATCCGGGCAGCAGTGAGGCGATCAACCAAAGCCCATGACGCAGGAGCTGACGGGAATCGAAATCCGACTCAGGAGTCAAGTCGGGGACGTCGACGCAGGTGGTTCGGGGCGGAGACCGGCGAAGCAACCAGGAGCCGACAGGTCCACCCAATAGTCCTCCCAGAAGGATGCCGCCAAGCGCCCCGGCGAGCCCCCAGGTCGCGGCATTGTCGATGCCGCGGGCGGCGAATTCGGAACTGAAGGCGAGGGCGGTTGCCGGACCGCCGGTGAGAGCGGCGGATCCGGTCAAGGTGCCGAGAAGGAAGGGTTGCCCGGCGCACCAGGCGATCAGTCCGCCGAGCAGGTTCTGCCCGATCATCATCAAGACGCAGAGCCCGAGAAAAACCGGCACCAGGCGGCCGCCGTGGCGGAGGCGTTGCCACGAAGCTTCGAAGCCGATGGCGCCGAGGTAGAGAGTCATGAGATGAAGATTGAGAGACGAATCAAAGCGGAGGTCAATTTCCCCGCCGAGGCGAAGGGAGAGAATGATCAAGGCCACGAGACTGCCGCCGATGATCGCCGTCGGAATGCTCAAGGCGCCGAGGCGAGGTGACAGACGCGTCGCGGCGGAACCCAGCAGCCAGGCGCTGGCGGCGAGACCTAAACTCATGGGCAGGTTGACCTCGATCGGAGTCATGGCGTCCCTTTGTGTGCTTGCATCTTTCTACCATAAGCGAGGAGACGTAAAAGGCGGCGACGCGGCAAGGGATTCTCTTCAGCTTCCCGGCTTCGTCCACTGGCCACTTTTCCAATCCATCACTTCATGCGGCTGGAAGCGGGCTTTGTATTCCATCGCCTGGCAGCCGGGGACGAGGTAGCCGAGGTGGTACCAGCGGCAGCCGAGCTCGGCGGCGAAACGGATCTCGGCCAAGGCGCCGAAGACGCCCGGGGAGAAGGCGGCGAAGTCGGGGTCGAAGAAGAAATAGACGCTCGACAGGCAGTCGCGGCCGAGATCGAGAAAGCCGGCGGCGATGAGCTTGCCGTCGCGGCGGAATTCGCTTTGCAGGAGCCGTCCGCTGTGCCAGTGGAAGCTGCGCTGGTATTCCTCGCGGCTGATCTCGCGTCCATAGCGTTCGCGGTTGAAACGGGCGTGAAGCTGGTAGAATTCGTCGCTCTCCTCGGCCTCTCTGAAGATGACCCGCGTGCCGCCGTTTTTCTGCTCCACCCGGCGCTGCGATTTCGACATCATGAAATCCTTCACTTCCAGCCGCAGCGGGGTGCAGAGACGGCACTCGGCGCAGGCGGGACGGAAAATCTGCGGCCCGAATTTGCGCCAACCGCGATTGAGCAGTTCATCGCACTCCTCCGGCGCGAGCTCCGTGGCGAGGAAGAACTCGGTCCGTGAGGCCCGCCCCGGCAGATAGGGACAGGGCTGTTCCGGGTCAATGGTGGGAGGGAGGTGGAGACGCATTTTCAGAACTTGTAAGGGGTGCAGGCGTGAACCATTTCTCTCACTGTTTGAGCGAAAGAGACCCTTCGAGGCTAACAGCGCTTTTTGTGTCGTCAAGACCACATCCCCCGCGCTTGACTCCTTGGCATCACAAAGAAGCCGCCGAGCGGCGGCTTCCTTGCGGCGACTAGAGACGATTCAAGCCTAAAAACCACAGCAGAGGAATGAAACCGGGTTGAAAGGTTGAAAGGTTGAAACGCAAGCATATGAACAACAGCAACAAGAGACGAATCTAAGAGCACCCCTCAGGTGTGGCGAAGATGACTGCCAAAGCTTTTCTTCATAGTCGTTAGTTATTGCTGTTGCAGCTAATCCTTTCAACCTTTCAACCTTTCAACCTTTCAACCTTTCAACCTTTCAACTGCGGTTTTTAGATTCAAGCCTTCGCGGCGGCTTTCTCCGG
Source organism: Lentisphaera araneosa HTCC2155 (assembly GCA_945877655.1). Classification (GTDB taxonomy): domain Bacteria; phylum Verrucomicrobiota; class Lentisphaeria; order Lentisphaerales; family Lentisphaeraceae; genus CAMCSH01. Next base: position 2,845 of record CAMCSH010000128.1, on the reverse strand, counting down.
CGCTTTCACGCCTTTGGTGTAGACGCTGTAGACATACACCGGGACGCCCAAGGTGCCGAGATGTTTTTCAATCAAGGGCTTGACCGCGGTCCAGTCGAGGTGTCCGACGCCGGTTGCCAAGCGCGGCAAGGCGAGGGAGGCGACTTTCTCTTTTTTTGCCCAATCCGCCAAGGCGCGCAAGCAGTGATTGACATGCTCGGTGTGCGCTCGTCCCGGACGGCCTGTGTGGCCTTGTGCCGGCTCTTGCACCAGCATGCTGACGATGCGCGGAGCGTCGACTCCGGCCCAAGCCCAGATCTCGCCCTCTTTCGGGTTCTGTGTATGACACCAGTGGCGAAAATCCTTCACCATCACCGGCCATTTCTCGCGCAGCTGCAGCGCCAAGCCATGGTCAAAATGATCCGCCGGGGCGACGCCGTGAACAATCGCTTCCGCGCCGCTGAGAAGAATGTCGCCTGTGACTTCGATAATCATTATCTGCTCTCCTGTTCTGAGTTGCGGTCCGGCACCTCGCCGGATCGATTTTCCTATAGCAGGATCATGTAAGATTTTCAGTTTCTAATCTTATAATCCATCAAGTCAATGCCTTATGACTTATAATTAACATTGTGGACAACTGAAAGAAATCCGCTTGCGGACCCTTGTTCAAGAGCTCTTGTCATATAAATTCCCAACTACCGAAACGAACATCCCAGAGGAAGACCATGCCCAACGTTCCCGCCCGTATTGCTGCCCTCCGTGCTGAAATGGCCAAACGCAATCTCGATGCGTGGGTCGCACCCGCCTCCGACCCGCACAACTCGGAATATCTGCCGGTGCGCTGGAAGGCCCGTCAGTATCTCTCCGGCTTCACCGCTTCGGTGTCTTCGATGGTGGTGCTCAAGGACAAGACCTATGTCTGGGCCGACGGCCGTTATTGGATCCAGGCCGAAATCGAACTGGCCGGCACCGGCATCGACATCATCTACTTAGGCAAACCCGACGTCCCGGCCTGGAACGTCTGGGTCGCCGACAATCTCCCCGAAGGCTCCCGCCTCGGCTTCTACGGTGCCACCATGATGGCCAAGGCCTTGACCGATGTTGAAGCCACCCTGAAGAAGAAGAACATCACCCTCGTCACCGATGAAGACCTTGCTGATCTGATCTGGATCGACCGCCCTCCCTTCCCGATGAATCCGGTCTTCGAGCACGATCTCAAATACGCCGGTGAAACTGCCGACACCAAGATCGAAAAGATCCGCGTCGAGATGAAGAAACTTGGTGCCAATGCCCACGTCCTCAACTCCCTTGACGACATCAGCTACGTCGTCAACCTCCGCGGCACCGACGTCACCACCTCGCCCTTCTTCCACGCCTACCTCGTGATCACCGAAAACTCGGCCACCTTGCATGCGCACACCGTCCGCTTCAGCTCGGAGATACGCGCCCGCCTCGCCGCCGACGGCATTGCCCTGGCCGAGTATGACGCCTTCTTCGCCGATCTGGCGAAACTGGCCGGCCGCAAGGTCCTGGTCGACCCCGCACAGAGCAACATCCTGACCACTCAGACCCTGAAGAAACACGGCTGCGAACTGATCGAGAAACGGGCTCCGTCGATCATGATGAAGGCGATCAAGAACCCCACCGAGATCGCCAACTGGCAGAACTGTTTCGTCCGCGACGGCGTCGCCATGGTCAAGTTCCTCACTTGGTTCTACCAGAATGTCGGCAGCGGCAAGCTGACCGAGCGGATGATCTCCAACCGCATCGACGGCGAACGCGCCAAACTCGAGCATTTCCGCGGTCTCAGCTTCGGTTCCATCCCCGGCTACGGCCCTAACGCCGCGATGATGCACTACGGCCTCAAGGACGGCGTCGAGACCCAGGTCAAGCCTGAAGGCTTCTTCCTGCTCGACTCCGGCGGCCAGTATGACGACGGCACCACCGACATCACCCGCACCTTCGTCTGCGGTCCGACCACGGCCGAACAGAAGCGCCACTTCACCCTCGTGCTGAAGGGCATGCTTGGCTTGTCCAACGCCGTCTTCATGCACGGCACCCGCGGCCTGCAGCTCGATATCCTCGCCCGCCAGGCCCTCTGGCGCGACTCGATCAACTACGCCTGCGGCACCGGCCACGGCGTCGGCTTCTTCAACAACGTCCACGAAGGCCCGCACAACATCAGCACCGGCTTCACCGACCAGGCCATCCTGCCCAGCATGGTGGTCACCAACGAACCCGGCGTCTACCTCAAAGACCGCTACGGCATCCGCATCGAGAACATCCTCCTGTGCAAAGAGCACTCGGCCTCGGAACACGGCAAGTTCTATTATCTCGAAACGATGACCCTCTGTCCCATCGACACCCAGGCCGTCCTCAAGGATGTCCTCGGCGCCGACGAGACCGCCTACCTCAACGCCTATCACGCGACGGTCTACGCCAAGCTCAGCCCCCATCTCGACGGCGACGAACTCGCCTTCCTCAAGAAGGCCTGCGCCGCGATCTGAGTTCGCGCTGAAAAAATTCCGCTCAGGGAGTCAGGGAACAAGGGAGTTGGGGAGTGTTTTGACTCCTTCACTCCCTACTCCCCGACTCCCTTGCACGTTGAAAAATTCCGGGCCTCCTGATCAAGGCGGCCCGGATTTTTTCGACCTGTGCAAATCAGGCGCTTAGTCTGAACTTCCCCCCGATTCAAGCTCAATGCTGATGTCCTTATCCTTAAAATGTTCCCATGTAAATGTTTGTCATAATCTATTGAAATCAAGATTTGATAGCTCTATAATCTGGCCATGTATCTAGACATCGTACCCAACCGCAACTCGCCACCCGCACTGCTGCTGCGGGAGGGCAAACGCGTCGACGGCAA
>CAMCSH010000127.1 GCA_945877655.1 Lentisphaera araneosa HTCC2155 | reverse complement strand
TCTTCGACTTTCCAGAAGGTCGGGTCGCCTTCCCAGCCGCTGAGGTCCTTGCCGTTGAAGAGGCTGGTGGTGGGTTTTTCGACGGGAGCTGCTTCGGTGAGGAATTTCATCAGGTCGCGCAGTTCCGAAGGGTTGAGGGAGCTGATCATGCCGGGGGGCATGGGCGACATCGGCGAGGCTTTCTGGCTGGCGATGTCGCTGCGGGCAATGACCTTTTTCTGACTCAGATCGAAGGGGTTCAAGCCGAGGCTGATCTCTTTGTCATCGCTGCTGACGATGCGGCCGACGACGGTGTCGCCGTTCTTCAGGGTGATGATCTGATTCTGGAAGAGTTCGGCGACCACTTCCGAGGGGGCGATGATGTCGCGCAAGATGTCTTTGCGGCTGGCGCGATTAGCGAGCTGGGTCAGGTTGGGGCCGGCGCTGCCGCCGACATTGCCGTGGGTGTGGCAATCGGCACAGAAGGCGGCGGCGTAGAGGCGTTGGCCGTTGGCGTGATCGGCCTGGCTGAGGTCGAGGGTTTCCTTCACGGCTTCCTCGAGAGTCCAGGCTCGACCGGGGCCTTGGGCGACTGGACGGGCGACGGCGGGGGCGGGCTTGCTGAGGATGGCTTCCGAGCGAGCCAGGAGCTCGTTCTTGAGGTTTTTCTGGGTGTCCTTTGCAATGGCTTTGACGAAGCCGCGGTAGCTGTTGCCGCCGTTGCGGTTTGCGGCTTGCGCAAGCCAGTTGAAGACGGTGTCGACATCGGATTCAGTCCACGGGCCGGGGCAATGGCTGAGGCAGAAGGCGTAGTGCAGGCCCTGGCTGTCGGGCGAGTTGGTCTGCATGCCGCGGATGGCGCCGGCATAGCCGCCGTTGTTCTTGAGCAGGTCGTCATCAAGCTCATTTTTGACGGCGACGGAGCTGCGCAGGAGGTTGATGCCTTGGCTCAGGATGCGGGGCGAACCGAGCCAGGTGAGCAGGCTCATGCTTTCGCGGCGAAGCGCCGGCGAGGGGGAGCCGAGGTCGATTTCGAGGCGCTTGATCAGGGCCTCGCTGTCGTCGGGCTTGCCGAGGCGGATGCAGCCGAGTTGAAGGGCGCGGTTCCAGGCGAGGCGGCGGCTCTCGTCGAAGGCCTTGTCGTCGACGGAAAGGAGCTTGTCAAAGAGGGTGGCCTTGTCACCTTTGAGACGGGCCCAGGCGAGGGAGGCTTCGATCACTGCGGCGGGATTTTTTTCAGCTTGATAGAGGGCTTTCCAAGTGTCGAGAGGAATACCTTCGAGACCGATGCGGGCGGTGAGGCGCAGGAGGCGATCGCTGTCGCCGATGGCGGACCAGAGGACTGCGGGGTCCTTGCTGCTGCGCAGTTCATGCAGCTTGCGGACGGCGGCGCTGGGCTCGGGCAGCGGGCTGAGTGAGCAGTCTTCCTTGCCGGTGTAGCTGAGGCGGTAGAGGGCTGATTGCAGGCCGCGTCCGCCGGTGATGAAGTAGAGCGCGCCGTCGGGGCCGATGGCGCCGTCGGTGAGAGGCAGGGGCTTGCCGCTGACCAGGACGCTTTTCTCGGTTTTGAAGCCGGCGCCGTCGCGTTTCATTTCGAGGCTGTAGATGCGGCCGAAGGTCCAGTCGAAGCAGAAAATGCTGTTGCGGTAGCGGCTGGGGAAACGGGCGTCGACGCCACTGAGCACGCCGGTGGGCGAGCCGGGGCCGATGTCCATCAGGGCGCCGGCGCTGTCGGGCCAGTAGTCGGGCCATTCGCCGTTGCCGGTGCGCCAGCCGTGGTCGCCGCCGGGGATGAGGTTGAGGATGCGGGTGGGGCGGTACCAGGCGGTGCCCATGTTCCATTCCATGTCGGAATCGTAGGTGATCAGCTCGCCATCGCGGGTGAAGGCTTGGTCGTAGGCGTTGCGCAGGCCGAGGCTGCGGAGGCGGCGTTCTTTGCCATCGGGAGAAATTTCAATCACCCAGCCGCCGGGAGCTTTGATGCCGACGGCGTGGCCGTTGGGGTCTTGGAGTTGCGGGAAGAGGCGGTCTTCGCCCCAGTTGCCGGCGCTGCCGAGATCGACGCCGTCGGGCAGGTGGACGTGGTTGCCGCCGGTGAGGACGAGGTGCTTGCCGTCGGGGCTGGGGATGACGCCGTGGGTGCTGTGTTCGCCGCCGTTGCCGAATTTGAGGATGACTTCGTCTTTTTCGAAGACACCGTCGTCATCGAGGTCTTGCAGGCGATGCAGGCCGATCTTGGGGCCGTAGGGGACGCAGGCGTAGAGGGAATCGAAGGCCCAGCACAGGCCCTGCGCCATGCCCGGGATGGCGAGCTTCTCGGACTTGGCGATCTGGCCATCCTTGAGAGTGAGACGGAAGATGTTGTCGCCTTGGTCGCTGACGATGATGCGGCCTTTATTGTCGAAGCAGAGGCCGACCCAGGAACCTTCGGTATTGCGGTCGACGAGGTGGATCTTTTCGGCCACGAAGCCTTCTGGGACGACGAGGGTTTCCTCGCCTTGAAGGTTCGCACCGTAAATGGCCTGGACGATTTTCAGGTCGGCGCCTTGGAGTTCTAATACGTCGTTTTCGGCAATGGATCGCTTGGCGACTTTGCCGTTGAGTTCGTATCTCACGGTGAGAGTTTTGACATTGCCGGAAGCGGGGTCGCCGCCCATGCTGTCGTTGCTGATCTGGAGCTTGATTTTGCCGTCTTTGACGGCGGCGGCGACGAGGCCGGTGACATCCTTGAGACCGGGGCCGGATTTCAGCGGCGCGGCCTCTTCTTCACTGACGAAGAGCTTGGCCGAGGCGGCGGGGCTGGCTTGGACATGCAGGCCGAGAGAGAGGAAGAACGGGAGCAGGATGTTTTTCATGGTGCAGTCTCGTGTTCGGGGTTTGTCGCGGGGTTTGTCGGTTACGTGGGCATGAACAATAAGAGCGGCGATCCAACCTGGCGGTTGCCGGTCACAATAGAATGCCGATGGCAAATTTTATAATGATTACGGATTACAGATTTTCGCTCAATGTTAAGCAATTCTCTGTCTCCCCGGCTACTTCCGTCGCGACAGGTTTTGCGGCGGGCGCGGCTCTGCTTTCGATCCAGTCGTAATGAGCGCTGAAAAGCGCTTCCGGGAAAGGTCTTTGCCGTCCTGGATCAATCCTTCTTTGGGGATGGCCGCCAGCCGAGGATCAGGCTCGGCAGATGGAAACGAGCTTCGTCATCCTTGAAAAACAGCTCTTCGGCTTGATCGATTGCGGCGCCGAAACAGACGATCGCAGCGGCGCCGGTCTTCACAGCTTGGCTCATTGACGAGTCTTTCACACCCGAAGATGAAAGAGCTCAAGACGAAGCCGCCCGACGCAGGCACGCTGGGGACGATCCGGTTTGAGTGATTTGTGCTTTGCGCGCAGCGCCTTGGACTGCGGCAAGGATTGCCGCAGTCCAAGGCGCTGCGCGCATGCAGACTTCAATCTCAATCCCACCTGATTCCTGTTGTCTAGTCAAGCACATGAATTTCATTTTCGTGTCATAAATCAATTTTTTTGACACACTTTCAAACCTAGGGATTCCGTAAAAACCCGAGCTTGTCATATACGAATACCGCAATGAGGCAGAGGGAAATCGGCCGAATTTTCGTATTTATCTGCCCAGATTGTGCAGGATTTAACCATTTCTGAACTTCGTAATAACGCTTGCAGTCTTTCTGACACTAAGTATTCTTGGAGGAGTCAAGAACACACGAACACAAAAAAGGAGAGATACCATGAGCAGCACCGTTCTGGCCATCCGCAACGAAACCGGCAACAAGAACCACCACCTTTGGAACAACAACGGCACCTGGTTCGTTCACTACACCATCTACCCCTCCGGCGTCACCAAGCAGCGCGTCCGCAAATCGCTCAAGACCAAGTCGGAGCAGGAAGCCCGCGAGCGCCGCGACATGCTCTTCACCGACCTCCGCGCCAGCGTCCGCCGCTAAGCCTTCGCTGAAAAGCGACAACGCCCCTCCTCCGAGGGGCGTTTTTCTTTGCCGTGGCCGCCTCATTCCGCGACACTGGTGCTAAGCTGCGGCGGAACAACCCAGGACAGCTTCTCATGCGTTATATCGTCGGCATCGATCTCGGCACCACCAACTCGGCCATCTCCTACGCCGACCTCCTCAGTCCCGAACCGGGTCGCATCCATGTTTTGCCGCTGCCGCAAACCACCGCCCGCGGGGAAGTCGACAAGCGCGACGGCCTGCCCAGCTTCGCCTTCCTGCCGCCACTCGCCGAACGCAACAGCTGTCCCCTCCCCTGGGGCGCCCAGCCGGTGATCTGCGGCCTCTGGGCCCGCGAACACGGCGCCGCCTTGCCGGAACGACTGGTCAGCTCGGCCAAATCCTGGCTCGCCCACAACGGCGTCGACCGCAGCGCCAAAATCCTCCCCTGGGGCGAAGAACTGGAAGACGCCGACAAGCTGTCGCCGGTCGACGCCTCCGCCCTCTACCTCGGCCATCTCCGCGCCGCCTGGGACGCGACCTTCGCCGGAGTCAAGGACGCCGACGGCTCGCCCTGCCAACTCGCCGATCAGCAAGTGCTGCTCACCGTTCCCGCCTCCTTCGACGAAGTCGCCCGCGAGCTCACCGTCGAAGCCGCCCGAAAGGCCGGCCTGCCGCATCCGGTGCTGCTCGAGGAACCGCTCGCCGCCTTCTGCGCCTGGCTCGCCGGCGCACCCGATTGGCAATCGCAACTCCTCCCCGGCCAACGCGCCCTGGTCATCGACATCGGCGGCGGCACCAGCGACTTCACCCTCATCGAACACGCCGAGCCCGGTGTCCTGCGGCGCAGCGCCGTCGGCTCGCACCTCCTCCTCGGCGGCGACAACATCGACCTCGCCCTCGCCAATCTCGCCCAGGAACGCTTCGGCCGCAAGCTCAGCCGTCGCCAGCTCGCCCAGCTCAGCGCCCGGGCCCGCTCGGCCAAGGAGAAACTCCTCGCCCATGACGCGCCCGAAAAAGTCGACCTGGTGATCCAAGGGGAAGGCTCGTCACTCGTCGGCGGCTCGCTTCGCGCCAGCCTCGGCCGCGACGAAGTGCAGCAACTCGTCCTCGACGGCTTCTTCCCCCTTCTCCCGATCGACGCTCCCAGCCCGGCCCGCCGCCAGGGCCTGCGCGACCTCGGTCTTCCCTACGAACGCGAAACCGCCGTCACCCGCCAGCTCCTCGCCTTCCTGCGCGGCGCCAACCCGGCCCAGGATGGCAGCCCCCTGCTCCCCGATCGCGTCCTCTTCAACGGCGGCAGCCTCACCCCCGAGCTCCTGCGTCAACGCCTCGGCCAAGCCCTCGCCTCCTGGTCCGGCAAGTCGGTGCCGGAGCTGCCGGCCTGCGACCTCGATCTCGCCGTCGCCCTCGGCGCCACCGCCCACGGCCTCGCCCGCCACGGCATCGGCCCACGTGTCCAAGGCGGCATCGCCCGCGCCTACTTCATCGCCCTCGAAACCAGCAGCGGCCGCGACTTCGCCTGCATCCTGCCGCGCGACACCGCCGAAGGCGTCACCTGCTCGCCCGAGCTCGCTCTCAGCGTCCGCGCCAACGAGCCGGTCAGCTTCCTCCTCGCCGCCTCCGAAACCCGCCTCGGCGACGCCCTCGGCGCCCGCATCGGCAGCGCCGACGAACTCAGCCTGCTGCCGCTCCTGCGCACCGTCGTCGCCTTCGGCAAAGCCGAGAAACGCGAAGTCCAGGTCCGCCTCAGCGCCACCGCCAACGAAATCGGCACCCTCGACCTCTGGCTCGAAGCCCCCGGCAGCGGCCACCGCTGGAAACTCGCCTTCGACCTGCGCGCCGTCCACCAGGGCAGCGCCGCGGTTCCGACCCAGCAAAGCACCGCGGTGTCGCAGAACGCCATCGACGCCGCCATTGCCACCCTCAAGTCCGCCCTCGGCGCCGAAGGCAGCGCCGCCCGCTGCCAGGGCTTGATGAAAGAGCTCGAAGCTGCCCTCGGCCTGCCGCGCGGCGAATGGCCGCTGCCGCTGCTCCGCCAGCTCGCCGACGCCCTGCTCGAACTGCTGCCGCATTTTGCCCTCGACGCCAGCCGCGAAGCCCGCGGACTCAACCTCCTCGGCTGGTGCCTGCGCCCCGGCTTCGGCGACCCCGGCGACGAACTGCGCCTGCGCAAGCTGTGGACCCGCTGGCACTCCGGCTCCAGCTTCCCCAAAGACGCCCAGGCCGCCAGCGAATGGTGGACCCTCTGGCGCCGCTGCTCCGGCGGCCTCAAGCGCGGACAACAGGAACAGATGCAGCACGCCCTCGTCCGCCGTCTCTACGAAGGCCCGGCCTGGAAACCTGACACCAAGGCCCCGGAACAAGAGCGTCGCGAACTGATCCGCTGCCTCGGCTCGCTTGAACTCATGCCGGTGCCCGCCAAGGCCCGCCACGCCGCCGCCCTCGCCTGCCGCAGCCCGAAGCTCGACGACAGCGAACTCTGGACCCTCGGCCGCCTGATCTCTCGTCGCCTCGCCTACGGCCCCGCCGACCTCGTCCTGCCTGCCGCCGCCGCCAGCGCCACGCTTCGCCTTCTCCTCGACGCCCCGGTCAAGAAACAGGCACAGGCCTTCGCCTTCTGCCTCCTCCGCGGCGCCGGCCTGCGCGGCGACGCCGTCCTCGACCTGCCCGAGCCCCAACGCGATGAAATCCGCAACAGCCTCCTCGCCCTCGGTCAAGCCGAATCCCAACTCGAGCACCTGCGCGAAGTCAAAGACGACAGCCGCGACGAAGCCCGCCAGCTCTTCGGCGACGAACTGCCGCTGGGTCTGAAGCTCAGCGAAGGGTGAGGCCTTGCTTCACCACCTCCTCGCATTCCTCCCCCTCGGCGACAGCACCGTCCTGATCTCCGGCGGCGTCGCCACAGCCCGCCGCGGCAAGATCCGCGGCCTACTACTCTCTGAGCTCAACGACTTCGCCCGCGAACACGGCATCACCAGCGCCTGTATCCACTCGCGTCAGCGTCCGGGCTACGGCTTCAGCCTGCGCATCTACGGCGTCCCCGCATCCCTGCATCAACGCCTGCGCAACATCTGGGGCGCGAACGGACGCTGAGAGAAATCCTTAAATCTCCAAAGGCTGGGTGCCGGAATCGCCAAAGGAAGTGATGGGCACGCCGACTTTTTGCAGGAGGCTGAGGTGCAGGCGGTTGAAGGGCGTGTTTTCCGGGCAATTGAGGTGCTGACCGCCACGGACGCCGCCGGCATGGCCAGCGACTAGGATGGGCAGGTTTATCGGGACGTGGCCATTACCGTCGCGCATACCGCAGCCGAGGAGGATGAGGCTTTGGTCGAGGAGAGTCTGATCGCCTTCCTTGATCGACTTCATTTTCTGCAGCATGTCGGCGTAGAGCTGGACATGGAATTCGTTGATGCGGCTGTACATCGCCAATTTCTCGGGCTTGTTGCCATGGTGGGAGATTTCGTGGAAGCCACCCTCGACGCCTTTGAGGAAGGAGAAATCGAGGCCGGAGACGGAGTTGCCGAACATGAAGGTGGCGACGCGGGTGCGGTTCATCTGGAAGGCCAGGACGATCAGATCGAGCATCAGGCGCATGTGCTCTTCGAGCGATTTGGGCTGGTCGGCGGCGGGTTGCGGCAGCTTGCTGAAATCCTCCGTCGTCTGACTGCTTTGACGGCTTATGCGCAGCTCGAGGGCTCGGAGGGAGGTGAGGAATTCATCCAGACGGGCGCGGTCTTCGCGGCCGAGATAGGCATTCAGGTCGCGGGCATCGCCGCTGACTTCATCGAGCACACTGGCCTGGGTGCTGAGGAGGCTGCGGCCGAATAGGCGGTCGAAGGCGAGGCGAGGATGGATCTCCTTGGGCATCGGAGTGGTGGGCGAATTCCAAGCGATATGGCCGCCGTAGATCTGGGTGAAACCGACGTTGTTGTCGATGCCGAAACGGGTGGGTTCGATGGCGAGTTCCACCGAGGGCAGGACAGAATTTTTGCCGATGTGGCGGGCGGCGATTTGGTCAGCCGAGACGCCGCAGCGCAGGTCTTTGCCGGTGGTTTGGTGGACCTGCAGGCCGGAGAGGAAGTTAGCGGTTTTGGCGTAATGGCCGTCGCCATTATCGGCCCCGGCGTGACGGAGGTTGGAGAAGATGGTGACATCCTGGCGCAGGGGCTCGAGCGGCTTGAGGACGGGGGACAGGGTGAAGTTTTTGCCGTCGCCCGACGGGCTCCAGGTATTGGGATTGACGCCGTTAGGCATGAAGAGGAAGGCGAGGCGAGTCGGACCTACCGGAGCTTTGGGTGCGGCAAAGGCTTCGAGCCAAGGGAGGCTGATGCTCAGGCCGGTGGCGGCTTGCAAAAGGCGGCGACGATTCATTTGGCGACTCCATCGGGTTCTTGGGCGCGGCGGTGGCGGAAGGGGTAGGATAAGACAATGCCGGTGATCAAGGACTGCAACCGGCAATCGTCTTTTTTAAGCTGCTCGTCGAGTTGATCGAGGGTGACCTGGTCGTAGAATTCGAGTTCGCGACCCATGGCATAGCCAAGCATTTTGGCGGCCAGGTTGCGAGTGATGAGTTCTTGCTTCGAGCGCAGATGTTTCTTCAAATCGACCAGGCTCGACAAGCGCTCGCCGTTGGCAAGTTCGGAGCTGGTTTCCACCGGGGCGCCGGCGGCGAGTGCGCGGGGGCGGCCGAGGGGGTCGAGTCCTTCGAGGGGGAAACCCAAGGGGTCGATGCGATTGTGGCAATTGGCGCAGGTCGGATTGGCGCGGTGTTTTTCGAGGCGCTGGCGTATGCTGAGGCCATCACCCTGATGGTCATCTTCGGGCAGCTTTCCGGCGTCCGGAGGTGGCGGCGGGGTCGGCGTGCCGAGGATTTGCGAGAGGATGAGGTTGCCGCGGAGGACCGGGCTGGTGCGCAAGGGGTAGGATGTGATGGCGGCGAAGGCTCCGGTGCTCAGCAGCCCACCGCCATGCGGATCTTCCGAAAGAACGAGGCGGAAGTGGTCGCCCTGGAGAGGAGGACGGCCATAATGCTTGGCGAGGCCGGCGTTGAGCCAGCTCATCCGGCTGTCAAAGAGTTCGGCGACCGGGAGGTTTTGCTGAATGAACTGATGAAACAAGCCGGCGTTTTCCTCGTAGAAGAGGGCGCGGAGTTCGGGAGTGAACTCGGGAAAACGCTGGTTGGAAAGTTGATGGGTCTGGCTGATTTCGCGGAAGCGCAGCCATTGCGCGGCAAAGCTGTCGGCGAGGGCTCGTGAACGTGGGTCTTTGAGCATTCGCGCGACTTGTTGACGCAAGATGCTCTCCTGGCCGAGCTGTGCCTTGGCGGCGAGTGTGAGCAATTCTTCGTCGGGGCCCGAACTCCAGAGGAAATAGGAGAGCCGAACCGCGAGGTCGAAATCATTCAGCCCCTTGGCCTCCGCCCCTTGGTGTTGCTCCTCGAGGCGGTAGAAAAACCGCGGGGAGGAGAGGAGTCTCAGGAAAGTGACTTGTGCTGCGTGTTGGAGTGAACTCGACTGATGCCATTGCTTGAGGAAAAAGGCTTCGATCTCGGCGATTTTGGCGGCTTGAACGGGTTTCCGCCAGCAGCGCAGCAGGAGCGCTTCCAACTGGGGGCGAAGCTGGGCGCTGAACTGGGCGCTGGCCGTCTTATCCGACTTGAGGCTGAGGGATTTCATCAGCCGGATCTGCTGCTCGAGAGAGGTGAATTCAGCGTCTTGTTGCGGCGTGAAGAGCTGCTTCATCTCCTCATGATTCAAGGACATGAGCTGACCCTTGATCTGATGAAGCATTTTATGGTGAATCGCCTTTTCGTCGGGTGGGGCATTGTCGATCTTGCTGCGTGCATTGGCATAGGCCTTGCCCAGAGCGGCAATGGCGGCCTCGACCTCGGCTTGGTCGCTGCTCGGCTTGAGGTCATCCCAAGGCTTGAGGGCGGCGCTGATCGTGTCGTGCACGGCCTGGCGAGGCTTGCTGTTCAGGAACTGAACCCATTTCCGTAAAAAGACAGGGTTGAGCTTAAGGCTTTGGGCGAGTTCGGTGCTGTTGGCTTTTGGGTCTTTCTCGACAGCGCGTTGGTGCTGCCAGGCGGCCCTCATGTACTTGGGGATATCGACTTCGACTTCCAGTTTTTGTGGTAAAACCGCATCGCGAAGACAGGTGAGCTCCCCTTCGAGGAAAAAGAGGAGTTGGCTGTCATTGAGAGGTTGGTGGGGCTGAGCGGTGAATGTGAAGCCGGGGCCGGGCAGATACGAGAGATGAAGGGAGCTCGCATTGGCGGCCTCGAGCAATTTCTCCAGCATCAGGGGAGAGGTATGCAGGACGGCGGCGGTGTTGTCGAAACCTTCGCCACCGCCGCCTTCTTGCGGAAAGTTCTGGGCGGGGTGAAAATCGAAGCCGGTGATGTCGCGTATGCTGTTATCGTATTCGAAGCGATTGAGGCGGCGCAGGGGTGCGGGTCCGGGGTCCTTCAATCCGCGGGCCCGGGCTTCGGTGAAAACCGAGCCGATCCACAGTTCGAGTCGACGCGCCTCCTCCGGACTCGGCTGGGCCGCTTTTACCGGCGGCATGTCACCGGCATGAAGCTGCGCGGCGGCTTCTTGCCAATTGTGAAAATCAGCGACGATCGCGGCCTTTGATTTGCTCTTTTCGAGATTAATTCCGCCCTTGCTCTTCTTTGTCCCATGGCATTCATAGCAGTATTTCTGCAGGAGGGGTTCCACCTCTGCAAAGTCAGACTCGGCGAAAGCCAGAGTCGGGAAAAGGACAAGTAAGAGCAGCATTTTCATGCGGTGCGGTTCCTGGGCGAATTTTCAATTGGGACCCTAAGCGGCGAACAATGTTCCTTAACGGGATCGACATGGATCCAGATCTGCAGTGTTGCAGCTGTAGTCGTAGAAGTGCATGAGCTGACACTCCTGTGGCCATCTCAAAGGATCAACGCCATGCCGCCACATCCGGCCGCTAGCGGGAGACCGGGGGTTTTCATCGCAATTCCTGACTCGCTCGACACCGCTCGACACGGGTTCTCCATCCGGCTTTTCCGCGCTGGGCCTGCCTCTGTCGAGCAATCCGGCCGAGAAGGCCTGCGACCTTTGCGCCAGCCAGCGCCAGAAGGGCCGCGGCATGGCTTGGTCGGCGGACGGCTCCTACGCCTTGGCCGTCATTCGCGCCACCATCATCAGCGGCTGGATCA
>CAMCSH010000126.1 GCA_945877655.1 Lentisphaera araneosa HTCC2155 | reverse complement strand
TCCTCGACGTGGCCATCGCCCATGAGGACGTTGATCTTGCCGTTGACCTTATGCGGAGTGGCGTCCCAGATCCAAGGTGAGTGGGGGTTATTCCAGATGGCCCAGGTGCTGCCGCTGAGTTTTGGGTTCCAAACGTAATTCTGGCTGGGGCCATGATGCATGGCGTGACAGCTCAGCATGTTGGCATCGAAGCCGAAGCCGCCGTCGTTGCTGGGGCTGACTTCAAAGCTTTTCAGGATCGGCATCGCGTTTGAGGTGCCGTCGGAGAAGTAGCTGTTCAGGGACAAGCCCATTTGTTTTAGGCAGTTTTTACATTTGGTGATTTGTGCTTTTTCTCGCGTTCCCGGAGGGGAACTCGGCAGGAACATGGTGGCGAGCATGGCGAACAGTCCGATGCCGAGGCAGATCGCCATCCAAGGGGAGGACGTCTCGTTGGGGGATTCTTGACTCATTTTGTCAGCTCCTTCAGCCGTTCCGGCGTCATTTCCTCGACAGAGCCATCGCCGAACAGAACGTGGACCTTGCCTTTGTATTTGTGTGGCGAGGCGTCCCAGATCAAGGGTGAGTGGGAGTTGTTCCATTGAGCCCATGGGGCGCCGCTGGCTTTCAGGTTCCAGAGATAATGCGTGTCGCCGTTTGAATGATCTGCGCGACACGAGATCATTGCTCGATTAAACTGAAATTCCTGGGGGTTGTCGATGTTGACCCGATCGCCGTGAAAAGTCGGGAAATTCGAGCCCTTGCCGTCAGAGTAATATTGGTGGATAGAAAGGCCAAACATTTTGAGATTGCCTTTGCAGTTGGGGATGCCGCGTGAATGCCGGACCGGGGAAACCCAAAGAATGGCGGCGAAGAGCGTGATAATGCTGATGATGGCGATCACCGCATGTTTCCAAGGCTGGGAACTTTCACTCATCTCGTCATCTCCTTCAACCGCTCCGGCGTGATCTCCTCTACATGGCCGTCGCCGAAGAGGACATTGACTTTGCCGCTGTAGTGGTGCGGCGTGGCGTCCCAGATCAAGGGGGAGTTTGTGTTGTTCCATTCGGCCCAGCTGCTGCCGCTGAGTTTCGGGTTCCAAACGTAATGGGTCGAGTGGTCGTGACGCTCAGCGCGGCAACTCAGCATGTTGGCGTCGAAGCCGAATACGCCGTCGTTGGAGGGGCCGACTTCAAAGTGTTTCAGGATCGGCAGCAGAGTTGCGTGGCTTTCGGAGTAATAGCTGTTTATGTTCAGGTTCATCTGCTTCAGGTTGTTTTTGCACCGAGTGACGGCGTCACCCGGAGAACGCGTCGAACCGAGTCTGGGTATCGACAAGTAGCCGACCAGAGCGACAAATAACAACAAGCAAATCCAAGTAGCCGAGGAATTCTCGCTTTCTTCCTTGCTCATCGGGTGATCTTCCTCAGCTCTTCCGGCGTCATCTCCTCGACATGGCCATCGCCGAAGAGGATGTTGATCTTGTTGTTGAGCTTATGCGGGGTGGCGTCCCAGATCAGCGGTGAGTTCGGGTTGTTCCACTCGGCCCAGGTGCTGCCGCTGATTTTCGGATTCCAGACGTAGTGCATGGAGTGATCGGGGCGTTGGGCGGGGCAGCTCAGCATGTTGACATCGAAGCCGAAGCCGCCGTCGTTGGCGGCGCTGACTTCAAAGCTTGTCAGGATTGGCAGGGCGGGCGAGGTGCCGTCGGAGTAATAGCTTTGGATGGTCAGTCCCATTTGTTTGAGTTTGTTTTTGCAGTTGGTGAGCTTTGGTTTTTCATATTCTGTACAGTTGGTGGGCTGCAGTGCGAGCACAACAAATCCCCCGAGAATCCCGAGAACAATTAGAGGTAGCCAGTAGCTCGGGAACTCAAACCAACTGCTTGAGGAGTTGGTCTCTTCGCTCATCTCATCATCTCCTGCATCCGCTCGACGCTGATCTCCCCGACATGGCCGTCGCCGAAGACGGCGTTGATCTTGCCGTTGACCCGGTGCGGCGAGGCATCCCAGATCAAGGCGGAGTTCGGGTTGTTCCAGATCGCCCAGGTGCTGCCGCTGACCTTGGGGTTCCAGACGTAATGGGTCGACTCGTCATGGCGGGCGGCGGGACAGCTCAGCATGTTGACGTCGAAGCCGAAACCGCCGTCGTTGTGAATGTCGACTTCATAACGTTTCAGGATCGGCATAGCGGTCGAGGTGCCGTCGGAGTAATAGCTCTGAATACATAGCCCCATTATCTTCAGATTGCTTTTGCACTTGGTGACGTTGGCCTTCTCACGGACGCCGCCCATGGCCGGCAGGAGCATGGCGGCGAGGATGGCGAGGATGATGAAGCCGATGATGAGGAATTTGGCCACCGAAATCAAGCCGTCGAAGCCTGACTCGGGAGGAGTTGGACTCGCCCGTTTATTCGAGTTGTGCGCGGTCTTGGTCGCTGCGTTTTTCAGGGGGGCTGGACTCCCTTCGGCCGGAGCTTGGTCGCCACTGAGAAAATCCGTCACCGCTTGGCTTTGTTCCGGGGTCAAAGGCTGGATGGCGCCGTCGTCCGACTGGGACGGGGGCTCGTCATTTTCCGTCGCGGCGCTCGGCGGCTCGGGGTCCGGATCTTTCGGGCGCAGGCTGACCTTGAGGCCGAGAGCCAGGAGGCCGAAACCGGTGAAGATGAGGAGCCAGCCGTCGCCGATCAAATTGGAGCGGATCAGGGGGACGAAGAGCGAGGCGGCTAGGGCGGCGGCCATGATTTTCTGCGCGGCGAGGCGCCAGAAGAGGGTGGCGAAAATCACGCAGACGAGAGACGGTAGGGCCGACCAGGCGTCGCTCCACAGGGGGCCGCAGCAGTTGCACAGGATCAAGCCGATGACACCGCTCCAGGCCCAGTTGGGATCGAGGTCGCGGCAGCGCAGCCAGGTGAGGGAGATGAGGACGCTGTAGAGTCCGAAGAGAATGCCCATGCGGGAGATTCCATGGTCATAAGTGAAAGTGCCGTAACCATGATGATTGCCCAAAAGGGGAAGAAAAGCAAAGATGGCGGCGATGGCCCAGAGGCCGCGATGGAATCTGAGTGCGGCGAGCCAGGCGACGACGGCGAGGACGCAGAAGACGGTCTCCCAAGGCAGGGCTTTGCCGGTGGCCTGGGCGCCGCCGCTGAGCCAGAAGGCACCGATCAGACAGCCAAGCGAACAGATGGCGAGGGAGTAAAGGCGGCAGCGCCAGGCCGTGAGGCCGGAGAGGATGCCGCAGAGCAGCAGATGCAGCCAGGGAGAGCCCATTTTCTCGATCAGATTGACGCCGGAAGTCTGACTCCAGTTCTGCGAAAACAAAATGAGGCAGCCGATGCCGACGCCGAGGGCTTCGAGGACGCTTTGATCCTTGTGGCGGCGGCAGAGTTCCGACAGGGAGGCGATGAGGAGGAGCAGCAGCTCGGCCAAGGCGAAGGCGCAGAGGCGGCCGTCCTTGATGTAGATCCAGGAGAGAAGCCAGATCTGGACGACACCGCCGAGGCCGATGAGGAGGACCCAGGTCCAGCCCAGGCCGCGGCTTTCGAGCAGGGGCACTTCTTCGGCCGCCGGGGTCCATTTCGGATCGATCTCTTTCAGCTTGGCGAGGAGCAGGAAGGCGAGGAGCATTTCCATCGCCAGGAAGCTGATGGTCCAGCCCGGGACTTCGATCATTTCGTCGAGGGCCCAATGGAGGATCGGCACCAGAGCGAGGCTCAATCCCTGCAGCAGGCAGAGGCCGATCATCGCCGGTTTCGTCAGCGCCATTTTGATCCGTTGGCTCAGGGTCCAGACGATGCCGAGGCAGAGGCCGAAGCTGAGCGAGCCGAAGCCGATCACCACCCCGGGCGAACCGGTGACCGCCAGCTCGACCACGGCGTTGGCGCCGAGGAGGACGCCGAGCAGGACGACGAGGCAGACCGCCTCGTCCTTGAGGGCGCGTCCGAGGACGAGCAGGCAGACGCTGGCGAGCATCGCCAATTCGTAGAGGCTGAGCGAGCCGAGGCAGAGACATTTCGGCAGCGCCTGGGTGCCGTTCAGGGTGCCTTTCGACAGGCGGTAGATGCCGAAGAGGACAAAGGCGGCACTGACGCTGTAAATAGCGGTGCTCAGGCCGATTCGCGCCGACCAGTCGACGACTTTTGGTTTCTGGGACTCATTCATCTGCGGACCTCGTTGTTGTTGTCTGTAACTTCATTGTAGGCCGATCGCGATGGGCTTTGCAAGGCGATTCCGAAATTACTGCTGCTCCTATCCCGGCGTAGCTGGAACCAAATTCACCACGAAGACACGAAGATCACGAAAACTAAGAAAGAATGGGTGGTTTTCGGCAAGCTCAGCCCTCTTACAATTGCGACATCTTTTGTTGCAATTGAACGAGTGGGAGACCATACTGGATCGCTGGCGTCCCGCCGGCTGTGCTTCTTGCCTCTCGCGCTCCGGCTAATTTTGCGCCCGGCGCAAGGCAAGCTCCGAGGACGGGCTTAGCTTTGGCGATCCATCAGCCGAGGCGAAGCATGTTTCTTGATCCCGAATCCTGTCCCGAACTGGTCGCGCCCTTTCGCGACAGCAAGACCCGCCGCGGCGTCTTCCCCGGCCCGCAAGGCGAAGACTCGTTTCTTTGCGAAGGCCGCATCATTGTCGAAGGCGCCATCGCGGCGCACCGCCAGGGACTGATTCGCCTGCAGGTGATCCTCGGCGATCCCGCTGCCCTCGCCCGCCTCGATCCGCCGCCGGGAGTGCCCTTGGTCGCGGCCTCGGGCGACTGGGTCAGCGAGCTGGTCGGCTTTCCCTTCCATCGCGGCTTGATGGCGACCGCCGCGGTGCCGCCGTCGCCGCCGATGTCGCAGCTCTGGGCCTGCCGCCGCCTGCTCGTTTTGCCGGAATTGGTCGACATCACCAACCTCGGCCTCTTGTTGCGCAGCGCCGCCACCCTCGGGGTTGATGGCGTCCTCTACGGCAAAGGCCCGCATGTCTTCGATCAGCGCAGCGTCCGGGTGTCGATGGGCACCTGCTGGGCGATTCCGGTGTGGCGAGCCGAGTCGCCGCTGCCGATTTTGCGGCAATGGCAAGACCAGGTGCCGGGCAGCAGCATCGCCGCCGCGGCCTTGCGTCCCGACTCGGTTTCGTCGCGCGACTGGCGTCCGGCCGAGCGCTGCGCCCTCGTCCTCGGCCAAGAGGGCCCGGGCCTGAGCGACGAATGGCTGGCCGCCTGCGACACGACGGTGAAAATCCCGATGGCCCGCGGCCTCGATTCCCTCAACGTCGCCGCCGCTGGCGCGATCCTGATGCACGCGCTGGTTGACGCCTGAAAAAATCTTCATGAAAAATTAACAAAAACTCACTATTGTCAATTCTGTCACTTGGCATAGCCTTAAAGCAGCCCACCACCAACCAGGAGTCCCGCAACATGATGCTGAAATCCTTCGCCGCCTCGTTCTGCCTTCTCGGCCTGCCCGCCTTTGCTGAAGACGCAAAACCCGCAGCGCCAGTGGCGGCTGTCGCCCAGGGTGTCGACGAATCCCTGGTCCGCGAAGCTGCCGCCGCGGCTGGCCGCTCGGCCAAATTCCTGATCTCGAAGCAAGAAGCCAACGGCTCGTGGATGGAGCATGTGGCGATAACCGCCCTGTCGGCCACTGCGGTGGCGACTTCGGTCGACGCGGCGCAATACAAGGACCAGCTCGCCAAGGCCTTGGCCTTCCTCAAGACCCAGGCCCAGACCGACGGCTCGATTTACACCCCCGGCGACAAAGCCGGCCCGAACTACTCGACCTGCTGCGCCATCATGGCCCTCTACGCCATCGACCGGAACGGCTGCAAGGAACTGATCCAGGCCGGCCGCCGCTTCATCACCAAGGCCCAGTTCGGTCCCGACACCGGCATCGAAAAAGGCGGCATCGGCTACGGCTCCGACAAGACCAAGTCCGACCTGTCGAACACCCAGTTCGCCATGGAAGCTCTCTACGTCACCGCTTCGGTCGACAAGGACGGCGCCAAGCCCGAAGACGTCGAAGCGACGAAACAGGCCATGGCCCGCGCTCTTGAGTTCGTCACCCGCTGCCAGAAAAACGCTCCCACCAACAGCGCCCCCTTCTCTGTCGCCGACGAGTTCCCCGAAGACGAAGGCGGCTTCATCTACAGCCCTGACCGCACCAAAGTCGAAGACAAGCTCAAGAAGCCCGGCGAAGCCCAGGCCCTGCGCGTCTACGGCTCGATGACCTACGCCGGCCTGAAGTCGATGATCTACGCCGAAGTGCAGAAAGACGATCCGCGCGTCAAAGCCGCTTTGACCTGGGTCGCCAACCACTACACCGTCAAAGAAAACCCCGGCATGGGCGCGATGGGTCACTTCTACTACCTCCAGACCATGGGCAAAGCCCTTGACGCAGCCGGTCTGAGCACCGTCACCGACTCGAAAGGCGTCGTCCACAACTGGCGCAACGACCTGATCGGCCATCTTCTCAGCAATCAAGCTGCCGACGGCTCCTGGGTCAACGCCGAGGGCCGCTGGATGGAAAGCATCCCTACCCTGGTCACCGCCTACTCCTTGATGACCCTGAACTTCGCCACCGCCCGCGACATCTACAAGGCGAAATAAGCTGCGAACCGGGTTGATAAGGTTGAAAGGTTCAAAGGCCAGCGCAGCAGCGATGGTCGCGAGTTGTAGGAGCTATCATGCTCGTTTGCCTTTCAACCTTTCAACCTTTCAACCTTTCAACTGCGGAATTCAGCGTTATAATCGGCGCAAACCATTCCGGAGCCCACACCATGAAAAGAACCTGCCTCACTGCTCTTTGCGTCCTCAGCCTGGCTTCCGCCAGCTGTATCGAAACCGCCGCCGGCGCCACTCTCGCCAGCGCCTCGACCTATATCGGCAACAAGGGCCAGAAAAAAGCCTACGTCCCCCATACCTACTTCGACACCTTCAACACCGTCCTGAAGTATCTCCAGGGTCCGGCCGAAGCCCAGCTCAGCTCCGCCATCGAGAAGCAAGGCTACATCCGCGCCATCCTTCCCGAAGGCCAGGTCCTGATCTTCGAGCTCGAGGCCACCACACCGAACACCACCCACGTCAAGCTCACCGCCAAGAGCAAGCTGGGCATCCACAGCGACGACTTGGCGAAAGAACACTTCGACGCCCTTTCCGCCCTGCTGAAATAATCTTCCAGCCAAGAAGCTGAGCGTGAGCTCAAGCCCCCAGCCCGCCGCCCCGATTGATACGGTCTACACGCCTTATCAGCCCAAGGTCGACGGGCCTTCTCTTGCCTTCGCCCTGGGCGATTCGGCGCCGCGCTACCACCTCGGCCCAGTGCTCGGCTCGGGCGGCAATTCGACCATTTACGACACCTACGACACCGACCTGAAACGGCAGGTCGCGGTCAAGATCCTGAAGCCGAAATACCGCGTCGCCGAACGCGCCCTCCGCCGCTTCCTCAACGAAGCCCGGATCATGGCCCGCCTGCAACACCCGGGAGTCGTGCCGGTGCACGACGTCGGCGAGATGAGCGGCCAGCTCTACTACGCCATGCAGAAGATCCACGGACGCACCCTGCGCGACCTGCTCGACCCCGAACACCCTTCTGACAATCCCGACGAAATCCGCCTGCGCAGCATCGACGGCATGCTCGAGGTCTTCTTCCGCGCCTGCGCTGTGATGGATCACGCCCACCGCCTCGGCATCATCCACCGCGACCTGAAGCCCGAGAACATCATGATCGAGGACAACAGCGCCACGCTGGTTCTCGACTGGGGCCTCGCCAAAGACCTCAAACAAGGCGAGTCGCCGGAGGAGTGGAACGCCGAAGACAACCGCCTCGAAGCTCCCGACGCGCCGCCGGAACTGACCATCACCGGCGAGATCAGCGGCACCCCCGCCTACATGTCGCCGGAGCAGGCGCAAGGACGCATGGCCCAGCTCGAATGCTGCAGCGACGTCTTCGCCCTCGGCGTCGTCCTCTACGAGATCCTCACCGGCCGCAATCCCTTCCACGAAGGCACCGGCGGCAATACCAAGCTGGTCCTCGGCAACATCAAACACCTCCGCCTCGCCCCGCCGCAGCGCGACAGCGAAGGCCGCCGCGTCTCTCCGGAGCTGCAGGCCATCCTGGTCAAATGCCTCGAAAAAATCCCCGCCTCGCGCTACCACGACGCCAGCGAATTGCTGCGCGATCTCCGCAACTGGCGCACCCGCCAGCCGGTCACCGCCTACGGCTCCGGCGTCGATCAGCAGCTGTTTAAATTTTTCCTCCGCCACCGCCTCGGTACCTTCGTTATCTGCCTCGGCGTCACCGCCGCCATCCTCGGCTGGACCCTGGTGAAAACCACTGGCCGCGCCGATCACCGCATTGCCGACGACGCCCGCCTCGCCCTGCAGGATGCAGTCCGCAGCCACAACGAAGCGGTGCAGGCCGATCGCCGTCGCAGCGTCGTCGCCTGGGAGCAGGCGCAACGCGACTGGGGCCGTGCCCGCGGCTTCGCCGAACGCGCCCTCGCCGAAGCCCCTGATCTCCTCGGACCTGAAGCCATCCAGCTCTACCTGCAGCTCGCCCTCGATGACATCGCCCGCCTCACCGAACAGAATGCCCTGAGCGAAGCCCGCCTCCTCCTCGCTACCCTCGACGAACTCAGCTCCGACAAGGGTGGCCCGATCCCTGTTGCCGAAGTCAAGGAACGCCTGCAGATCCTGCGCTTGCGATTGAAGTGAGCGGGGATACGACTGGGACACAATTGGGACACAGTTGGGACACAGTTGGGACACGACTGGGGAACAGCGAACAGCACAGGCTCGCAACGCGGCGGCCGCCCCTCGTCTTCTTCCTATCGCAGCCGATCGATCTGGCGCAATTCGAGATTGCTGAAGCGCAAACGCTGAGGGGCGATCTCACGCGAAGTCGCGAAAGCGCGAAGAGCAGAAATTGGAATGCAGTGGCAGGCACGACAATGGCAAGAGATGCACGAGTCACCTTTGATTCCGCCATGAAAAAAGATTGTAAAATCTTGGAGCAGCACCGAATGTCACCGTCGGCAAACATCCCAAAACGAATCTCGAGGTGCAGGATATGCGGACTTTTCAGCGATTCGCGATTTACTTGATCCTGTTGGCCATGGCCCAGCTGCCGCTATGGAGTGCCGACACGGTGGCGCCATGCCGCATCGTCGTGGTGGAGAAAGGCACCGGCTGGCCGGTGCCTCTCGTGGAGCTGCGCACCACCGGTCAGGTGCGCTATATCAGCGACAACGCCGGCGTCGTCGCCTTCGACCAAGTCGAACTGATGGGTCAGGAAGTCTGGCTGGAGATCCGCAGTCCCGGTTACGGCGTCGCCAAAGACAGCTTTGGCAATTGCGGCGTCCGCATCACGCCGGAGCCGGGTCGTACCCTCACCATCGAGATCGAACGTCAAATGCTGGCCAAACGCATCGGCCGTTTGACCGGTGGTGGCCTGTTTGCCGAGAGCCAACGCTTCGGCGAGCACCTCGACTGGCGCGAGTCCGGCATCATCGGTTCCGACAGTGTCCAGTGCGTGCCCTATGGCGGCAAACTGTTGTGGTTGTGGGGCGATAGCAACATCCCCGGCTATCCCCTGGGAATTTTCAACTCCTCCGGGGCGCGCTCACCGCAGCCGAGCGCTGAGCAACTGATACCCCCACTGCAACTGCCACTCGACTACTTCTGCTCTGCCCAAGGCAAGCCGCGTGGCATCGCCCCGCTGTCGGGCGACGGCCCCACCTGGATATTTGGGATGTTCACCCTGCGCGCCGCGGCCGGCAAGGAGCGCGTTGGCGGCTGCTACTCCAAAATAAAAGGCATGCTCGACGTTTACGAGACCGGCCTGGTGGTGTGGGACGACGTCAAGCAAATTTTCATCCGGGAGCGCGTGTTATGGGAAAAAAGCAGTGGCAAGCCGCTGCCCAAAGCGCTTCCCACGGGTCAGGCCAGCCCATGGCGCGATGCCACCGGCAAGGAGTGGGTCCTGTTCGGCAATCCGTTCCCGACCATGCGTTGCCCAGCAAGCTTTGCCGCCTGGTCGGATCCGGGACAATGGCAAGAGCTCACGCCGCAGAGTGAGCTCAAGGGCGCCGACGGCACCACAGTCACTCCGCACACCGGTGCAATCGGCTGGCATCCGGGGCGCAAACGCTGGATAACGGTGTTCATGCAGCGCGGCGGCAAGCCGTCGCACTTGGGGGAAATCTGGTACGCGGAAGCCGACGAGCCCACCGGACCTTGGGGCACCGCAGTAAAAATTCTCAGCCACGAGAACTACACCTTCTACAACATTCGCCTCCACCTTGACTGGACCCCCTCCGGCAAACCGTGGCTCTATTTCGAGGGCACCTACACAGCCCTGTTCACCGACAACCCGGCACCGACTCCGCGCTACGACTACAACCAAATCCTCTACCGGCTGGATCTCGACGATCCGGCTCTCAGACCAGCGCAGTAAATCCATCGCCACGCCTGACCAACACCAGCTACACCGCGCAAATGCTGAGGGGCGATCTCACGCGAAGTCGCGAAAGCGCGAAGAGAAGCACAATCATCGACGATCCGCCGAACTGCTCTTCCGCTTGAAGAAAATGGCGCAGTGGCGCCAGCGTTTATCGAAGGTGGCGCGGGGTATCTTGACCTTGCCATGCAGGGGGTCGCCGACGACCACTTCCACGGCGCTGCAGCTTAGCACTGCCACGTAGTGATCGGTCATGGTGCCCCATTTGAGCACCGCGACGGCGGGGAGCTGCAGCTCTTCGGCAGTGGCGCAATAGCGGAATTCGGTCGTCACGCCCTGGCTGCCATAGAGCTCGTCGATGGCGACGCAGAGAGAGTCTGATTCAGACTTCCTGACCCGCCGCAAGACAGAACTTGGGAAGCCACTGGCACCTTTGGTTTTACCCCGAAGGGGTTGCATCTGCCAGCCCGGGGTTGCGACGAGGAACGAGGAGCTACCCCGGGGGCTTGCCAGTGTCATCAAACCCCAAGGGGGTTTCAGCCCTCTGGGCTCCCCGGCCGCACGGAACGAGACGAAACCCCCTTGGGGTTTGGAATCAAAATCGTCTCCTCCCCAGGGTAGGCGAGGCGCCAACCCTGGGCTGGAGGCCGCAACCCCCTTGGGGTTGAGCAGTGCGCTCTTGCGCACATCACACCAGCGAGGTGCAAGTCCTCGTCGAGGTTGGCCGTCAGCCTCGTAGTCCCGAATAGTGCGTCGCCGCGAGGCGGGGTGCCAAGCAAGAAGGAAACGAAAGACCAGTCCGCAGGATAACGACGAACATGATTCGGCTTGTGAGGGAGACGAGCTTGCTGTTCAAAAGCGAAGTCCCG
>CAMCSH010000125.1 GCA_945877655.1 Lentisphaera araneosa HTCC2155 | reverse complement strand
TCGTCTTTTGCTGCCAGCCGCCATTCTTCAGTCCCCCCGACATCACACCTCATCCACCCCGACAAGCTCAGGGTGTGGCACCCACCATTTTGCTTGCGGGAGCGGGCGGGCGCAAGTGGGCAAAGGAAATAGGGATGTCGCGGCGCTGCGTTGACACCATGTCTCGATTGGCAAGCTGCGCAGGTAGAGCTAAACTGCAGAACCGCCAACTACACCCGGAGAACCCCAACATGTCGCAAGCTGATATCGGCCTCATTGGTCTCGCCGTCATGGGCCAGAACCTCGTCATGAACATGAATGACCACGGCTTCACCGTCGCCGTCTTCAATCGCACCACTTCGAAAGTCGACGAGTTTCTCGCTGACGCCGCCAAGGGCTCGAATGTCATCGGCACTCACTCTCTGAAAGAACTCTGCGCCAGCCTCAAAACTCCCCGCCGCATCATGATGATGGTCAAGGCCGGCGAAGCTGTCGACCAGCAGATCGAAGCCCTCCTGCCCTTCCTCGAAAAAGGCGACATCATCATCGACGGCGGCAACTCGCTGTACACCGACTCCGAGCGCCGCGTCACCGAGCTCGCCGCCAAAGGCCTGCTCTACATCGGCACCGGCGTTTCCGGTGGCGAAGAAGGCGCCCGTCACGGCCCCTCGATCATGCCCGGCGGTTCGAAAGACGCCTGGCCCGCGGTCAAACCCATCTTCCAGTCGATCTCGGCGAAAGTCGGCGACAAGGTCCCCTGCTGCGACTGGGTCGGCAACGGCGGCGCCGGTCACTACGTCAAAATGGTTCACAACGGCATCGAATACGGCGACATGCAGCTCATCTGTGAAGGCTACGCCCTGCTCAAAGCCGCTGGCTTCACCAACGATGAAATGAGCGCCATCTTCACCAAGTGGAACACCGGCCGTCTCGACTCCTTCCTCATCGAGATCACCGCCAACATCCTCAAGTTCAAAGACACCGACGGCACTTTCCTGCTCGACAAGATCATGGACAGAGCCGGCCAGAAAGGCACCGGCAAATGGACCGGCATCAACGCCCTCGACCTCGGCATCCCCCTCACCCTGATTGCCGAATCAGTCTTCGCCCGCTGCGTCTCGTCGATGAAAGATCAACGCGTCGCCGCCTCGAAAGTCCTCGCTGGTCCGGAAGTCAAATTCACCGGCGACAAGGCTCAGTTCGTCAAGGACATCGAAGACGCCCTTTACGCCTCGAAGATCATCTCCTACGCCCAAGGCTACATGCTGATGGCCGAGGCCAGCAAGGCCTACAAGTGGGACCTGAGCTTCGGCGACATCGCCCTGATGTGGCGCGGCGGCTGCATCATCCGCTCCGCCTTCCTCGGCAACATCAAAGAAGCCTTCACCACCAATCCCAATCTCGAGAATCTGCTTCTCGACGGCTTCTTCGCCAAGGCCGTCACCGAGGCCCAGCCCGGCTGGCGTCGTGCCGTCTGCAAAGCCATCGAGCTCGGCATCCCGGCTCCCTGCTTCAGCACAGCCTTGACCTTCTTCGACGGCTACCGCAGCGCCGTGGTCCCCGCCAACCTCCTGCAGGCCCAGCGCGACTACTTCGGCGCCCACACCTACGAGCGCGTCGACAAGCCCCGCGGCCAGTTCTTCCACACCAACTGGACCGGCACCGGCGGCAACGTCAGCTCCTCGACCTACAACGCCTGATCGATTGATCGGATAGAATTGCGCCCCCCGCGAAGAGATTTGCGGGGGGCGCAAAATCTTAAAAATTGGAGATGTTTATGCACAGAGAATTCTATTTCCAAAGCGACAACTCGAACAAAGTGTGGAGCGTGACTGTAAAGGGCTCAGATTGCACGACTTCATGGGGCAAAGCCGGGGCAGCTCTCAGGTCAAAAACAAAGGTTGCTAACACCCCAGATGAAGCGGCCAAGTTGGCGGAAAAACTGATCAAAGAAAAGCTGAATGAAGGTTATCTCGAAGGTCAGCCTCCAGCCTATGTTGCTCCTGATTGGTCGACCATGGAAATGAATGAAGAAGTATTCTGGCGTGTGATAGGATTATTGAATTGGAAGAAGCTTGGTGATGACGACGCGGTCTGTGCTCCGGCCGTCAAAGCTTTGTCGCAAATGACCAATGATTCATTACTGAATTTCGTAAAAATCCTCACAGAAAAACTATTCCTGCTCGACACCGAAGCGCATGCCCGGGAAATCGGTCAATGCGCTTACATTGACGAAGAGAATCACTTTAGTGTTGATTTGTTTTTATATGCTCGATGCTGTGTGGTTGCTAACGGAAAAGAATTTTTCGAAGCGGTGTTAAATGATCCAAAGGAATTTCCGAAGGACATGGACTTTGAAGCCCTGCTGAGCCTTGGGTATTTCGTGGAAGAGAAAATCAACGATGATGAACTTTTTTATAGCGATAAATCTAGCTACGAGACATTCTCTAATCGGGAAGGCTGGAAGATTCAAGGGGAAAGCTAATCGCCTGAGGGCAAGAATAATGGATCTATGCCCCCTGCAAAGGAATTTGCGGGGGGGCGATTTTTTGCGGAAGCGGCAAGAGCGAAAAAGCTCTCGATATCTGTCGATGTCTGTCGATACCTTCGATAGTTCTCGCGATATCGACAGATATCGAGGTGCTTAAAGTCTGCTGTCCTGCTGCCTCACGCTCAAACAGGAAAATTATCCGGCGACTTGACAGGCCGGATACAGTCGACACCTTGGGATTTATGAAGGATATCAACCTGTTAGGCCGCACGACCAATACCCAAAGAGACCGGAGGAACGCGCATGAAGCTGGGGTACACCATCATTTACGTCCCTGACGTCGACAAGTCGCTATCCTTCTTCGAGGCCGCCTTTGGCTTGAAGCGCAAGTTCTTGCATGAGTCGGGAACCTACGGTGAACGCATCACAGGAGAGACAACTCTCTCTTTCGCCGCACATGAACTTGGCGACATGAACTTCCCTGGAGGCCATGTGCGGGCCAGCGACTCCGCACAACCTCTTGGTGTCGAAATCGCCCTTGTTACAGCCGACGTGACCGCAGCACACCTGAAGGCAGTTCAGGTGGGTGCACAAGAGCTCGCCCCTCCGGTGGCCAAGCCCTGGGGACAAACGGTCTCCTACGTGCGCGCACCTGATGGGACTTTGATTGAGCTCTGCACCCCAATCGTGACCTGAGTGCGGCCTAACTGGTCGTTCAACCGGAGCGCCAACGGCTGGCCACCAAGCCCGGTTAACTCTGCGATAGGCCGACATCGAACCACTTGTGCTGGAGTGATGCCATGACTGTACTTCGCGTGGGAGCAGCCGCCTTGGTGGCAGTCTTGGTGGCCGTCTCGGTGGCCGTCTTAGTGGCAGGCCTGGTCGGCACAAGTGCGCAGGAAACCCCGGTACGGTTCCGCAAGCTTCTACTCAATCCGGAATTCTACTCGGAAGGCATCCACGCTGGCGACTTCAACAACGATCGTGTCATCGATATCGTGGCCGGGCCTTACTACTACATCGGACCAGACTTTGTGACCAAAGTGGCCTTCCGAGCGCCCCGCGCGACGCCGTTTGCCATCACCGGCGATTCGGACTGCTATGCGGTATTCCCTTACGACTTCAATCGGGACGGCCGAACTGACATCTTGTCGATGCGTCGCCCTGGCGGGTCCGAAGCGGTCTGGTACGAGAACCCTGGGCCCGCGGCTGGCTACTGGGCGGAACACGTAGTGCACTCTCAGGTGGAGAACGAATCGGCCGCGCTGCTCGACATCGATGATGACGGCCGACCGGAATTGATCACGAACTCTGCCGGCTTTGGTGGCTGGGTAGCTCCGGACTGGGCGCGACCGAGTGAGGCATGGACCTTCCGTCGAGTCACGGGGAAGGGCATGTGGGGCCCTTACAGCCACGGCATCGGCGCCGGCGACGTCAACGGCGATGGTCGATCCGATCTCATCTTCGCAACCGGTTGGTGGGAGCGCCCGAGGGACGGGGCAGAGGGTGCATGGACTGCACACCCCGCTCCGTTCTGGGGCCAAGCGGCGTCCGATGAGGGCGCTGGGGGAGCACAAATCCACACTTATGACGTGGACAACGACGGAGACAACGACGTGGTGACGAGCCTGCAAGCGCACGGTTTCGGCTTGGCCTGGTTCGAAAACCTAGATGGCGGCAAGTCCTTCGTCCAGCACCCCATCCTCGGGCTACCAGCCGAAAGTGAGAAGTACGGCGCCGCCTTTTCGCAACTGCATGCCGTGGCCCTGGCAGACATCGACGGCGACGGCAAGAAGGACATCATTACTGGAAAACGGAAGGGCGCCCACGGCCGTGGGGTGCCCGACGTAAACGGGCCTGCGGTACTGTACTGGTTTCGGCTCATAAGGCCAGCTCGTGGAGCCCCTCGCTTCGAGCCGTTCTTGATAGACTCCGAAGCCGGCATTGGCACGCAGGTCACGGTGGCCGACGTAAACGGCGACGGCGCTCCGGATATCCTGACCGCGCGACGTGACGGCGCTTTCGTCTTCTTCAATGAGCGCGGCAGACTGCGCTAGTCATCACAATGGACTCCGCCGTGATGGCGGAGGTAGGTCACTCCATCGGCCTAGTTGACACCGACCAGCGGCCTAACCTCCAAATGCAGCCGACGCACCGCCTGACGTTCGGCGGCGCGCAGCTGATTTGGGGTCGTTAGACCACATCACCCAAAGCCATCTATTATGATCTAATCCATACTGTTCGCTCTCCTGTTCGTAGTCGTCGGCGGAGTCGCATTCGCCTTGCTTGCTCCGCTGCTTTTTCACGGTGCAGATTTCAGGAAGCTAGGACAAGTAGCATTTCCGATCATTCTTCTCGTTTGCGGTGGGGCTGGTTTTGTATTCGGATTGCGTCGCAGCAAGAAGCAGTGAGTTGCGATGAGCACGACATGGTCTCACAGCTTGCGATCCTGCATCATGAAGGCGCAGCGGCGGTAGCCGTTGTGAAGGCTGGAAGATTCAAGGAGGAAAGCTGAATCGCCTGAGACCAAGAATAATGGATCTATGATCTATGCCCACGCAAAGGAATTTACGGGGGGCGGTTTTTTGCGGAAGCGGCGAGCTCGAAAAAGCTCTCGATGTCTGTCGATACCTTCGATAGTTATCGCGATATCGATAGACATCAATAGATATCGAGGTGCTTAAAGTCTGCTGTCCTGCTGCCTCACGCTCAAACTGGAAAGTCATCCGGCGCATTGACAGGCCGGGTACAGTCGATACCTTGGGATTTATGAAGGATATCAACCTGTTAGCCATCGAGAAAATATGACCCGCACAGTTGAGTTTGAGATCGCTCTTTCGTTCGCCGGAGAAGACCGGGTTTACGTCGATCAAGTCGCAAACTTATTGCGAGACTCTGGTGTCAAGGTCTTCTACGATCTCTTTGAGGAATCAAACCTCTGGGGCAAGAACCTCTACGACTACTTGTCTGACGTCTATCAGAACAAGGCTCTGTACACGATCATGTTCATTTCGGAGCATTACGCTCGCAAGTTGTGGACCAATCACGAGCGCCAGGCCATGCAAGCGCGCGCGTTCCAAGAGCATCAGGAGTACATACTTCCAACGAGGTTTGACGACACACCGATTCCCGGTGTTTTACCAACCGTGGGGTACATCTCCCTAGCTGGGCGACCTCCTCAAGAGTTCGTCAAGGTAGTTCAGACCAAACTAGTGAATAGCGGGCGCACTATTCCTTCGGAGTCGATACGTCGCGCCATGTTTTCAGTGAAAAACGCGCCTGGTATCGACCCGATTCACGCCAGAGTGTCCGTCGTTTCTTCCAGTGGCCTACCCGTTGCAGGAGCATCGGTTACCGCCATCGCCGACAACGGCACTACGAAGAGCGCGGTCACGCCCGCTGATGGCGTGGCCGCTTTGTCCATACCGACGCGCCGTCTCTATCAACTGTTGGTCGCTCATCCCAAACATCCGGGCGCGGTCATTCACTCGTGGGACCCCTGCACTGATCTGACCGTCACGGTCTTCGATTCAGAGAACACAGGTTCGATCATCTGCCATAGCACCGGACACATTCCGGGGCTGGAGGGTCGCCTGAACCCGATACTGGATACACACAATCGCATGTACCTATACGCCGACAACGTCGCCATAGGCGGCGGCGTCCAACAGCCGTCAACCTTTGAAGTCGATGTTCCGTTCGAACTGGAAGACGCAAATGGTGTTGTCATGCAGGTGCGGGTCCTGCATATCCAAGGCCGAACCTCACTGCTCCAGTATGCATTCGCACGCCACGTCGACGGCTAACCCTTCCATCGAGCGAACGTCCTCCGGCAAGCTTCGCTTGCCGCCAGCCGCCGCTCATGTCAAACGTTAGACCACATCACCCAAAGCCATCTATAATGATCAAAGCCATACTGTTCGCTCTCCTGTTCGTAGCCGTCGGCGGAGTCGCGTTCGCCTTGCTTGCTCCGCTGCTTTTTCACGGTGCAGATTTCAGGAAGCTAGGACAAGCAGCATTTCCGGTCATTCATAATGGATCTATGCCCCCGCGAATGAATTTGCGGGGGCAGTGGTTTTTTGCGGAAGCGGCAAGAACGAAAAAGCTCTCGATATCTGTCGATGTCTGTCGATACCTTCGATAGTTATCGCGATATCGACAGACATCGATAGATATCGAGGCGCTTAAAGTTTGCTATCCTGCTGCCTCACGCTCAAATTGGAAAGTTATCAGGCGAATTGATAGGCCAGTCATTTCACTCATCTCAAGCTGGAAGCTTGAGCCACGGAACACCTTGATCGGGACGATCGAGTCCCATTGAAGAACGCGAAAAGCCGCCGCCCCTTTCAGGAGCGGCGGCTTGGATCAAATCCTGAATGAACTCGACCAGGGATGGTCGAGCCACGGATCAGACGCGGGGGATGTCGCCGTCGCCCTTGCGGGGGAGGTTGGACGAGCCCATGAGGAACTTGTCGACGTGGTAGGCGGCTTCGCGGCCTTCGGAGATGGCCCAGACGATGAGGGACTGGCCGCGACGCATGTCGCCGGCGGCGAAGATGCCGGGGACGCTGGTGCGGTAGTTGGTCTCGTCGGCTTTGACGTTGCCGCGGGGGTCGACTTCGAGGCCGAGGTCGGCGATCATGGTGTCGGTTTCGGCACCGAGGAAGCCGAGGGCGAGGAGCGCGAGCTCGCAGGGCCACTCTTTCTCGGAACCGGGGACTTCCTTGATTTTCGGACCGGTCTTGGTGTGCTCGATCTCGACGTTGACGGTGACCAGCGACTTGAGCTTGCCGTTCTCGCCTTTGAATTCCTTGGTCGAGATCGACCAGAAACGCTCGACGCCTTCCTCGTGGGAGGTGGTGGTCTTCAGGCGCATCGGCCAGAAGGGCCAGGGCTGATTCGAGGGACGCTCGGGGGTGGGCTTGCCGAAGAGCTCGAAGTTGGTCACCGATTTGGCGCCGTGGCGGTTCGAGGTGCCGATGCAGTCGGAACCGGTGTCGCCGCCACCGATGACGATGACGTTCTTGCCAGTGGCCATGATGCGGTTTTCGATCTTGTCGCCGGCATTGGTCTTGTTCTGCATGGGCAGGAAGTGCATGGCCTGGACGACGCCATCGAGATTGGAGCCGGGGATGGTGAGGCCGCGGGCCTTGGTGGCGCCGCCGCAGAGGACGACGGCATCAAAGTCCTTGAGGACGACGGAGGAGACGCTGACGCCGATGTGAGCATTGGTCTTGAAGACGATGCCTTCGGCTTCCATGACGGCAACGCGGCGGTCGATCACCGACTTCTCGAGTTTGAAGTCGGGGATGCCATAGCGCAGGAGGCCGCCGATGCGGTCGGCGCGTTCGAAGACGGTGACTTCGTGGCCGGCGCGGTTGAGCTGCTGGGCGGTGGCGAGGCCGGAGGGGCCAGAGCCGACGACGGCGACGGTTTTACCGCTGCGTTTGGCGGGAAGCTGGGGCTTGATCCAGCCCATCTCGAAGCCTTTCTCGACGATGTGCTTCTCGATGGTCTCGATGGCGACGGCGGGCTCGTTGATGCCGAGGACGCAGGATTCTTCGCAGGGTGCCGGGCAGAGGCGGCCGGTGAACTCGGGGACGTTGTTGGTTGCATGGAGCTGGGTGAGAGCCTTGTCCCACTCGCCGCGCCAGATCATGTCGTTGAAGTCGGGGATCATGTTGCCGAGGGGGCAGCCTGAGGTGCAGACGGGGACGCCGCAGTTCATGCAGCGGCCGCCTTGTTTCTGCAGCTCGTCCTTGCTCAGGAGCTCAGTGAACTCCTTGTAGTGGACGAGGCGTTCGGTGACGGGGCGCTTGGCCTCGACTTTGCGGGGGAATTCTTTGAATCCGGTGATTTTGCCCATGGTGTATTTCTCCTGGAGGGGGGCTCAGGCCTTGACGGCGGATTGGTCTTTGGCGAGGCGTTCGAGCGCCTTCTTGTAATCGGTCGGCATGACCTTGACGAAGCGGGGGAGGACGCGGGCCCAATCCTTGAGGAGGCGGGTCGCGAGTTCCGAGCCGGTGAGTTCGGCGTGCTTGCTGATCAAGGCCTTGAGCTCGACTTCGTCGGCGCCGGAGACGGCTTCAAGTCCGACCATTTCGAGGTTGCAGCGCTGGGTGGCGAAGTCGCCGACTTCATCGAGGACGTAGGCGATGCCGCCCGACATGCCAGCGGCGAAGTTGCGGCCGGTGCGGCCGAGGACGACGACGCGGCCGCCGGTCATGTATTCGCAGCCGTGGTCACCGACGCCTTCGACGACGGTGTTGGCGCCGGAGTTGCGGACGCAGAAGCGTTCGCCGGCGATGCCGCGAATGTAGGCTTCACCAGAGGTGGCGCCGTAGAAGCAGACGTTGCCGGTGATGACGTTTTCTTCAGCCTTGAAGGTGGCGGTTTCGGGCGGACGGACGATGATTTTACCGCCGGAGAGACCTTTGCCGAGGAAGTCGTTGGTGGCACCGATCGAGGTGATGGTGATGCCTTTGACGGTGAAGGCGCCGAGCGACAGGCCGGCCATGCCGCGGAAGGTGAGCTGGATGCTGTCTTCGGGCAGAGCGGCGGAGCCGTAGCGGCGGGAGATCTTGCTGGAGAGGATGGCGCCGACGGAGCGGTCCTCGTTGCAGATGCGGCCTTCCCACTTGACCGTCTGGCCCTGCTCGATGGCGGGGCGGCAGATTTCGTGCAGGCGCTCGTCCATGACTTGTTCGAGGTTGTGATCCTGCTTCGAGACGTTGCGGCGGGCAAAGGTGTCGGGCACGTCGGGGCGGTAGAGGATCTTCGAGTAGTCGAGTCCTTTCGCCTTGTAGTGCTCGATGGCTTTGCGCATCTGCAGCTTGTCGGAGCGGCCGATCATCTCGTTGATGGTGCGGAAGCCGAGCTGGGCCATGATCTGGCGCAGTTCTTCGGCGACGAAGCGCATGAAGTTGACGACGTGCTCGGGCTTGCCGGCGAACTTCTTGCGCAGTTCGGGGTCCTGGGTGGCGACGCCGACCGGGCAGGTGTTGAGGTGGCAGACGCGCATCATGATGCAGCCGGAGGCGACGAGGGGGGCGGTGGCGAAGCCGAATTCTTCGGCGCCGAGAAGGCAGGCGATGGCGACGTCGCGACCGGTCTTGAGCTGGCCGTCGCATTCGAGGACGATGCGGCCGCGCATGTCGTTCATCACCAGGGTCTGCTGAGCTTCGGCGATGCCGAGTTCCCAGGGCAGGCCGGCGTGTTTGAGCGAGGTCAGCGGCGAAGCACCGGTGCCGCCGTCATAGCCGGAGACGAGGATGACATCGGCCTTGGCCTTGGCAACGCCGGCAGCGACGGTGCCGACACCGACTTCCGACACCAGCTTGACGTTGATGCGAGCGCGGTTGTTGGCGTTTTTCAGGTCGTAGATGAGCTGGGCCAGGTCTTCGATCGAGTAGATGTCGTGGTGGGGGGGCGGCGAGATCAGGCCGACCCAAGGAGTCGAGTGACGGCAGGCGGCGATCTCGGGCGAGACCTTGTCACCGGGGAGCTGACCACCTTCGCCGGGCTTGGCGCCCTGGGCCATCTTGATCTGGATCTCGAGGGCATTGGCGAGGTAGTGGCTGGTGACGCCGAAGCGGCCGGAAGCGACCTGTTTGATGGCGGAGTTGCGCCAGTCGCCGTTGGCATCTTTAGCGAAGCGGTTGGGGTTTTCGCCGCCTTCACCGGAGTTCGATTTACCGCCGAGGCGGTTCATCGCGATGGCGAGGTTTTCGTGGGCTTCGAGGGAGATCGAGCCGTAGGACATGGCGCCGGTTTTGAAGCGTTTGACGATGTCTTCCCAGGATTCGACTTCGTCGAGCGGGACCGCTTCCGAGCCGACGAATTCCATCAGGCCGCGGAGGGTGAGGAGGGTCTTCGACTGGTCGTTGATCGCCTTGGCGTATTCGGCGTAGGACTGCGGGAAGTCGCGGCGGACCGCGTCTTGCAGCTTGGCGATGGTGAAGGGGTTGAAGAGGTGGCGTTCGCCGTTGCGGCGCCACTGATATTCACCGCCGACTTCGAGGTCGAGGTTGCCGGCGATGGCGACCTTGGGGAAGGCCTTGGCGTGGCGGGTAACGGCGTCGGCGGCGATCTCGGCCATGCCGATACCGCTGATCCGGGTCTGGGTCTTGCAGAAGTGACGGTCAACCAGTTCGCGGTTGAGGCCGATGGCTTCGAAGATCTGGGCGCCGCGGTAGCTGTGCAGGGTGGAGATGCCGATCTTGGTCATCACTTTGACCAAGCCCTTGCCGGAAGCCTTGATGAAGTTCTTGACTGCTTTTTTCGGGTCGGTCTCGGTGAGGCGGCCGGTGGCGATCAGTTCTTCGATGGTTTCGAAGGCGAGGGAGGGGTTGATGGCGGAGACACTGTAGCCGAAGAGGGTGGCGAAGTGGTGGACTTCGCGGGCTTCAGCGGTCTCCATCACCAGGCCGGCGCGCGAGCGGCGACCGAGGCGGACGAGCGAGTGGTGCAGGCTGGAGAGAGCGAGCAGGGCGGGGATGGGGGCCATCTCCTTGTTGACGCCGCGGTCGGAGAGGATGAGGATGGTCTTGCCGGCGTCGACGGCGGTGACCGCCTTGATCACCAGTTCTTCGAGGGCGCGCTCGAGGCCGACACGGCCATCAGCGGCTTTGAAGAGGATGGGCAGGGTGACGGCGCGCAGGTCTTCCTGGTCGAGAGCGCGGAGGATCTCGAGCTGGGCGTTGGTGATGATCGGATCTTCGAGCTTGAGGCGGCGGCAGTGCTCCGGGCCTTCGTGGAAGATGTTGTGGGCCGAACCCATGTTGAGGTCAAGCGAGGTGACCAGCTCTTCCCGGATGCCGTCGAGGGGCGGGTTGGT
>CAMCSH010000124.1 GCA_945877655.1 Lentisphaera araneosa HTCC2155 | reverse complement strand
TCGATCTCGCCGCTGCCGACAGCTGCGCCGCCGATCTCGATGCCAGCACCATCACGCGCCGCTTCCGTCTCGGCGACATCTGTCCCGACGGCACGGGCGGCGACGCTCTTCTCGGCGAGAAATGCTATGCCGCTGCCGGTTCGGCCATCCTCGACTACGTCAAGGGTAGTCGCATCGCCTTGATCGTCGCTCCTCTCGGTGGCGGCACCGCTTGCGGCGCCGCCCCCAGCCTCGCCCGGGCCCTGAAGGACGCCGGCATCGCCACTCTCTTCGTCTGCACCCGTCCCTTCCAAAACGAAGGCAACCTGCGTCGCAAGAACGCCGAGCGCTGCCTCGAACAGCTGCGCGACACCGCCGACGTCGTGGTCTGCCTCGAGGGCGACGCGCTCTTCCAGACCATGGGAGGCAGCGTCAGCGACGCCTTCCGCCATGTCGACGAGGCGATCGCCGAATCGCTCAGCGCGCTGATCTCGATCAGCCGCGGCGGCGGCGCTATGCCGGTCGATTTCAGTCATCTCCGCACCCTCTTGCGCAAGCGAGACGCCGAATGCCGCATCGCCCTCGCCGCTGCCGCCGGTGAAGGCCTCAGCGTCCGCCTCGCCGCCGAACTCAAGGCCTTCCCCATGGTCGCCGGCTCGCAGCAGCTCGAAAGCTGCGACGCCGCCCTGCTCTCCCTCAGCGCTTCAGCCGACCTGTCGATGGCCACCGCCAACGACTGCATCGCCAAGATCAAGGACGTCCTCAACCCGCGCGCCGAAATCCTCGTCGGCCTGACCTCTCACGCCCAGGCCGGCAGCGTCCAGGCGGTCCTCCTGATCATCCGCTACGCCAAGAGCAAAAGCCCAGCCGCGCACGGCTCCAAGCCGCCGCAGCACCGCCGCCACAAGACCCATTCCAGCCGCAGCGGCATCCACGATTCCGGCGACAATCTGCAAGGCGAACTCGAGCTGCAGGAACTGAGCGCCGGAGCCTTCTCGAAATCACTCAAGCCGACCCTGTGGAATGGTCAGAATCTCGATATTCCGACCTGGCAGCGCAAAGGCATCAAGATCGAAAACGAATGAAACGGCAGATACCAGAAGAGGTTGAAAGGTTGAAAGGTTCAAAGGTTGAAAAGTCAAACAGCGAACCAGGGACAAGTGTTTTCGTCATTTGGCGGCGGCGTCTTCTTCGTCACCTTTCAACCTTTCAACCTTTCAACCTTTCAGCCTGCGCCCTCCTCTTCCTCGCCGCCTGCCAGCCCCCGGCCGCGCCCGGCTTGTCGCACCCCGACGCGGTACCGCCCGGCCTTGAGCGCATCGACGGCAAGGCCGCCTTCAAGATCCTCGAAAACCACCTCGCCGCCGGACCCCGCCTTGCCGGTTCAGACGCCTGGAAAAAAGCTCATGAAGACATCGCCGCCCGCGCCACCGCTCTGGGCTTCCAGGTCAAGACCGACCGCTGGACCCTGCCGCGCGGCCGCCAGGAACGCGCCTTCGTCAACGTCGAATGCCTGCTCCCCGGCAAAGAGCCCGGGCTGATCATCGTCGGCAGCCATTACGACACCAAGAAAATCGCCTCGATGCCGAAATTCACCGGCGCCAATGACGGCGGCTCGTCCACCGCGGCGCTGCTGCACCTGATGGAAGTGATCGCCGCCGACAAGCCCAAATGGGCCAGTCGTCGCTCCCTCCTCTTCACCTTCTACGACGGCGAAGAAGCCGAAGTCGCCTTCACCGAGGGCGAAGGCGATGGCCTCTTCGGCTCCTACCGCCAAGTGCGCAATTTCCGCCAGGCCGGCCGCCTCGCCGAGGTCAAGGCGATGATCAATCTCGACATGATCGGCGACCTCAATCTCAATGCCCGCCTCTACGGCCATGACCAATTGCAAGAACTCGTCGCCGGCTGCGCCCTGGTCAACAAAAGCGAAGCGCAATTCGAAGCCGCCGGACGCGACGGCATGACCGACGACCACAAGCCCTGGCTCGAAGCCGGGGTGCCGGCGCTCGACATCATCGATCTCGATTTCGGCCCGCGCAATTCCTGGTGGCACACCGAGGACGACACGCTCGACAAGATCCGCCCCGAGTCACTCGCCAGTGCTTGCCAAGTCACGCTTCGCGCCCTGTGGAGCCTCAGTCACCCCGAATATCAAATCCGAGGAACTCCCCAGTGAAGAATCATGCCTCTGCCTATCTCGATTTCGTCAAAGCCGGCGTCGACCTGATCCGCCAAGGCCGCCAACTTCCCCTCGGCGGCGCCACCGCCGTCCGCGCCAACGGCAAAGGCCCCAAGGTCGTCATCCTGTCGCCCCACCCCGATGACGAATGCGTCATGGCCGCCCTGCCCCTGCGCCTGCAGGAAGAGCTCGGCTGCGAAATCGTCAACTACGCCGTCACCCTCGGCTCCAACGCCGCCCGCAAGGACGGCCGCCTCGCCGAGCTGCGCGACGCCTGCGCCATCCTCGGCTTCCGCAATGTTGTTCCGAACGGCGGCCGCGCCTTCGACAATGTGAACCCTAAGAGCCGCAGCGCCGATCCGGCCGAGTGGCAGAAAAAGGTCGAAGAAACCGCCGCATTCCTCCTCGCTGAGCGCCCGGCGCTGGTGACCTTCCCGCACGACGACGATTTCAACTCGACGCACATCGGCGTCCATCATCTCGGCATGGATGCTCTCAAACTCGCCAGCCAGCGCGATCCGAGTTTCAAGACCAGCATCCTCGAGACCGAATTCTGGCACGCCATGAACGGCCCCAACCTTCTTGTCGGGGTCAGCTCCGAACAGGAAGCCCTGATCGTCGCCGCACTTGCCGCCCACACCGGCGAAGTCGAGCGCAACCCCTACCACCTCCTCCACCCCGGCCGTATGATGGACAACGTCATGCGCGGCTCCGAAGTGGTCGGTGGCCAGGGCGGCGCCGCCGTCAGCTTCGACTTCGCCATGATCTACCGCCTCAGCCGCTGGAGCACCGGCGCTTTACAAGCCCCTTGGGAGGACGGTCGCACCTTCGCTCCCGGCCAGAGCCTGAAGGAAATTCTTGGTTGAGAAAAAAGCCCCGCCGGCGACGGCGGGGTGAATTATTGATAAGGAATCCGTCCCATGCTTACCCGCCTCTTCAACCGCGACTTCCTCACTGCCCTGCTGTGCTGCGGCGGGGGTGGCTTGGCCTGCGCCTTGATTTTCTTATTCCCCTTCCTGAATTTTGTCATGAGCACCTTGGTCACCCTGGTGCACGAGACCGGGCATGCGGCGGCGGGTTGGTGCCTGGGCTGTCCCGGCATTCCGGCCTTCGACTTCACCTATGGCGGCGGCGTCACGCCCTGCCTCGAACAGGCGCCGGATTCGATCTGGCTGTACCGGATGATCTTCATCGGAGCCTTCTGCTTTTTCCTTTTGTATGGGCGCTTCCTGCTCGCCGGGCTGATCATTCCGCTGGCGATCCTCCATCAAGTCGTCTTCACCAGCTACGACGCCCATCAGTCGGTAATCGTTTATTTCGGCCATGGCGCCGTCCTCTTGGTCGGCGGTCTTTTTGTCTGGCGCAGCTTGAGCGCCCGCGACACCGCCGGCCTGGCCGACCGCGTCCTGCACGCCTTCGCCGGCTTTTTGTTGCTAGCGCACGACGCCAAGCTCTTCTGGGGCATCAGCCACGATGCCGAAGTCCGCAACTGGTATGAAGAGGGCAAAGGCGACATCATGAACGACTTCGTCAAGCTTAGCCTCGATCACCTGCCACAGCTCACCCATTCCCGCTGGGATCTGGAAAATCTCGCTGCCGGGCAATTCGCCCTGTGCTGCCTTATGCCGGTCATCGCCTTAGCGCTGGAGATGATGCGTCGCGCCTGGTTGATCACCCGGGAAGAAAATCCCGAAGAGTGATTCAGCTCCGCAGAAACATGACGAAGAAGCCGATGGCAGCGCAGCCGATGCGGACATACATCATCGTGTCGGTGCCCGTGCTGATCGTAGCTTGGCCGCCGGTGTTTTCCGACAGGAAGTTGATGAAGTTGACCACCATCAACGGGGCGAAGTAGCCGAGGACAGCGCAGACGCTGCCTGAGATGACGCCGAAGAGCTTGCTCACGGCAGCATCCTGGATTTTCTCGATGGGGGCCTTTTCAGACGCCCCGAGGCGTTTGCGCCAAGGCATGGGAATTCTCCTGAAGGGGTTGACGCCGACAACCCTAGTCAGACTGCGGTAAGATGCAAACGCCAAATTCACACTTGGCGTTTCTCGGACTTGCGGCATCCTGCCGAAAAATGCCGTGGCCGCGCGCATTCTCGACGCTCGCCTTTATCTTGGTGGCCAGCAAGGACAGGATGACGCAGATGGGTGACTCAGAAGCTCATATTCCTCGACATGAAACCACCGGTTCGATGCTGCGTGCGGTGATGCCTCATCGGCGCTTTTCCGACCATTATCATCTGCAGAAGATTCTCGGCGAAGGCGGCATGGGCCGCATCTATTCCGCCCGCGACATGGCCATTGGCCGCAACGTCGCGATCAAGTTCCTCCGTCGCGAGCTGGTCGCCGGCATCTCCTTGCGCTACTTCCTCAAAGAAGCCCAGATCACCGGTCAGCTGGCCCACCCCAACATCGTCCCGGTCTATGAGATCGGCTCGACCGATGACGGCGACTACTTCTATGCCATGAAGGAGGTCCAGGGCGAAAATCTTGGGGCCATCCTCGATCGACTGGCGGAAGGTCACGCAGAGACCCTCGCCACCTACAATCTGCAGGTGCTGATCGGCATCCTCCTGAAGACCTGCGATGCCGTCGCCTACGCTCATAACAAAGGCGTCGTCCACCTCGATTTGAAGCCCGAGAACATCATGGTCGGCGCCTTCGGTGAAGTCCTGGTAATGGACTGGGGGCTTGCCCGCCTTCGCCGCCACGGCCCGCGGGTCGATCCGGCCAAGATGGTCCACCTTGATGACGAAGCCCATGTCGATGCCAGCCACGAAGACGGCAAGGTTCTAGGCACGCCCGCCTTCATGGCGCCGGAGCAGGCTTCCGGAAACGCCAGTATCGTCGGCACCCGAAGCGACATCTATTCCCTCGGTGGCATGCTCTACAACATCCTGGTGCTGCGTCCGCCGGCTTCGGGACGGACCACCACCGCGGTGATTCGCAAGAAGTTCACCGAAGGCGTTCGCGACCCGCTGGTCTACAATCGCCAGGCCAACAGCGAAGGAGCCGACCAGATCCAACTGAACCACCTTCCCGGCGGCCAGGTGCCGGAGTCGCTCGCCGCCGTGGCGATGAAGGCCCTCGCTGAATCCCCCGATGGCCGCTACCAGAAAGTCAACGAGCTGCAGCGCGACTTGATCGCCTATCTCGCCGGCTACGCTCCCAAGGCGGAGCGGGCCGGGCGGGGCAAGCATTTCCGTCTCTATCTGCAGCGCAACCGCCGCTTTTTCAGCTATGCCCTCGTCCTCGGTCTCAGCCTCCTTGCCGCCGTTCTCGTCGGCGCCGTGCTGGTCACCAACATTGAGAGCAACCGCGATTTTGACAAGGCCCATGAACTGCTTCGCGCCTCACGCCTCGCGCTCGACACGGGTGACCTGCGCCTAGGCGAGAGTCTGGCCCGCCAAGCCCTCGAAAATGGCGCCCATCACGGCACGGCCAGGCGCGCCCTCATCCTCGCCCTCCTGCAAAGGCAGAAAAGCGACGAGGCACGGGAGCTGACCAAGGGCGCCTTGGCCGCCCATGATCTGTCTAGTCCCTGGATGAAGACCCTGACTGAGGGCAAGGATCCGATCCTGTTGGCCCAGTCCTTGGCAGAGGCCGGCGAGATCGCCACCGCCTGCCGTTTCATTCTGCCGCAAGTTCGCGCCGTCGGCATGGCGAGCGAAGACCGGGCCAAGCTGTGCAACCTCCTTGCCCGTGCCGGCAAAGTGCCGATGGAAGTCCACTGCGATGGGCAGAATCTGAGCGCCGTCCTCGGTCCTTGGCAGCTGCAAGCCCGGCCTTGGCCGCTCCTGCTCCTTCCTCCCGGCAGCAGCATCGAAAGCAGCGACGCCCGCTGGTCCAGCGATGCGATTTTGACTCAAGGCAAGCTCAGCCTCCGGCTCGTGCCGAAAAACTGAAGCCGATCACTTGATCAGCGGCGGCAGGATGACGACGGTGGAGTTGGGGCCGCGGCCCTGACTGTCGAGCTTGCCGCAAGAGAAAAGTTCGACCTGGCCGACCAGGCCGGCGATGTCGAAATTCACCTTCATCATCACGGTGGTGAACAGTTCGCGGCAGAGACCTTCGTTGCCGGCATTCTTGCGGATCATCGCGATCACCGGCGGCGGCCGGAGGCCAAAGCTCTCCCAGCGGGCTGTCAAGTTATCCATGCAGGCCTTGGCGTCGACAGGCTCATCGATGACGATGCAACGCAACGCCTTGGCCTCCGAATCGTTGAGCTTGGCCAATTGACCTTCGTCGCCGATATCTAGGATTTCCAAGCCGGAATTGCCCAGGACCCGAGAGAAGAAGTCGCGCAGATTCTCGTCTTTCATGACGAGAAGGACAGTGCTGAACATTGTGCGATACAGGCTCATCGGGATCCTTGATTAACTGCGCAAGATACTCCGTCAGCTCAACCCGGCAAACCGCGCTGAATCACTCCGCGTCCTAGGCACCACTCGCCATCGTAGATCACCGCCGACTGGCCCGGCGCCACACCTTGATCGGTGTCGTCTAGTTCGAGACGGCCGCAGCCTGCGTCGCCGAGCTGCAGAGTCGCGCCGAGCAGACGCGGACCATGACGCAATTTGACGCTGACCCGCTCGCTTGCCGGTGGCCGCCCTTCGCACCAGTGAAGCTCAGCCAGGTCGATGCGGCGACAGGCGATCTCGGCGGCGTGGTCCTTGTGGGAGACGAAGACGGTGTTGGCTTCGAGATCCTTGCGGACGACAAACCAGGGCCCGCCGGAGAGGCCAAGACCGGTGCGTTGGCCGATGGTGTGGAACCAGACGCCTTTGTGCTTGCCTAGGCGCTTGCCGGTTTCGAGCTCGACGATCCAGCCTTCCTTCTCGCCGAGATGGAAGCGGACGAAGTCGTTGTATTTGATCTTGCCGAGGAAGCATATGCCCTGCGAATCCTTGCGGTCCTTGTTGAACAGGTCGAAGGCCGAGGCCTCGCTTCGCACTTCGCTCTTCTGCAGATGGCCGATGGGAAACAGAATGCGGCTGAGTTGCTTTTGCGACAAGGCCGAAAGGAAGTATGTCTGGTCCTTCACCGGGTCGGGAGCGCGACGCAAACGGAAGAGGCCGTCCTGCTCCTCGACCTGGGCGTAGTGGCCGGTGGCGACCTTGTCCCACGACTCGTCGATGGCATCGAAGAAGGCGCCGAACTTGACCCGCTCGTTGCACAGGATGTCGGGGCTCGGGGTGCGGCCTTGTTTCAACTCGGCGATGACGTAGCTGACGACGCGGCTGTGGTATTCGCGCTGCATCGACACCACTTCCAGCGGCACGCTTTGGGCCTCGCAGACGGCGCGGGCGTTTTTCAGGTCGTCTTCCCACGGGCATTCGCCGAGGAAGGCCAGCTCGTCTTCGAGCCAGATCTTGAGGTAGAAGGCGCACAGATCGTGGCCGCCTTGACGCTTCAGCAGCGCCAGAGCCACCGAGCTGTCGACGCCACCGGAAAGGAGAACTGCGGTTTTCATAAGAGCTTCATGGGTTGTTGGCGCCAAGTATAAGCCCAAAAAGCGCGGTGGACAGGGAGGGGCTTTCAGTCGAGGGTGACGGTGCCGTCTTTGGCGACGCTGGATTTCCAGCCTTCGGGAAGTTGCAGGCTGATTTCGAGGTGCTTGGCGATATCGTCAAAAAGAGCAAGAGTCGATTCGGTTTAACCTAAAAACCGCAGCAGAGGAATGGAACCGGGTTGAAAGGTTGAAAGGTTGAAACGCAAGCGCATGAACAACAGCAACAAGAGCCGATTCTAAGAGCAATCTTCAGGGGCGGCGAAGATGACTGCCGAAGTTTTTCTTCATAGTCGTTAGTTGTTGCTGTTGCAGCTAATCCTTTCAACCTTTGAACCTTTGAACCTTTCAACTGCGGTTTTTAGGTTTAAGGATCAAACAACCGTGATGTTTTGCTGGACCAGGATGTCGGCGGTGCTGGCAAGGCTGCTGTGCCAGAGGTCGTAGATGATGGAGCTGACGG
Source organism: Lentisphaera araneosa HTCC2155 (assembly GCA_945877655.1). Lineage (GTDB taxonomy): Bacteria > Verrucomicrobiota > Lentisphaeria > Lentisphaerales > Lentisphaeraceae > CAMCSH01. The sequence continues at coordinate 3,208 of CAMCSH010000124.1, read as the reverse complement.
TGAAGGCGCTGCCTTTGGCGTAACCGGAGCTTTCGAGGTCGAGGTCGACCATGTCAGACGCTGTGCCGGTGACGCGGAGGGCGGAGCTGCCGGTGGCGCCGCCATCGAGCTCAAGGATGTCGGCGGCTTTCAGGCGCAGGACCTGGGCGCTGCTATCGCTGAGGTCGAGGATTTCGATGCCGGTGACGGCGTTGACAGCGAGCTCGGTGAAGTCGAGGCGGGCGCTGATCAGGCTCAGGGTGTCGGTGTTGGCGCCGCCGCTGATCGAGCTGAAATCGGAGGAAGCGATGATGAAGATGTCGTTGCCATTGCCGCCGCTCAAGACATCGGCGCCGCCGCCGGCGGTGATCGTGTCGTTGCCGTCATTGCCGCTGAGGGTGTTGGCGACGTCGTTGCCGACGATGATGTCGTCGGAAGCGCCGCCGTTGCAGTTTTCGATGGTGACATTGTAGGGGATGACGAGGTTGTTGCCGCCGGAGATCGAGGCGTCGTAGAGGTCGCTGAAATGCCCAGCGCGGAGGTCGACGCTGAGGGCGTAGGTGGCGGCGGAGAAGTCGAAGGTGTCGGTGCCACCGGCATCCCAGGGGGACATGATCTTGCCATCGAATTGGGCAAATGTGTAGGTGGTATTGCCGCTGTTGGTGCTGGCATTGCTGCCGTAGTTCTGCTGCAAGGAAGCAAGGTCTTGGAGCATGTAGGTCTGGGCGTTGGTTTCTCCGGGAGTGATGCTCGGGTGATCAATGTAGGACATCAGGGTGTAGGAGCCGTCAGTCTCGGGCCACGAACCACCGCCGGAATTGTCTGAATAAGTGACGCCGTCGTCGTAGGGGTGGGTTAGTCCGAGGGCGTGTCCGAGTTCATGCAGGAAGGTGGTGTAAGCGTAGGAACCCGGGGAGACGCTGACGGCGGACTCGGTGCTGTTGAACCAGAAGTCGCCACCGACACCATTGGTGGCGCTGCCTGCCCACTCCGGGAAATAGGCGAAGGCGTAGGCGCCGCCGGACTGGTCGCAGGAGGCGAAGGTGATCTGCGACTGGGTGACGTCGGTGGTTTCGGTGAAAGTCAGGTTGGTGATCGAACTGATGTAGTCCATGATGCTGACGGCGGCGGCTTTTTGGGCCGTGGTGAAGGCCTGGAAATTGCCATTGACCACCGGGGTGTCGGTACCGGAGTAATAGCCTGGCATCGAGGTCAGGAAGCAGTAGGTGAGTGATTGGTCGGTCCATTTCCATTCGGTGCTGGCGTCTTTCATCGCTCCGAGCATGGCGTCGTCATAGACGCTGACATTCGCGCTAGCGCTGGCATTCTGCAGATCGGTGACGGTGAAGGTGACGGTGTCGGTCGCGACCCCGGTGTTGACGCCGGGCTCGCGGTAGAGGGTGATCAATCCAGCGGCCAAATCCGCTTGCGTGAAGGTGGTGACGGTGACATTGCTCTTTTGGATGACGACATGGGTATCCAAGCCGCTCCAAGTGTAGGTGAGGTTGGCAGCGGTGTCTTCAGCGTCGAGATCAGTGGCATTGAGGAGAGAGGTTGTCAGCGTCACTTTGTGGGTGATGCCGTCGAGGATCAGCGGCTTGGCGGTGAGGATGACGGGCGAGTCATTGGTGGCGGTGAAGCTGATCGCGGCATTCTGGGTGGCCGAATCCAAGGAACCGTCGCTGGCGGTGATGGAATAAGTCGGAGCGCTATTGCTGCCATCGTGGACGATGCGGATGAAGCCATCAAGAACGTCCTGCTTGGTGAAACTGCTGACATTGCCCCAGGTGACGCTGAACTTCTGGAAGTCGGCATGAGTGAGGTTGCTGACCGTATAAGTGAGCTGGGTGCTGGTCGCCCCGTCGTCGGTGGAATTGATCAGGCTGCTGGTGATGATCTGAGATTCGCGTTCTTCGATCACCAAGGTGCCGAGGGTGAGTACCGGCGGGGTGTTGGTGGCGCTGAAGTTGATCGTGCCGGCGTTGGGGCCGATGCTGATGGCGCCGTCGCTGACGCTGATCGAGTAGGTCGGGGCGCTGACCGAGTCATCATGAACAAAGCGGACATGTGCGGCATCGACATCGTCCTGGGTGAAGCTAGTGGCCGTGGCCCATGAGCCGGTGAACTTCTCGAAGCTGCCGTGGGTGAGATTGGAGACGGTGAAGGTGAGCTGGGCGGCGCTGTTATCTTCATCGCTGGCTGCGATCATGCTGTTGTCGAGGATGGCGGCGAGGCCTTTGGTGACGTTGAAGCCGTTGTGCACCAGAACCGGAGCATCGTTGATCCCGGTGAAGGTGCTGCTTCCAGCCAGTGACGGCGAGGTGTTGCTGCCGTCGGAAGCCGAAATGCTGAAGCTCGGCGCCGAACTGCCACCATCGGCGACAAAACGCACATGGTTGGCGGCGATGTCGGCGCGGGTGAAAGTCGAGGCGTTCCCCCAGCTGGTGTTGAAGAGCTGGAAGCTGCCTCCGGTCACTGCCGCGACGGTGAAGGTGATCGCTGTAGTGCTGGTGTCGACGGCGTCGATCATGGCGGCGGTGACAAGTGCCGTCGCGCCTTCGGTGATGACCAGGTTTTTCGCCGTGATCGCCGGAGAGCCGTCGAGATAGCCGACGACACCGCTCTGCGAAGAGATTTTCGACTCCAGATGGCCTAATAGGTCGGTGTAGGAGGCGGTGACGCTGATGGTCTTGCCGACATGTGCCGAGGTCAGACTCAAGGTGCTGCCACTGCCTAAAACCGCGCCGGCACCGTCTTTCCAGGTGTAGGAGATGGCGCCTAGACCATCGACATCGGCGAGCGTGTTCGCCGCAGTCAGGGTTTGGCCTTCGTAGAGATTGGAACTGGTGTATGAGGGGAGCAGAGTCCAGGAATCGAGGAAGCCGTCATCGCCTGGGCCGAGATCTTGAATTTTGAGTCTCCAGGTTCCATTGAGGGCTTTGCCATTCAACGAGCTTAGGTTCCCAATCGGTCTGAAGCTGCCGGTGAAGGGAGGAGTGCCAGCCGTGATCGTAGTGCCGGCTTGTTGATCAAAGATGGTGTTGGTATAATTGTCGTCACTCAGGCTGCCATCAAATTGAGTCAGCCGAACTTCGGTTAAATCCGGGTGAACCAAGAAAATCTCCAGGTCGCCAATCCAAGAGTGATTGATGTTAATCAGGACATTGACATCGGTGAGGACGCCCATCTCGGCGATGTTGATTGACGATGTGACTGCCGCGCCAGGAGC
>CAMCSH010000123.1 GCA_945877655.1 Lentisphaera araneosa HTCC2155 | reverse complement strand
CCGCATACCTCGGCGACCGGGGAGTGAGGGAGGAGGGAGTAAGGGAGTAGCTCCCTGCAGCTCACTCCCTTACTCCCCGGTTCCCTTACTCCCTAGCTTGTTGATCGTGATGTCGACTTGCACAGGTCGTAAAAACTTCATCCCGAGTTCGACTTCACTGCAGCAAGAAGGCGTCCGCCGGCATTTCGGAAAGGAAGTCGCTGTTGTGCAGGACTCCGCCCCTCAGATTCATCTGGATCCAGCCGTTGCCGACCTTGGTCAGCGGCGTGAAGCCGAGCAGGTTCTTACTTCTCACCACCGCGATCGGGCCGCTCCAGGTCCGGCCGATGCAATAAAGGCTGTCGTTCTTCTGCTTTTGAAAGACGTAGCTGTAATCCTGGGTCTGCAAGATGACGCAAGGGCCATTGGCAGTGTAAATCCGCCAGGCCTGGGCATTGTCGCCCTTGTCGATGTGCTGCGGATTTTTGAGCTGGCGGAGGGTGTCGATCTGTTCGTGGTTGTCGGTGAAGATCTGCGCCGCCTCCTTCAGGCTCAAGGCGTAGATGGTGAAATAGCCGTCGTCGAGAATAACCCGCTTCTTGTCGTGCTCCTCCGTCGCCACGATCTCGGCCTGGGGCGGCATGACCGGCTGGGGCGTCTTGGCCGCCAGCGGCTCCATCTGCCTAAAGACCAGGGCGGCCAGACCAAGCAGCAAAAAGAACATGCTGACGAGCAGGGCGCCGCGGCGCTTTGCGGGAGGTTTCGCCAGGCTGGCCGAGCCGGGGGCTTGCTCGAGCTGGGGACGCACCTCCGGCTGCTTCGCCAGACAGCCGTCGATGAAGGTGCACATCGCCTCCGGCAGGTCGGGCCGCAGGCTGTGCAGAGGCGACGGCTGATGCGACAGGATGCGGGCCGCAGTGGCCCACGGCGTCGCGGCGGTGAAGGGGTGGACCCCAGACGCAGCTTCGTCAAGAGTGATCGCCAGGGAGACGAGGTCGGAGGCGGCGGAGATCTCGTCGCCCCGGGCCTGCTCTGGCGCCATGTAGGCGGCGGTCACCGGCGGCGAGGAGTAGCCGGTGACGGCGGAGCTGACGGTCTGGGCCTTGCTGATCAGGCGGCGAGCGAGGCCGAGGTCGACCAGCCAGAGCCGGCCGGATTCGTCGAGCAGGATGTTTTCGGGCTTGATGTCGCCATGGATCAGGCCAGCCTGACTCAAGCTCCGGAGTAGCTGGATGCCTTCCTGGAAAAGGACGTCGAAGTCGGCGGCGATGAGGCGTCCGTGGCGCAGGTGTTGGCGCAGGGTGCCGCCGCCGAGGAAGGGGGTGACGAGGTAAGCGGGTTCGTGCTCGAGCTCAGCCGCCAGCAAGGCCGGAATGCCGGCGAGGCCAAGCTCGGTGCAGCTTCTAAATGCCTCGGCTTCGCGGCGGAAAAAGGGCAGCAGCGAACGCAGGCGGCAGACCTTCACCGCAACAGGCCGTCCCTCGGGATCAAGGGCGCGGTAGATCAGCGACATGCCGCCGCGGGCGATCAACTGCGCTTGGCGGTAGGGGCCGAAATGGAGATCCAGGACCGGCTCGGGCTGAGTGCCGCCGCGGCGACGTAGATCACGCAGCAAGGCTTCATCATCCAGCTCTTCCGAGCCGTCTGCGTCCTGAGTCACTGGGTCTTCTATCACTGAGTCCTGCCTTTCTCGTCTGCCTGTCTGCTAGCTTACACCTCTTTCACCCGAGCTGGCAAGTTCATTCATCGAGCCATTTGCGCAGGCGTTGCAGGAGGCGGTGGCGGATCACCTTGACGTTGGCTTCGCTGAGACCGCTCTGACGGGCGGTTTCGGCGACGCTGAGGCCGGCGAGGGCGCTCTGCAGGATCGGCAGGTGGGCGGGGTTGACCTCGGGGTCGGAGGCGAGACGGTCGAGAGCGTGTTCGAGGGCTTCCTTCTCTTCGGCGGAGGCGCAGGCCGGCGACGCTGCCGCCTCGCTGTTTTCCGACATCAGGGGGACTTCGCGCATCTCCCGCCGGACTTCATGGATTTTGAGCTCGGTGACGCGCAGGATGTAATTGCGGAAGCGTCCCTTGTCGGCCGATTCGTCCCAATCCTGGCGGGCGCAGTGGATCATCACCGCCTGCACCACCAGCGAGCGAGCTTCGTCGCCGACCAGGCCGCGGCGTCCGCAAAGCCAGAAGATGAGGGGGGAGTAATAAGCATAAAATTCCGCCCAACCCGGTTCGTCGCCGGTTTTGACGCGGCGGAGCAGGGTGGGGCGGGTGCGGTAGCGGTCTTCAGGGGGAAGGGGATTCATGAATTCTCGGGTTTCGATACAAGACTTTCAGCGAAGACTTCGGCAAGCTGCGGCGTCCGAATCTCTCGGGAGCTGCGGCCGCGCGAAGATCAATGGCCGGCCGGCACTTGCAGCTTCTGGCCGATCTGCAGTCCGGTGGCGTCGATCCCGGGATTGTCTGAGCAGGAATTTCATCGGGAGTCTCCATCGGTTTTTGAGTTCAGTCTCGGCCTTCCGGCAGAAGGGAGTCTGAACACAGCTGTCGATGAGACGCGACCGGGTTACATGGCGGGGAAAGATTTTCGAAGCTTGGCTTACGCCCGTCCCGAGCTTCACGAAAGGGAGGAAGGAGTCAGATCACACTCCCTCCTCCTTCACTCCCCGAGTTAGCTCTTAATCCTGAGTGATACAGGTCGAAATTTCATCCGCTGGGATGGCTCTCTGAGTGAACAGCCGGTGGCGGAAATGAGACGCAACTCGAGCACCCTGTTAAAGCTCAACTGATCAGGGCTTGAGCTTGCTGCTGTGGAAGCTGGCGGTGAAGGATCGGGGAGCGCCGAGAAGGCTGCGCTGCGGGCCGAATTCCCAAGAGACCTTGTCGCCAGTTTTGGCGTGACCGTTTTGACTTGTGACTTCGCCGGGGAGATCGAATTCCAGCTTGAGTTTGATCTGGCGGATGGCCTCGGCCTCGGCCGGCGGGAAGGCCTTGCGGTCGAGATCGGCGTCGGGCTTCATGGCAAGGGTCCACAGATCTTCTTTCTTGTCGTAAGTCAGGCTGGTGTGGGGCAGCAGGCCGGCTTTCAGGGCGGCGCGCAGATCCTTGACTCGCAAGATGGCGCGGCCGTATCTCTGCCCGTTTTTTTCGCCGCAACGGGCGACGTCGACTTCGACGCCGGGGAATTTCGCCAGATAGGCACGCAGGGCTTTTTCATCGAAGAAGCCGAGGCCGCCGGCCTGCCCTGAAGCGGCGGTCTGCAGGTCGGAGGCGAGATCGGCACGGGCTTTCTCCGCCGACCAGTTGAGCTCGATCTGAGCTGAGCCATCGTCGTGCAAAGTGATCTTCTCATCGAGGTCGAAACAACCGGCGACGAGGAGGCAGAGCAGGACGAGCAGGGTCTGGCGGAGGGGTTTCATCAGGCGCGGATGCCGTAGGCGCGGAGGACGCCGTCGAGTTCGGCGCGGGGGTCCTGCGGGATGACCAGCTTGCGACCGAGGATCTTCTCGGCGATGCCGACGTAGGTGGCGCTGACGCGCATCATGGTCTCGACCGGCAGGAGGGTGCGGGCGGCGAGGGCTTCGCGCTCCGGCATGCGCTCCTTGTTGAGCAGGATGTCGCTGTCGAGGGTGTTGAGCAGGATCTGGCGGAAGTCCTCTTTCGAGTTCTCGACGATCTTGCCTTGGCGGTAGGCGGGGCCGTCCCAGATGCGCGACGAGTCGGGGGTGCCGACTTCATCGATGTAGATCAGTTTGTCGGAGCCGTCGGCTTCTTTGACATAGCCGAATTCGAACTTGGTGTCGACGAAGACCTGGTCGATCTTGGCGAGCTCTTCGGAGATGGCGCCGAAGCCTTCCTTGAGGAGCTTTTCGAGGAGTTCGAGGTCGGCTTCGGACTTGAGGCCGAAGTCCTTCAGGTTGGCAGTGATCTGGGCGCGGGTGACGTTGACGTCGTCGGCTTCGGGGACGCCGGGGATGCCTTTGAGGATGCCTTTGGTCGAGGGAGTGACGATGACTTCGGCGAGCTTCTGGTTTTGCTTCAGGCCTTCCGGCATGGTGATGCCGCAGATGTCGCGTTTGCCTTTCGAGTAGTCGCGCCACATCGAGCCGGTGATGTAGCCGCGGGCGATGGCTTCGACCTTGACCGGACGGGCCTGGCGGACGATCCACAGGTAGGGGTGCGGGACGTCGAGGATGTGGTTGCCGGCGAGGCCGCGTGACGCGAAGGTCTTGAACCAGTGCGAGGCGATGGAGTTGAGCGCCAGACCCTTGCCGGGGATGCCGTCGAGGCCGCCTTCACCGCGCCAGATGCAGTCGAAGGCCGAGATGCGGTCGGAGATGACCATGACGGCGAGAGGAGTGTCGGCCGGAACCTTGTAACCCTTCTCCTGAATCAAGCGGGCCGAATCGGCGGCGCTGAGCCAGTAGACCGAGCGGACCTTGCCGGAGTGGACCGGCTTGTCGGTGCGGATCGGGAGGTCGTGATTGACGGAAAGGACCTTGGGCAGGGACATGGCGACTCCTTCGGGATTTGATTGTCGCGGACTATAGCCCGGCTTGGCGTTTGGCCTAGAAGTCTCGGGTGGATAGCGCGAAAGAGCAGGGATCCGGGTCGTAATTAGATTTGGCTAATTGAGAATTGGGAACATGCTAGAGGCGGAGAGTGTCAACTACAAACGATGAGCAGCGTGTCGAGCGCTGTGAGATCATGACCGAGAGCAATATCTTTAAGGAGCACAAAATGGCCTTCCGCGGACTCACTCCCTTTTCTTCTGACCGTCGCAGCTTCCTCAAGGCTGGTGCCTTGGGCGCCGGAACCCTCGCACTCGGCGCTAACGCCGCCGATGGCAAAGACAAACCCGCGATCAAGATCGCTCTGATCGGTTGCGGCGGCCGCGGCACCGGTGCCGCCACTCAGGCTTTGGAAGCCAACCCCAACGCCGTCATCGTCGCCCTCGCCGACTACTTCGAAGACGCGGTCAATAACGCTGCCAACCACTTCGGCAATGTCGCTAAACAGCGTCCCAAACAGATCGACATCGGCCCGCGTAAATTCAGCGGCCTCGATGCCTATCAGAAAGCCATCGATTCGGGCTGCGACATGGTCATCCTCGCCACCCCTCCCGGCTTCCGCCCACCCCACGTCGAATACGCCGTCAAGCAGAACAAACACGTATTCATGGAAAAGCCTGTCGCGGTCGATGCTCCCGGTGTCCGCCAGGTTCTCGCTGCGGTCGAAGAAGCCAAGAAGAAGAATCTCTACGTCGCCGTCGGCCTGCAGCGTCACCACGAGAACGGCTATCGTGAAACTCTGAAACAAGTCCAGTCCGGCCTCGTTGGCAAGATCCTCGGTGGCCGCGTCTACTGGGCTGGCGGCGGCGTCTGGGTCCGTGACAAGCAGGGCGTCTCCGAGTTCGACTACCAGATGCACAACTGGTACTACTTCAACTGGCTCTGCGGCGACCAGATTTGCGAACAGCACATCCACAACCTCGACGTCTTCAACTGGTTCAACGGCTCGACCCCGGTCAAGGCCCGCGGTTACGGCGGCCGCGAAGTCCGTAAAGGCCAGAAGAAATTCGGCGAGATTTTCGACCACACCGCGATCGAATACACCTACGCCAACGGCGTCGTCATGCAAAGCTACGGCGGCCACATCGCCGGCGCCTGGAATGACGTCTCCGAGCATCTCGTCTGCGAGAAGGGCACGGTTGACTGCAACGGCCGCATCGACGACCACGACGGCAAGTCGCTGTGGCGCTTCAAAGGCCCCAATCCCGGTGGCCACGCCAACGAATGGGTCGACCTAATGAACAATCTCGCCGAGGGCAAAATCCTCAACGAAGGCGAATACGGCGCCCACTCGACCCTCACCGCCATCCTCGGCCGCACCGCCGCCTACTCGGGTAAGGAAGTCAGCTGGGACACCATGCTGAAATCCGACTTCCGCTACTTCGATCCCGAAGTCGTCGCCCGCAAAGAATCACTGGTTTTGCCCGGCAAAGACGGTCTCTACCCGATCGCCGTTCCCGGCCAGACCAAGTGCTTCTGATCGGAGCCTTCATCTGAAGCAGAAACCCGCGCTGGAAAGCGCGGGTTTCTGCTTGGTCTCATCTCTTCGGAATGGTCAACAGCATGCCGTCTTTGACTTCATCGGGAGATTTGAGAGTTTGCCGGTTGGCCTCATAGATCAGCTTCCACAACTTGGCGTCGCCATAGAACTCGCGGGCGAGGCCAGACAGGCTGCCGCCGTCCCTGAAGGAGCCGACACGGTATTCCAGCGGCAGTGGCTGCTGCAGGATGGCCTGTTTGACCCGTTCATTGTCTTCGCTTGCCCAGCGGGCGAAGATGGCTTGCAGGAGCTTGGCTTGGGCCTCGGGGACGAGCAGGAGTTGATTGTCGATGGACAGCCAGGATCCACTGGAGGAGAACGCAACCGCCTTCTCGGATCCTGAAGCCTGAATCCGCATCTTGATTTCAGTTGGGATCGGATCGGCAATCAGGTTCTTCGTCACCGTGCTGGCCCAGCTTTTGAAGCCAGAGCTTTGAGCGACGCAGTTGGCGATGGCCGCAGATTCTTCAGCCGAGACCCGGAGCCACAAGCCCTTGCTCTTTTGCGCCAGATCCAGCCTTTCATACTGAGGCATTTCGATGGCGATTTTCTTGCTCTGGACGATTGAGGAATTAGCCGCCATTCGTGATTCCTTCATCGCTTGAGGTGGAGGGGGTGCGGCGGCCATGTGGCGGGGTTCATCCGCCATCGCGGCAGCGAGTTTCGGGGGCGATGCTGGGGCAGCCTTGGCCTCAGCACTGAGGCTCAAATCGGGCTTCGGCGCCACTGCGGCGACATCCTTCAGATCAAGCTCCTGGCGTTTTTCCATCGCGGGCTTTTGCGGGGTCCGCAAGGCGACTTGCTCCTGCGGCACATTTTTTCTCATCACGCCGGGAAGGAAGACGATCAGCAAGGCGGCGGCGACTGCCAGGCCACCGCCGAGCGACAGCAGCCAGCCGCTTGATAGACCGGCGGCTTTGGCGGCGGCGGGGCCGTGCAGAAGCTGATCGCGCTGGCCGGGGGCCAGGCTGGGCATCGGCACCGCCGCCAAGGCGCCGCCGAGAGAGGCAGAAAAGGCGCTCATGTCGGCGACTTCGCGAGCCAATTCAGGATTGGCCGCCATGTCGGCTTCAAAGACGCTCCGTTCGGCGGGGCTCATTTCGCCGAGGATGTATTGCGTCACCCGCAGATCGCCGTCCTCGGGCTGGATTTCGATGTTCATGCGAGGACTCCTTGGCCGTCGTTGCGGCCGGCCTGTTGACGCAGGGCTTTGATGGTTTTGTGAAGGATGACGCCGATGTGGGAGATGCTGAGGCCGGTGACGCCGCTCATTTCCTGGTAGCTCAGTCCGTCCTGGTATTTGAGGCGGATGAGTTCGCGTTCGCGCTCGGGCAGGACCGCCACCAGGCGCTGCAGCTGTTGCGCTTCTTCGGCAGCGCGCAGCTCGTCGGCGGGATGGCTGGCGGTGCCTTCGTGTTGCGGCAATCGCGCCGGATCGGTGGGGAACATGCGTTTGTCCTTGCGCAGGATTTCATAGACGCGGTTGCGGACGACGGTGTAGAGCCAAGGCCGGAGCTGTTGCGGCTGGTCTGCCGGGCCGAGGCTCCAGAGCTTGATGAAGGCATCTTGCACGGCGTCGCGGGCGATGTCGCCGTGGCCGCAGAGGCCGGTGGCGTAACGCAGCAGCGCGCCCTCGTATTGGGCGAGCGCTTCCGCGATCTGTCGCTTCTTGTCGGAATCCGTCATCTGCTTTTCCTGGCCGGTGCATTGCCTGCTGCCTTTATGATGTCACGGCAGCGGCTTTCTTAGCGGCTGTTTGGGGGATTCGAGAAAAATTCATCAAGCAGAAAAACCAAGCTCCTCATGAGAGCTTGGTTTTGCTGCGTGGGATCATTGGGGAATTGACTCTTACAACCCGCTGCCCGCCAGGAGAGAGCTGAGGCGGCCGATGGCATTGCTGAGATCGGGGTGACGGGATTCGAATTCCAAGAGGAGTTCCTGGAGTCGGCTGGTCTCCTCAGGAGCGAGAGCTGCTTCATCGTGACGGAGCTGCGCAAGAAGAGCCATCAACTCTTCTTTTTTGGCGGCGGGGAGCTCGGTGTTTTGCAGGGCATCTTCGAGTTGTTTCAGGCTCTTGTTCATGGGGCTCACTTTTTCAGTTTCAGCGTTTGTAGGGTTTTTCGCCGTCTTGCATGCGAGCGCAGACGGTTTCGAAGTCGGGAGCGGAGGCTCGCAGCTCGTTGTAGTTGCCGGCGGTCCAGGTGTAGAGATTGTCCTTGGTTAGAAGACAGACTGGGCCTTTCCAGATCAAGTTGATGTTTTTTAAAGTAGGCTTGATCCAGTCGCTGCGCAAGGCGCGTCCGTCATCGCGATGATAGATCAGGAGTCCACCATCCATGAAGTCGGTGTCGATCAGGTAGAGGCGGGGACGATGGAAGTGGGAGAAGAGCTTGAGCATCTCGTCCTTGACGTCGTCGGGCTTGACCCAGACGTAGCGGCGGTCTTCGCGGACGATGTCGTCGGCAGAGAGGCCGATTTGTTGCGCCATGCGTTTGTCGACGCGGTTGAGGTGGAATTCCTCGAGCATTTCGAGGCTGAGGTAGCGGCGGAGGAATTCATGGTCGGTGCAAGTACGGACGAGGTGGCCCATGAAGTCGATGGCGGGCTTCTCCGGCTGTTGATTCCAGCCGGCCTTGTTGTGGCTCGAGGTTTCATCGGAGAATTGCTTCGACAGGCGCCCTTTGTTCCAATCCTCTTCGATCCGGGTCCACATATGGAAGCCGAGGTGATAGGGGTTGCGCTGGAACCAGGGACGGGGGAAGCAGACGCCGGAGAAGACCTTGCAGGACTCGATGATGCCGGTGCAGGCACGCTCTTTGAAGAGCTCGGTCATGATCTTCTTTTCCCAGTACATCGCCCAGCCTTCGTTCATGATCTGGGTGCGGCCGACGAAATCGGACTTGCAGCGGACGGCGTAGAGATAATCGAGGACCGAGCGTTCGGCGGCAGATTTCGGGGCGTAATCGCGGAGGAAGCCGAGGATGTCATGGCAGGGCGCGCGTAGCTTGTAGCCGCGGCGCGACAGCGTTTCAGCGCGGGCGCGGCGGCGTTCGTCTTCCTTGACCAGCCGCTCTGTCTTGAGCTGTTCCGGCATCAGGATTTCCTGGATCGTCGACGAGTAGGGAATGCTGCTGAGCAGGGGCTTTTCGTGCTCCTCGTGCTCCATCGCGGCCTGGGCGTTGGAGGCGTCGGTCTCGATCGAGCCGGCGAGATTGTATTGGGAATTGGGGGCGATCAGAGGCGCCACCGATTCACAGGCGTTCCACCAGGCGCGCCAACTCATCTCACCCATGGAGCGGCGAGCCTGCTCGGCCTTGCGGGCGAGGTGAATGACTTTCTCGGTGCGGTCATCGTCGGAATCGTGCATGACATTGAGCTCGGAGAACTCGCAGTGGCCGACGACGTGCGCCATCACCGAAGCTTGGGTCATGGCATTGTTGGTTTCGTTGAGATAGGCGTAGGAGGGGCGGCCGGTCTGCACCACTTCGTAGTAGAGAGACGATTCCTGGCCGCTGTCGATGCGGTTGCGGGTCTGGACCATTTCCTTGCCTTCCCACATGTTCGGCGGCGACACCGGATACACGTGTTTGATCAGCAACGATGAGAACTCCATCGGATTGAGGATGAAGAAGCGCATTTCCGGCAAGGTGCGGCCGAAGGCGGCGGCATGATGCAGGACGCGGCTCTCGAGGAAGGCCAGTTCGCTGTCAGTTCGGATGCTACGCATGGGGAAGTCCTCCTTGAAGTGATCAGCGCTCGCCGAAGAGGCTGCGGATGGTGCGGACGATGTCGCTCTTGCTGTCGAGGCGTTCAAGGCGGACGAGGCTGTCGCCGGCGAAGCGTTCGCGCAGCTTGTCGACCAGGTTGGAGATCGACGAGGGCTTGACCTCGACTACGCCGACGCGCGAGAAGGTGCTGAAGACCTGGCCTTGCATGATCTCGGAGATTTCGGCAGCGTCCGTGGCGAAAAGCTCGCCGTCGCCGAAGTAGAAGCCGTAGAAGTTGGTGCCTTCGGGGTCGTATTCGTTGAAGGCGACATTGGCGACCAGTTCGAAGGCGGGGAAGGCGCGGGTGCCGCCGACATTTTCGATGTTGAAGAAGTTCTCGGCGCTGACTTCATGGGCCTCGGAATCATGAACGAAATAGCGGTGTTCGACGGCGCCGGGGCCGTAGTTGAAATCGAGCCACGCACGGATGAAGTCGACGACGCGTTTTTCCAGTTCAAGGCGTTCGCCGTGGGTCGAGTAGGAGATGTCGCCCATGTAGAAGACGACGGCTTTGAAGCGCGGCTTTTCGACTCGTTCAGGAAGGCGGTAGCGCCGGTCGCGCTTGCGGAAGACGATGTCGTGTTTTCCGTCTTGAGGCGCGTAGGTGCCGGTGCCGACACTCGAGCGCAGAGCGCGCCGGAAGGTGCGGCGCTTGTCGAGGATGACTCCTGCGGGGCCGAAGGTCTTGTATTCGAGGGAGACCTCTTTGATCTTGCCTTTGCCCTGTTTTTTGAGATCGGGAAGGCCGAGTTTTTCAGCAATCAGCTCCATCAGGCGATCGCGGGAGACACTGAAGCGGAGTTTCTCGGCGCCTTCACCGGGACCCTTGCCGCCTTTGCCGCCACCACCTCCTTTGCCGCCGCCGTAACTGAAAGTCGGCGGCGAGATGTCGTCCATTTCGACAATGATTTCACTGGAGCGGCCACCTTGGCCCTCGAGCCCGCCATCGGCGAGAATCTTGTCGATCATGTCGCTAAGCTGGTTTTCGACGAATTCATTGAACTCACCTTCCGACTCGGCGGAACCAATGTGGTCTTCCGAACCGTAGAATGACGGTGTGGGATCTTCAGCCATGCTGCCCTCCCTGAAGGGCGGTGCTCGCCCTGTTGAAATTTAAGCTCTCAACAAGCTCAAACGCAAGAGCCGGGCCACAAATGGCAAGAAGAAATGCAGTCCGGAGAAGGGGCGCAAGCTTGGATTGAGCTCAAATCAGGAGGGGACGGACGGGGGAGGAGGCGCGAGAAATCGATTAAAGCATTGATCTTAAAATACTTACAGCAAAGTCTGAAAAAATCTCAAAAAACCTCATAAAGGCTGTGGACAGAGAATGGACTGGGGATATTCTATGGACCCGCCGCTGATGTGGCAAACGAGACGGTGTCGCCGCGAGAGTGGAGAGGCTGGTTTTCGAGAGGAGTTTGGGAGAGAAAGAGGAGTGCGATGGAAAGAGAGCTTGGAGCGAGCGCGAAGGCGCTTGACTCGACCCTATAAAAGTTCCCGCAGCGATGCGGGAAAGTGATGGAGAGTTTGATCCTGGCTCAGAGTGAACGCT
>CAMCSH010000122.1 GCA_945877655.1 Lentisphaera araneosa HTCC2155 | reverse complement strand
TCCTCAGTACATCATAAAGATAATATAAAACAACAAAAAGCAACACCGCAAGGATTGCGGCGGCCCCAGGGAACAAGGAGCGAGTCGCTCAAGCAAGGCTCAGCCGGCTCATCGGATAAATTAACTGAAGCAGCAATGCTTTAAGCAAGTCGAACTTGTTCAGGTTTGGTTCAGATTTCCACTCGGGGATCAAGAAAAGATTTATCCTTGTTGAAGCAATAACACATTAAATAAATAAGTTAGACTACTTCATTTTAGCGGCTGGCGAGATTTGATTTTTTATTCTCGTCATGACATCGGCTGGAATGTCCATGGAGTCATCAAGTTTTTTGATGTCAATGTATTTTATTTCGCCTCTAACCGAATTAAATTTCTCACTAATGCATAGCGTATTATCCCCGTTGAATACGTAAATTTTATTAGGTTTGTAGATGTATATGAACCAACCTCTTAAAAATCGCATTGAGCTTCCAAATGCAGCTGAATTCTTATCTGTATTGCTTATCTCGAACTTGAGCTTGTCATTACTGCTTTCAGTGGCAATCGAATACCCCCAGGCAAAATCTCCAGATCCCTCCCAATCCATCCATCGTGCCGTATTTTCAGCTGATTGAGAAATAGACTTGGGTGGACCTTGCTGTGCAGGTTGCTTGCATGCAACAAACACAAGGCAGAAAGAAGAAGGTAAAATAATTTTCATTCCCCCACCTTGTTGTCTCGTTCACTTACAAGTACATAATCCAAGATCTCAAATGATCTAATTTTTGAATCCATAAACGCAAATAACACCACATTCACAATCGCAATACATTGAATGCCTGAATTTGTCTTCGTGAAAAGCGGAGTCAACAGAGATATACCCAACGAAACAAAACTCATCCAGCCAAAAATCTTCTTGACTTTCATGAGTTCAATCATGATTTTTTTTCTCATCTCCTCGTCAGCTTCGATATAGGATTTTACGGAAATAATTCTATTTTTCATTGCTTGTTCCACCCTAAGTTTCCCCCGCCCCGCTTGCGCAGGACGGGAGCTTTTTTCAGACTCTTACTCCTGTTCTTCCTGCTTCGGAATCTCCGCGGCGAGCGTTGCGCCTTCCGCATCAGGACGAGCAGTCAAAGCCTCTAGCTTTTTTAAAACGACATCAAATGACTCATAGGTCATTTGCTGTGAGATCGTAAAATAATAACTCATTGAGAGTCCAACAAGAATAATCCAATTCATAAAACCATGAGAATCTCCAAAACTTATTAAGAAAAACAAATTCATGGAAACCAAAAAAATGCAAATCCAGCCAAAATATTTTCTCATGCTTTTGATTTGAGCAATACATTTAGCTCTCGCCGCGGGAGAAGCCTCCGCAAAAGCCGTAATGTCTGCCATTAAATTTCGCATATAAATCATCCCATATCTTGGATTTGTAAAATCCCCGCCCCGCTTGCGCAGGACGGGGGATTTTTTTACTTCTTACTCCTGACCGCTTCCTTCCGGTGCCGGAGTTTCCGCGGCGGGTATTGCGCCTTCCGCATTTTCCGTCGGCACTTCCTCGATCTCTTCGCCGTCGACCTTGTTGATCAGGGTGACGGAGAGGACGTAGTCCTTGGAGTTCTTCAGGGTCATGACCTTGACGCCTTGGGTCAGGCGGCCCTTTTTGGCGGGGATCTGGGCGACCTTGACGCGCGACATGATGCCGCCGGCGGAGGTGAGCAGAACTTCGTCGTCCTGGGTGACCTTGAGGGAGGCGACGACGGAGTCGCCGTCCTTGAGGCGGATGGAGTTGACGCCTTGGGTGCCGCGGGAGGTTTTGCGGTAACCGCTGATGGCGGAGCGCTTGCCGAGGCCCTTGGAGGTGATGACGAGGAGCTGGGTTTCGTTGATGACGAAGGTCTCTTCGCCTTCGCCGCCTTCAGCTTCCGTTTCGGCGCCTTCGGCTTCATCGACTTCGCCTTCGTCGGTGCTGTCGGGAATAGCGGCGACGACCGACATGGAGACGATCGAGTCGCCGTCCTTGAGGGTGACGGCTTTGACGCCGCGGGAGGCGCGGCCGAGCTCGCGCAGGCCGGTCTCGCTGAAGCGGACGGTGCGGCCGTTCTTGGTCGAGATCAGGATGTCGGAGGAGCCGTCGGATATCTCGGCCTGGAGGAGGTCATCATCGTCATCGAGGTTGATGGCTTTGATCGCCTTCTTGCGGAGGTTCTTGAATTCCTGCAGGCAGGTCTTCTTGATTACGCCTTTTTTGGTGAGCATGACGATGAAGCGCGAGGCGTCGTCGATCTTATCGGAGGAGACCCAGGCGCGGATGGATTCGCCGGGGCCGAATTCGAGGAGGTTGACGGCGTTTTTGCCGGCGGCGGTGGCGGAGGCTTCGGGGATGTCGTAGCCTTTGAGCCAGAGCATGCGGCCCTGGTTGGTGAGGAAGAGGATGTAGTCGTGGGTGCAGGCGGTGAAGACCGAGCGGAGGGCGTCGTCGTCTTTCGATTTGACCCCGGTTTTCCCTTGGGCGCCGCGGTTCATGGTGCGGAAGGTGTTCATCGGCATACGCTTGATGTAGCCCTTTTCGGAGACGGTGATGGCGACGGTTTCGCGCTTGATCAGGTCTTCGATGTTGATGTCCTTGCCGGAGATGATGATCTCGGAGCGGCGGGCGTCGCCGTATTTATCGCGGACTTCGATGAGTTCGCCGCGGATGATGGCGATACGGAGGTGGCGGTTGGCGAGGAGGTGGCGGAAGCCGTCGATGGCGGCGGTGAGCTCGGCGAACTCGGCATTGAGCTCATCGACGGCGAGGCCGGTGAGTTGCGCCAGGCGCATGTCGAGGATGGCGGAGGTCTGGGTGCGGCTGAGCTTGAAGCGGGTGGTGAGGCGCTCGTGGGCGTTTTCGCGGTTGGCGGAGCGGCGGATGATTTCGACCACTTCGTCGATGTTGTTGACGGCGACAAGCAGGCCTTCGACGATGTGGGCGCGTTTTTCGGCTTTATCGAGGTCGAAGCGGATGCGGCGGGTGACGACTTCGAGGCGGTGGTCGAGGTAGGCCTGGAGCAGCTGCTTGAGGTTGAGGGTGCGGGGGCGTTTTTTATCGACGACGAGGACCTGGCAGCCGAGGGAGGTGGCGAGGTGGGTGTGCTTGAAGAGCTGGTTGAGGACGACGGTGGCCATGGCGTCGCGTTTGACGCCGATGACGATGCGCATGCCGGTGCGCGAGGAGGATTCGTCGCTGAGCGAGGAGATGCCGGTGAGGACTTTGTCGTTGACCAGTTCGGCGATCTTTTTGACCATGTTCTCCTTGTTCACCATGTAGGGAATTTCGGTGACGATGATCAGTTCGCGTCCGTCCTTGGTTTCCTCGATGCGGGCTTTGCCGCGGAGGTAGACCGAGCCGCGGCCGGTTTCGTAGAGTTTGCGCATGCCGCCGGTGCCGGCGATCTGGCCGCCGGTGGGGAAGTCGGGAGCGGGGATGTGTTCCATCATCTCGATGATGGAGATGGCGGGGTTGTCGAGAAGGGCGACGCAGCCGTTGATGACTTCGACGAGGTTATGGGGCGGGATGGAGGTGGCCATACCGACGCCGATACCGGTGGTGCCGTTGACCAGGAGGTTGGGGTAACGGGCGGGGAGGACGGTGGGTTCCTCTTCCTTTTCGTCAAAGTTGGGCTGCATGTCGACGGTGTTTTTGTCGAGGTCGGCGAGGAGTTCCTCGGCCATTTTTTCCATGCGGCATTCGGTGTAACGGTAAGCGGCGGGGGCGTCGCCGTCGACCGAACCCCAGTTACCCTGGCCGTCGATCAAGGGGACGCGCATGGAGAAGTCCTGGGCCATACGAACCATGGTGTCGTAAACGGCGGTGTCACCGTGGGGGTGATACTTGGCGATGACGTCACCGACGACGCGGGCGGATTTGACGTAGGAATGGCTCTTGGTGAGCTTCTGGACGTGCATGTCGTAGAGGATACGACGGTTGACCGGCTTGAGGCCGTCGCGAACGTCGGGGATGGCGCGGCCGACGTTGACGGAGAGCGAGTATTGCAGGTAGGAGTGGTGGAGGATGTCCTCGATCTGCGTTGGCAGCAAGGATTCGGATTGGGTGGCTTGGGTTTCGTCGCTCATGGGGTCTCCGGGGTTAATCAATTCAGAATTAAGAGTTAAGAGTTAAGAATTACGAATTTAAGGGGTGACCCTCCAGTTCGTGTTCGAAGCGTTCGAGGGCGGCCTTGAGCTCTTCCTTGGCGGGGAGGTAGAGCTGGTATTTTGAGGCGAAGATGTTGGCGTCTTTGGGCAAAGTGAGTTCAACCAGTGCGTCGTTTTTGCGATGGCAAAGGACGATGCCGACTGTGGGGTTTTCGTCCGCGGTTTTAACGAAGCGGTCGAAGTAGTTGACATACATCTGCATTTGCCCGAGGTCTTGATGGCTGAGCTTATCGCGCTTGAGGTCGATGAGGACGTAGCAGCGGAGCAGGCGGTTGTAGAAGACCAGGTCGACGAAGTAGTGATCGTTGTCGAAGCTGAAGCGTTTTTGGCGGGCTTCGAAAAGGAAACCTTTGCCGAGTTCGAGGAGGAAGTCTTGCAGCTTATCGATGATCGCCGATTCAAGCTCGGCTTCAGAGTAGCTGGGATGCTCTTTGAGGCCAAGGAATTCCAAGACGAGAGGACTCTTGAACAAATCGGCAGGGTTTTCGACAATTTGGCCTTCACGGGCGAGGCGGCGAATGCCTTCTTTGTCGCGGCTCAGGGCGAGTCGTTCGTAGAGCGAGCTGCCGATCTGGCGTTCGAGCTCGCGAACGCTCCAACCGTTGGCTTCGGTTTCGATCTCGTAGAAGCTGCGTTCGTCAGGATTGCTGATGCTGAGCAATGTGACGTAGTGCGACCATCCGAGGCGGAAGCGGGCGAGCAATGCGGCAGACAGTGTCTGCCGAATTGGCATTAACTTATCAGATATTGAGTTAGAGCTAATCCGCGACACTTTCTCAGATTTCCGCGACAGCGTCGCGGAAATTGACGCATCGGAACTTATCGATTCAACCGACAGTGTCGGTTGAATTGCATCAAACATGACGAAAGATACTGATTTTGAATCTTTTAAAGATTGCGCAGACAGTGTCTGCGCAATCTCAGGGAAGGCCAGATAAAACTTTCGGGCGATCTCCAAAGAGCGTTTCGAGAAGCCCTTGCCCAACTTTTCCGTCAAAGATGCCGAAAGTTTAGCAAGCAATTTTTGCCCATACTCTGCACGATCGACACCCTTCTGCTCAAACTCGACGATGTAGCAGCCGAATAGCCAGTTGCGAAGAACCGTGGAGTTGTCGATGGCTCGATAGGCCTGCACTTGCAAGGATTGGTGGGTGCTGCGGCAGAGCTCGACCAATTGCGGGAAGGCCAATTCGCCAGAAGACATAGCTCCGCCGTCCGTCGCGGGGGAGACGGGAGAGTGCGTGGTTTTGCGGGATTTAGGCATTGGGGAAGCGTTGTTTGGCGTGTTCGATGGCGAGATGGAGCCGTTGGCTGAGGCATTCGCGGGAGGGCAAGCTGCTGAGGTATTCGGCGACATGGATGCCGGCTGCGTCCATTTCGAGGAGTTCGATGGTCTCGCTCTTCTTGCCGGAGCAGAGGATTAGGCCGAGGGGCTTGTCTTCGCCGGGCTGCATTTCGTGCTTGGCGAGGTAGCGGAGATAGAGTTCCATCTGGCCTTTGTCGGCGGCTTTGAAATCGCCGAGTTTGAGCTCGATGGCGATGAGTCGACGGAGGCCACGATGGAAGAACAGCAGGTCGATGTAGTGGTCATCGCCGTCGATGATCAGGCGTTTCTGGCGGGCGACGAAGGAGAAGCCGCTGCCGAGTTCGAGGATGAAGTTTTCGAGTTCGCGGAGGATGGCGTCTTCGAGGTCTTTTTCGAGATAGCGGTCCTTGAGTCCGAGGTAGTCGAGGAAGATAGGGTCGCGGAAGACCAGGTTGGGGGTCATCTTGTCTTCGGCGCGGAGCTGCTGCAGCTCATGCTCGATGAGTTCCTGCGGCTTCTTCGACAGGGCGGTGCGCTCGAAGAGCATCGAGTCGATTTTGTCGCGCAGGGTGCGGACGCTCCACGTCTCGATGCGGCACATCTCGGCGTAGAAATCGCGCTGGATGGGGTCTTTGAAGTGCAATATTTCTTTGAAATGCGACCAACTTAGTTTACGACAGAGATGGCCAATGACTTTGAGTTCGGGAAAGGCCTCGGCGAACTGCATCATCTTGAACAAACTTCTTGCTGCAAAACCCTCTCCGTATTCAGTTTGTAATTGTGCCGACAGTGTAGACACAATCTGCTTCCCATACTCCGCGCGCTCAAACTTGAGCACTTCCGAGCGGATGCGTTGGCCGATGTTCCAGTAGAGCAAGGTCATGCCAACATTGACGGTGGTGGCGACCTGTTGGCGAGACTCTTCGATCAAGCCGCGGATGTCGCCGAGCAGCTCGCCGCGGGCCAAGGCTCCGCCGTCCGTCGCGGGGGCGACGGGAGCGGGCTTGGTTTTGCGGGGAGCGCGAGGCATGGAGGGTCTTAGATGTCCAGGTCTTTCATGGTGGCGGCGTGGCGCTCGATGTAGCGGCGGCGGGGAGGAACGACATCGCCCATGAGGAGGGAGAAGAGTTCTTCGGCGCGGATGGCGTCGTCCATGGTGACGCTGATCAGGGTGCGCTTGGAGGGGTCCATGGCGGTGTCCCAGAGCTGGTCGGGGTTCATTTCACCCAGACCTTTATAGCGTTGGATGGTGAGGCCTTGTTTGCCGAGTCCTTTGATCTCTTCGAACAGGTCGGGCAGGGAGTTGGCGATGAGTTCTTTGTCGTTGCCGGCCTTGATCGAGAAGAGGACGCCATCGATGGGGAGGAAGGCGGCGAGCGAGGTGCCGACTTCGGCGAAGCGGCGCTCCAGTTCGATCAGGGCATTGCGTTCGTGGAGCTCGATCAGCTCGATGTTGGTGTGCAGGGCGGCGACTTCGGCTTCGTCATCGATGCTGTCATCTTCGGCGGCGATGGTTTCCGGCAGGAGCTCGTCGGCACTGGGCTCGGCGGCGTCCTTGGCTTTCGACTGCAGGGTGTCGTTCGGCTGCAGGCGCTTGAGGGCTGCGTCGAGAACGGCTTTTTCGTCGTCTTTGGTGAAGGGATAATGGAGGGAGGTGGTGCCGTCGTCTTCGCGCACGGTGATGCGGGAGATGGGGAACTGGCCTTCGGCGGGTTTCGAGTGGCGGAGGAGCTCGAGGAATTCGACGCCGTGGCGCTCGATGGCGTTGCTGGCGCGGGCAGTCTGCTTGATCGTGGCGAGGATCTTGTTGAGCTCGCTGGGCGACATCGCCTGGCTGGCGCCGGCGCGGAGGACGGAGACGCCGTCGAGGCCGAGTTCGAGAAGGAAGGCGTCCATCTTTTCATCGGATTCGACATAGCGCTCGGTCTTACCGCGTTTGACCTTGTAAAGCGGCGGCTTGGCCATGTAAACGTAGCCGGCTTCGATGAGGGGTTTCATCTGGCGGAAGAAGAAGGTGAGAAGCAAGGTGGCGATGTGCGAGCCGTCGACGTCCGCGTCAGTCATGATGATGACTTTGTGGTAGCGGGCTTTGGTGACATCGAATTCATCGTGGCCGATGCCGCAGCCGACGGCGGAGATGAGGGAACGAATTTCTTCGTTGGCCAGGACTTTGTCGAGGCGGGCCTTTTCGACGTTGATGAGTTTACCGCGGAGGGGCAGGATGGCCTGGATTTTCGAATCGCGGCCTTGTTTGGCGGAGCCGCCGGCGGAGTCACCTTCGACCAGGAAGATTTCCGATTGGGCGGGGTCTTTCGAGGCGCAGTCGGAGAGCTTGCCGGGGAGGGAGAAGCCGTCGAGGGCGGACTTGCGGCGGGTCAGGTCGCGGGCCTTGGCGGCAGCTTCACGGGCGCGGGAGGCGGTGAGGCATTTCTCGATGATGATGATCGACTCTTTCGGGTGCTGTTCGAGCCATTGGCCGAACTTGTCGTTGACGATGGATTCGACGATGCCGCGGACTTCGGCGTTGCCGAGTTTCGACTTGGTCTGACCTTCGAATTGAGGCTCGGGAACCTTGACCGAGACGACGGCGGTGAGGCCTTCGCGAACGTCGGAACCGGTGATGTCGGTTTCGTTCTTGAACTTGGGGACGGTCTTAAGGTGTTTGTTGATGGTACGGGTCAGCGCGGTCTGGAAACCGGTGAGGTGCGTGCCGCCTTCGTTGGAGATGTTGTTGCAATAGCAGTAGATATTCTCGGCGTAGCCATCGTTGTACTGGAAGGCGATTTCAGCTTCGACGCCGTCTTTCGAGGTGCGGATGTAGACGACTTCGTGGGCGGCGACCTTGGCGGCATTCAAGTGCTTGACGAACTGCGACAGGCCTTGGGGGAAGAGGAAGACTTCATGGCGCTCGCCGTCGGCGGGGCGCTCGTCGGTGAGGTGTATGGTCAGGCCGGGAGTGAGGAAGGCCAGTTCGCGGAGGCGCTTGGCGAGGATGTCCCACTTGTATTCGAGGACGGTGAACATGTCGCGATCGGGCTTGAAGGAGATCTGGGTGCCGCGGTGGGTCGAGGCTTCGAGGACTTTCAAGGGAACGGTGAGGGGACCCCGTTCGAACTTGATGAAGTGTTTGAATCCGTCGCGGCAGACCGTGACTTCGCACCACTCGGAGAGGGCGTTGACGCATTTGACGCCGACGCCGTGAAGACCGCCGGAAACCTTGTAGGAGCCTTTGTCGAACTTGCCGCCGGCGTGAAGGCGTGAGAGCACCAGTTCGATGGCGGGGATGCCGAGTTCCTTGTGGATGGCGACCGGGATGCCGCGGCCGTTGTCGGAGACGCTGATCGAGTTGTCGATGTGGATGGTGACGAAGACTTCCGAGCAGTGGCCGGCGAGGGCTTCGTCGATCGAGTTGTCGACGCATTCGTAGACGAGGTGGTGAAGGCCGCGCTCACCGGTGTCGCCGATGTACATGCCGGGGCGTTTACGGACGGCTTCGAGGCCTTCCATGACCGAGATCGAGTCGGAGCCGTATTCGGCTGAGGTGCGGTTGTCGACGGCCTGGTCGGGCTGATCGATGATGATGGGTTTTTCGTCTTGTTCGGACATGGCGGCTAGACTCCGGGGTTGTTACAGTTCAAAGTGGGAAGTTAGAAGGCTTGAGGGGTGCAGGATCGGTTCGATCCGTCAGATCCGAATGAGATCAGTTGCCTAGACGCTTGTTTCGCGGGCGTTTCGGGGCTTTGCGGCGGATGTGACGGGGCTACGCTCATGAGTGCCTGGTTTGGGCGGTTGGAATGGCCCGGAATCTAGCACGCGGGAGCGAATGCGCGCTCGCGACTGGAAAATTAAAACGCGCTCACGTGTACGTGAGCGCGCGTAAGAAAAACGCCGCAGGGGCTGCGGCGCAAAGGTTTATTTTTTCGGCGGGCTGAGGGCGTCGAAGCCGGCGGGCTCTTCGCCATCGGGACCGGGAGCGCTGGCCGGGGAGCCATTTTTCTTCGGCGTCGGCTTGACATCGATGACGTCATCTTTTTTCGCGCCAGCGGGAGCGGTCTTTTTGACCGGGGCGACATCGACTACGTCTTTGTCGTTCTTGGTCGTAGGATTCTCGGTTTTTGCCGCAATATCTGCGCTGTTGCCGCCTTTGATCGCCTTGTCGAGCTCGTTGTATTCGCTGCGCAGGCCATCGACCTTGGCTTTCTGGGTGGCGAAATCGCCTTCAGCCGTGGCCAAGGCGTCCTGGATCTTGCCCTTTTCGCCTTCCAGCTTGGCGACGGCCTTCTCGTATTTTTCGATCCGCTTGGTGTAGGTTTCGACTTCGCGCTCTTTCTTCTTCTTCTCGACCTGTAAGACGCTGTTGTTGTAGTTGTTGCCATTCATCTGCGACTTGATGTCTGCCAGTTTTTTTTCCAATTCGTCTTTCTTTTCGTTGACTTGCTTGATCTCGACTTGCTCGACAGCGATCTTCTCGTCGAAACCTTTGATCTTGCGGTTCAAGTCGTTGATTTTGACTTGGAACGCTTTCTGAATGTACTCTTCCTTCTGCAGGACAGCGCGCTTTTGCATCAGCTCCATTTTGGCTTTCTGCTCGGGAGTCCGATCATCGGTCTTCTCAGCCGGAGTGTCAGCTTTTTGAGCCGGTACATCTTTGCCCGGAACGGCAGGATCAGGTTTGACCTCAACTTGTTTGAGAGGCTGGCCGGCAAGGCAAATTGCGCTGAGCAGCGCTGAGGCAAATAGCGTCATGGAAAACTCCTGATTTGACATAAGTAATCTCTGTCAAATTAAGCGATTTCCTTCTTTGTGCAAGGGTTATGACGCTGAGATCAAAGGATTTCGATTTCGGCAGGAGCGATCACAGCGCCGGGGTTTTGGCGCTGGGGGAGATCGACTTGCGAGGCTTTCCAGCCTTTATGGCGGAGCTCGCCTTTGAAGGGCGGGGATTTGACGCGGCCGGTCAATTCATATTGACTGAGGTCAGCGTCCTGGGGGAGGCTGATCGAATCGCCTTCCCCGAGGCCGGCGGCGACCGGCACGGGAGCGAAGTGGCGGTCGAGGATTTTGCGGACACCGCCATGGACTTGGCGGGCGGCGGCGCCGACCATTTCATCGGAGAAGCCGGAGATGTCCTCCATGGCGAAGTCGACGAGGCGGGCTTCGCGCTGGAGCAGGACAAGGGTGAGCAGCGGATCGGCGGAAGTAGCCGGCTTGATCACATCGGTGCGGGGCGCCTCGACGGCGGCGCGCAGGATGCCGAGTTCTTTCTCGGCATCGGCGAGCTTGTTTTTGGCGCTTTCGCCGGCGTCGAGGGCGTTTTTCAGCTGAGCTGCTTGACGGGCGAGCTGTTTATCGTGCTCGGTCTTGGGGATCAAGGCACCCGCCACGACCTGGTCGAGCGCCTGGGCTTTGGCATCATCCTTGAGGCAGGCGAAGAAGGCGCGGAAGGCGGCGGAGAGGCCCATGGATCAGGCCTCCGCGCCGGCAGGCGGGGGCGGCTCGGTGCGAACCCGGCTGTCGGCGTTCTGGGTCGGGCTCTGCTTGAGCACGTGGGTGCAGCCGACGAGGACATCGCGGAGGACTTCCATCGGGGTGTTTTCGGCGGAGAAATTGGAGATGATTTCCTGCGGGTAGAAGTCGAGGACCAGCTTGGTCTTTTCGGCGTATTCGCGCAGACGGTTGCGGATGATGTCCTCGTTGGCGTCGTCAAGGCGCTTCTCGATCTTGGCGCGGCGCGAAATGCGGCGGTAGATCTCTTTTTCATTGTAGATGTTGAGGACGATGATATGGACGACTTCGACGTGCTTTTCGATCAGACGGGCCTGCTCGACGGTGCGGGGAATGCCGTCGAGGATGAGAAGCTGCTGATTGGGGTAGAAGCGGTTGGTGTCGATCAGGCCTTTGACGTAGCGCCACCAGATGGTGATGGTGATGTCATCGGGGACGAGGTGGCCGTTGTTGGCGTATTTATAGAAGAGCTCACCCGATTCCGACTCCGGCGGCAGGCCGCGGAAGATGTTGCCGGAGCTGAGGTGGTAGTGGTTGCCTGCGGCGCAGAGCATGGAGCCGATGGTGCCTTTACCGGC
>CAMCSH010000121.1 GCA_945877655.1 Lentisphaera araneosa HTCC2155 | reverse complement strand
ATTCACCATCAAGGCGATGAGGCAAAGCCCAAGACTCGCGTAGATGAGTCCGAGAAGCTCATGGCCGAGGCCAAAAGCCGGCAACAGGGAGAATGCCAAGGCGCACAAAATGAGGACCAGCGAGGAGCTCCGGTCCCGCTCACCGCGACTCAAACTGAGCTGGCAGATGATCAGCAAAAGCGCCAGCATGAAAAGAAGAAAGCCCGTCAGACTCTGCCATCCCGGCTGCAAATTGAGATCAAAAACCGGCAACAAGGGGACAAATGCGAGCAAGCAGCCCAGGACCGGCAAGGCCAAGATGCGAGCCAAGGATGCTTTGGTCTCAGTGCTCATAGAAATGGGACCCTCTCCACGACGCAAGAGGCGCTGGAGCAGGAAAGACAGAGGCTGGCGAGATGTTGGTTCATGCTCGCAATCTTCCGCCCTGAATCAAATTGACAAGATGCGCTCTTCCTTCTCGCTCTTTCTGTGTCAAAGCCCCGGCGACTCCCGGCAAAGTCATGGCATCTTCCGGGATTCTCAAACCCTAAGCCCCACGAGCCTCCATGACCGCACTTCTTCTCTGGCTGATCCGCCCCGGCGCCTACCCTGAACTGGATGAACAGCTCGAAGACGCCTTCGGCCGCGACGGCCTCACCGTCACCAGCATCCACCGTGGCCAGGACGGCCATCACTCCTGGCTCAAGCTGGTCGTCCGCGGCACGCTGCCCCGCGGCGAAGCCCTGGTCCGCCTGCAGGAACTGGCCGCAAGTAAGGGCTGCGATCTGGTCGTCGCCGATCCCGCCACCCTGCCGCGCCGCGCCGGCCTGGCGGTCTTCGACATGGATTCGACCCTGATCCAATGCGAAGTCATCGATGAACTCGCCCGCCGCCACGGCGTCTACGACCAGGTCAGCTCGATCACCGCCGCCGCCATGCGCGGTGAACTCGATTTTGTCGCCAGCTTCACCCGCCGCATGGGCCTGCTCAATGGCCTCGACGGCGCTGTCATCGCTGGCATCCGCGACAGCCTGCCGATCATGCCCGGCCTGCCTGAAATGATGCAGGGTCTGCGAGCTGCCGGCTGGAAGACCGCCATCCTCTCCGGTGGCTTCCACCCCTTCGCCGATGAACTGCAGCGCCGCTACGGATTCGACTATGTCGTCGCCAACCGCCTCGAAATCGTCGATGGACAGGTCACCGGCGTGGTTCATCCTCCCGTGGTCGACGGCGAAGTCAAGCTGCAATCGCTGCTGCGTCTGCGCCAGGAACTCAACATCGAGGCGCGCGAAACGATCGCCGTCGGCGACGGCGCCAACGACATCCCGATGATTCTTGCTGCCGGCCTCGGCTGCGCCTTTCACGCCAAGCCACTCACTCGAGCCAAGGCGCCGCATAGCCTGAGCTTCAGCCGGCTCGACGCCCTGCTGCCGCTGCTCGGCCTGGCCTGATTCCGCCTGCGTCATCTTCACGCCAAAGAGCTTGAGGCTGGCCACTGCGCGTTTATACTCCCCGCTCATCTTCAGGAGCTCCTTCATGCCTCATCTGCCTCAGCATTTTCCCGTCGGTCAACGCATCCCCGGTTCCCAGCACTCGGTCGTGGTCAGCCTGCCGACCATGCGTTCCGTCATCGGTTATGAAGAGCGCGATCCCGAGACGATGAAAGAAGTCCGCACCGGCTATCCTCGTTTTGTCATCCACCCGATCATCCGCGAAGCCGCCGCGGTCGCCGCCGTGCGCCTCGGCATCTCTGAAGGCCGTGCCGTCTTCCCGCTCTGCTCCGCCAGCGCCGCGGAAACCGCAAAAAAATTCAGCGCCGCGACCGACGCCGGAATCGCCGAGATCGACGGCTGGTTCCTCCTTCACATCGCCGAAGCCGAGACCGAAGCCTGCGTCCGCGCCGGAAAATACCTGCAGCACACCGGCCACGCCTTGTCCTCGCGCCAAGCCGAAGACTGGCTCGCCGCCCAGGGACTCGGCCCGGTTCCCGCCGCCGAGGAGCTCTTCGACGGCGATTCCCTCGCCGAATGCCGCCGCGCCCTCGCCCCATGGCTGAAGCCGGTTGACGCATCCGACATCCACATCACCCGCGCCGGCATGGCCGCCTTCAGCGCCGCCTTCAGCGCCGCCTGCACCCTGCAGCGCAGCCGCGGCCGCCGCCTCTGGATCCAACTCGGCTGGCTCTATCTCGACACCACCGAAATCCTGAAGAAGTTCCTCGGTCCGCAAGAAGAATTCATCTTCCTGCCCGACGTCCATGACAAAAACGCCCTCGAAGAACTGCTGACCCGCCGCGGTTCCGAACTCGCCGGCCTGGTCACCGAAGCCCCGACCAACCCTCTGCTTCAGACCGCCGACATCCCTTGGCTCTCCTCCCTGATCCGCCGCAACGGCGGCCTCAGCATCATCGATCCGAGCTCGGCTGGCCTGGTCAGTGTCGACCTCCTTCCCTGGTGCGATCTGCTCTGCGCCAGCCTGACCAAATACGCCGGCTGGCGCGGCAGCACCATGCTCGGCGTCGCCGTCGTCAACCCCGCCTCTCCCGACGCCTCACGGCTGGCTCCGCTCCTCGCCGCCGCCTGCGAAGCCCCTTACAGCCGCGAACTCGACGCCCTCGCCTCTCAAATCGGCCGGATGGAGGAGATCTCCCAACGCGCCGGCCGCAACGCCCTCCAGCTCGCCGAATTCCTCCGTTCGCACCCGAAGGTGAAGAAGGTCTTCTCGCCCTTCGCCCCCGGTCTTTCCGGCGACAACTACCGCCGCATCGCCCGCGATTCGCAACTGCCCGGCTCCCTGGTCAGCATCGAACTCGCCTGCGCCAGCGACGAAGGACTCAATGACGCCGTCACCGCCTTCTACGACAGCCTGCCCTGCGCCAAAGGGCCGAGCTTCGGCAACGACTTCACCCTCGTCTGCCCCTTCATCTATCTCGCCCACTACGATCTCGTCATCAACGCCGCCGGACGCCAGCACCTGCGCCAACGCGGCCTTGATCCCGAACTGATGCGCATCTCAGTCGGCACCGAAGATTTCGCCGAGATCCGCGCCGCCTTTAATGCCACTCTGGGCTGAGCCTTTCTCATGACGGAAAAAGCCGCGACCGAAAGGCCGCGGCTTTTTCTTTTAATTTTCGCGCTCAACGCAGTCCCTTGATCACCGCCGCTTCGGCATCGCTCACCGGCATGATCGACAGGCGGTTGCCAGGGCGGACCAAAGCGAGTTCCTTGAGGGCCTCACAGGTCTTGAGTTGCGGCAGGAGCAAAGGCTTTTTCCAGCGCTCGACAAATTCGACTTCGACCTGAAACCAGCGTGGCGCTTCGAGCTTGGCGGCGGGTTCGTAAAACTCCGAGCCGGCATCGAATTGGCTGGCGTCGGCGTGGCCCGTGCGGCTGCAGCGCATCAGGCCGTAGATGCCGGGTTCCGGGCAGCTGGAGTGATAGAAGAAGATCTCGTCGCCTTCCTGCACCGAATCGCGCAGCCAGTTGCGGGCTTGGTAGTTGCGAACGCCGTTCCAGGGCTCGCGTCGGCGTTTTTCGAGGTCGTGGATGGAAAAGACGTCGGGTTCGGATTTAAACAGCCAGCTGGCCATGGCGGACTCCTGAGTGGTTTGCGCCTGCAATAAAGCCGACAGAGTCCGATGTCCAAGTCAACCAGCTGATTTTGCCGGCTGGAATTCACGATGCAGCTATCACAGCATCACTTCTTGCCCTTCTTCTCCATCGCAGCCCGGGCGTCGGCCATCAGCTTGTCCTTGCGGCTCGCTTCTTCGTTTTTGACTTTGGCCAGTGCCTCTTCAGCCTTGCGCTGTTCTTCCTCAGTGCGGCGGCGGTCTTCCTCCGCCGCCTGCATCTGTTGCTCATTGAGATAATCCTGCAGCACCTTGCCGACAAAACGGAGAGCGATGAGGAGGATCAAGGAGCTGGCGAAAAAGCTCAGCAGGCAGACAAAGACGATGTGCGGCAGGCGACGCTCCTGGTTGATATTCCAGATCAGCACGGCCGCGGCGACAAAGAGGCCGATGCCAAGCGAAACGCGGCGTATTTCCTGCCAGTACATGGTCAGCGCCCCATGCCGGCAAGGCCGGCGGCGAGAGCCTTGGTATCGATCTCACCGGTGCCGCCGCTGGCGAGCAGGCGCTGCGCGATGCGCCGCATCGCCAAGGCCGGCTCGGAATCGGGGGCGCCGATCACCAAAGGAGTACGGGTCAGGACGGCGCGGCGGACCAGGTCGCTGCGGGGAATCGCCCCCAGCAATTCCGGCGGCGCCGCGAGGAAGCTTTCCGATGCGCGGGTGATCTGGCGATGCAACGCCTGCGCCTGAGACTCGCTTTCCGCCATGTTGATGACCACGCCGAGCTTGCGCGCCAGCATGTCTTGATGGACGGTTTTGACCAAGGCGTAGCCATCCATGATCGAGGTCGGCTCGGGAGCCATGACGACGACGGTCTGGGGAGCGGCGGCGATGAAGGAGGTGACCGAGTGGGAAATGCCGGCGCCGCAGTCGAGGATGACGCTGTCGTAGGAAGAAGCGAAGGCGAGCAATTCATCCATGAAGGCCTGCAGGCGGAGCCCGCCTAGGTCGGCCATGTCGCGCTCGCCCGAGGCGGCGGCAAGGAAGTCGACTCCGTGCGGCGAACTGGCGACGATCTCTTTCAGCGGACGGCGTTCGAGGATGGCGTCGCGGAGGGTGAATTTCGGCGAGGCGCCGAGGAGCAGATCGACGTTGCCGAGCCCGAGGTCGCAGTCGACCAGGAGGGTGCGGGAACCGAGGCGTGCGAGGCAGATGGCGAGGTTGACCGAGAAGAAGGTCTTGCCGACCCCTCCTTTGCCCGAGGCGACGGCGATGCAGCGCAGCGCCTTGTGGTGGCCTGAGGGCGCAGCTTTGGCGCGCAACGAAGCGGCCTGATCTTGATTCGGCAAGCTCATTCAGGATTCTCCGCAGGCAGAAAGGGGTTGGGGGCCAGTTCCGGGCAGATCATCGCCGCGAGGCTTTCCGCCCGGGCGGGCTGGAGATCTTCGGGGACGCGCTGGCCGTGAGTGATATAAACCACCGGAATGGCGGCTTGTTGGAGAAGGCTGGGCAGGCCGTCGCAACAGCCCGATTCATCCGCCTTGGTGAGAATCAGGCAGGCGGGGTCGAGGCGTCCCCAAGCTTTGAGGGCTTGCTGAGCATCGCCGGCGCGGATGTTGGCGGGCAAGGTGAGCACCGGGGTGCATTCGGGCGCGGTGGCGAGGATCTTGCAGACGGTTTCGACCCCGGCGCGATCGCGGCTGGCGCGGCCCTGGGTGTCGATGAAGACGACATCGCGGTCTTTCACCCGGTCGAGCTGACGGCGGAGTTCGTCGCCGCTGAAGACGACAGAGAAGTCGGCGCCGAGAAGGCGGGCATATTCGCGCAATTGATCGGCACCGCCGACGCGGAAGGTGTCGAGAGTAATCAAGGCGCAGCTGAGCTTGCGACGGAGGGTGGCGAAGGCAGCAAGTTTGGCCAAGGTGGTGGTCTTACCGACACCGGTCGGACCGACCAGAGCGAAGACGTCGGGCCCTTCGCCGCTGTTGCGACGGAAGAGGATGCCATCGGCGGCGGATAGTCGCGAGGCGAGGCTGTCGAGCAGTTGCGTCGGCCCGGCGCCGGGCACTCGGGCGGCGGCAACCAGGGCCTCGCGCCATTCCGCGGGAAGGTGGGAGAAAGGACCTTTGGCCTCGCCGCCGCTGCTGATCGAGATCACCGGCGCAGGCGCCTGATGGCTGCGCTTTTCGATGCGGCTCAGTTGATCGCACATCGTCGCCATCTTTTCTTCCAGGTCGACCAATTTGTCATCCTGCATTTTGATTTCGCGGCGGATCGACATCACCTGCGGCTTTACCGCGCCGGCGACTTTTTCGACCAAGGCCTCCTGGCGGCTGTCGTCGAGCTCTTCGGCAGAGGCGTCGTCGAGAGCCGCGACGACCTCGAACTCGGCACCGGCGATTTTCCCCATCAGGCCTTCCGCCCCGAGTTTGCGGGAGGAGACGATGACGGCGCCTTCGCCGAGCTCGCGTTGCACGGTTTCTCGCAGGGATTCAAGGCTTTTGCCCCGGTAGCGGCGGACGATCATAAGCTGTGTACTCGCATTTGGGAACTGACAAACGCAGTCGGTATGCCAGTTCTCCCGGATGCCGTTTTCTCTATCTCGCGGGCAAGTTCATAAACTGGTGAAGAAAGGCCCCATCGGATTCACCACAGAGGCACAGAGGACACAGAGTTAGCCATTTCATGGGTTTTTCTCTGTGCTCTCTGTGTCTCTGTGGTGAACGAACTGTTGTTCAAGCCAAAGGCCAGACGCCGTCGAAGACAAAGGTCCCGGGACCACTCATCATCACCGGCGAGTCGGGTTTGCCGTCCCATTCGATCAAAAGCTCGCCGCCGGGCAGTTCGACCGTGCAGGACGGACCGACCAGGCCGAGCAGTTGTGCGGCGACCGCAGCGGCGCAGGCGCCTGAGCCGCAGGCCAGGGTCTCGCCCGAACCGCGTTCCCAGACTCGCATCCGGATGCGATCGGAAGTGATCAGCTGGATGAATTCGACATTGGTGCGCCGCTGAAACAAGGGATCGTGCTCGAGCACAGGACCCAAGGTCGTCACCGGGGCCGAAGCGGTGTCGTCCACCACGATGACGCAGTGGGGATTACCCATCGACACGCAGGTGATCTCCGGCGCGTAATCCGCAGTGAAGGCGCGGCGGCTCTTGATCAAGGGCGCGTCGACACTGAGGCCGATGGCTTGCGGCAAGAGACTCGGGGCGCCCATCGAGATGCGGACCAAGTCACCACGGATCTCGGCGATGGCGATGCCCGCGCCAGTGCGGATCCGCAAGTACGAGCCTTCCGACGCCAGATGCCGGCGTTGCGCCCAGAGCGCGACGCAGCGCAAGGCGTTGCCGCAGGTCTCGACCAGCGAGCCGTCGGCGTTGTGAATGGTCATGGTCAGGTCTGATTCGGAGTCGCCCGGGCCGATGCTGACCAGTTGATCGCCGCCGATGCCGAAGCGCCGGTCGAGAAGCTGACTGGCGAGGGCATCGCGGTCTACGGGGACCGCAATCAGGCAGTCGAGGACGACAAAGTCATT
Source organism: Lentisphaera araneosa HTCC2155 (assembly GCA_945877655.1). Taxonomy (GTDB): domain Bacteria; phylum Verrucomicrobiota; class Lentisphaeria; order Lentisphaerales; family Lentisphaeraceae; genus CAMCSH01. Next base: position 4,512 of record CAMCSH010000121.1, on the reverse strand, counting down.
GCCGCAACCGTGCATTTTGGTGAAGGGAAGTGAGGGCATGGGGCATCTCCAGATTTTTTCGGAGTCTAGAATTTCAAAGCCAAACTTCAATTGCCCGCGACAAGTTTCGCTTTCGGCGAAATCCCGATCAAAACTTGTACTCGTAGGTGAGTGCCGCCGCCACCGCTTCGCAGCGGTAGTCGGCATCGCCGCGATAGAGACGGCGGTTGAGCTTGGGATCGACCAAGCCGAGGAGATTGTAGAGATCGAGGCGTAAGCTCGAATGGGCATCCAGGGTCCAGGTGCCGCCGAGGTCGAGATAGGCGAAGGGGCCGAAGTAGTGCGAGGCGCCGTCCTGTTCGGGGGCGAGGTAGTAGGGATTGGGGTGCTCGTGGCCGTAGTCCATCTGGTCGCGCCGGCCGGGGAAATCCCAGAGCACGCGCAGCGAGGTATCGGCGCTGAATTTGTCGTTGAGTTTCTGACTGATCTGCAGCTTGCTGAGGTGGCTCGGCCAGGTGGCGTAATCGTTGCCGTAGCCGTAGGGGCTGGTGGTGTAGTATTGCAGGATGTTGGGATCGGCGAGCTCGAAGTCGAGCAGCTTGGTCCAGCTGTGCGACATTCGGACGCTGGTGTCTTCGTCTTTCCAAGTCAGCTCTGCTTCCAGGCCGGCGCTTTGGCTTTGCCCAATGAGGGAGTAGTTCTGGGTGTTGACGACGAAGCCGAGCTGTTCGTAGTTGTTGTAGAAGGTGCCGAAACCAAGCCAGAGGTGTTCATTCATCTGGCGTTCGTAGCGCAGCTCCCAGGAGTCGATGGTTTCGACCGGCAGCTTGTCGGTGTCGCGGTAGAGCTCGGAAAAGCGGATGTCGAACTCATTGGGGCGGCGCGACGAGCGGTTGTAGAGGAGCTTGAAGGTGTCGTCGGTGGTCGGTGTGAAGATCAATCCGGCGCGTGGCGAGTGGGTGGGGTCGGTCGCCGGGTGCCAGTCGAGACGGTCGCCGAGATAGAGTCGCCAGGAGTCCGCCAAGTGCCACTGGTGCTCGCCGAAAATCGCCTCGGTCTGCTCGTTCCAGCTGCCGAAGCCGGGCGGGGTCGAGTGATCGAGATGAGGATAGCCGTAGCTGGGATGGCCGTAGCTTTCGTTGCGGACTTCGGCACCGAAGGCGAGTTTGTGGTCTTCATGGGGATTCCAGCGGCCGGTCATGCGCAGATAGGCGTCGTAATCGGTGTAGCTGATGAAGGCGTCTTTGTCGATCGCAGGCTCTCCCGGGAAATGCGGCGCCACCAGGGTGTAGGGACGAATCTGCTCCATGTCGGTGGCTTGGGCGCCGCCATCAACCTCGAGGTTGAAACTGTCGCTAAGGTCGTGGCTCCACTTGTTGTCCCAGGTCAATTGTTGATAGCCGGTGCCGATGGCAGGCGAGGTGCCGAGCGGCTTGTTGGCGGTGTAGATGCTGGGCGCCAGGCTTTCCTCGCCGCCGCGGGTGTAGCGCAGCCAAGTGCTGAATTCATCGGCATCGAACTGCAACATCAACTTGTGACGGGGCAGGTCGCGATAGGCTTGATGTAGACCAGGCACATCGCTGCCGTGAAGCTCGTGCCCGGCCTCTTGCCGCCACGCTTGCGGATAGACGCCGGGAGCTCGCTCCTCATCGGCGCCGCGATAACGGTCGATGCCGTAATAAAGGCTATAGCCCATCACTTCGTTCAGACGCCGTGAATGCCGCAATTCAAGGCTGCTGAAGTTCTCGAGAAAACCCTGATGCAAGGTGATGACGTTCTCGTCCCGTCGGCTGTCCCGGGTGAAGATGTTGATCACCCCGCCAATGGCACCGGAACCATAAAGAACCGAGCCCGGACCCCGTATCACTTCGATCCGATCGATGTCGCCCAGCATCGACAGCATCGTCTCCGGCACGGCGCCGAAATAGAGCTTGTCGTTCATCTGACGACCGTTGACCAGCATCAAGTATTTCTCCGACAGGTCGGAGTTGATCCCCCGCATGCCCCAGCTGCTGCCGACTGAATGCTGCAAGGTGTAGCTGAAGCCGGGGACATAGATGTCGAGCACTTCGATCAGATTGCGGCCGCCGCAACGACGAATCATTTCAGCGTCGATGACCGTCACCGTCGCTGGCACTTCCCGACTGCGCGACGAGGTCAAACTTCCGGAACTGCGCACTTCGGTCTCGGCCAACTCCTCCAAAGTCAGCAAGCGATCCTCTGCCCGTAAAGACAGACAGGCGAAGGCAATGATGGCTGGCGTCGCGACGATTCGCATAGTTTATCCCATTTATACAAGTTAGATGAACTTACTTCATAAAGCGCCTTGTTTGCAAGAAACTCAGCGAAAAAAGAAACAACTTTTCCCTTGCAGAACGCCCTGTGGATCGGCGGCAGAGCTTATACTGGTGGCTTTCCATCATCCAGCCCGAGGAAGATCCTGATGAGTGAAGAATCCAAGGTGCCTGGTGATGCCGCGCCTGAGCCTGTCCATCGCCGCCGCGTCCGCTACAGCGGCAAAAATCCCCGCCGTTTCGAGGACAAATACAAAGAGCTTGATCCGCTCCGCCACGCCGATACCATCGCCAAAGTCATCGCTTCAGGCAAAACCCCTGCCGGCATGCACCGGCCGATCATGGTCGACGAAATCCTCGCCATCCTCAAGCCCCAGCCCGGTGAAATCGCCGTCGACTGCACTCTAGGCTACGGTGGCCACAGCCGGGAGATCCTCGCTCTTCTCCAGCCCGGCGGACGCCTCCTCGGCCTCGATGCCGACCCCCTGGAACTGCCAAAGACCGAAGCCCGCCTGCGCACCGCAGGTTACGGAACCGAAGCCTTCACAGCCCACCGCAGCAATTACGCAGGCCTATCTAAAATATTGAGTGGCGCGGGAATTTCCGGGGTTGACTGCATCCTCGCCGACCTCGGGGTCTCATCAATGCAACTGGATCAGCCCGATCGGGGTTTTTCCACCAAGCATCAAGGTCCCCTCGACATGCGGATGAACCCTCTTTCGGGTCAATCCGCGGCCGATTTTCTCGCCCGCCTCAGTCCCGATGAATTCCGCATTCTTTTACGCGACAACGCCGATGAACCCGCCGCTGAGCTCCTCGGCCAGGCGCTTGCAGGACGCCGCTTCGACACCACTGGTTCACTCGCCGCCGCCGTTCGCCTCGCTCTGCCGCAAAAAGCCGAGGCGGCCGAACTGACCCTGCGCCGCGTCTTCCAAGCGCTGCGTATTGCCGTCAACAACGAATTCTCTTCTCTCGAAATGCTCTTGCGCTCCCTCCCCGCCGCTCTGAAAAGCGGCGGGCGCGTCGCCATCCTGACCTTCCACTCAGGTGAAGATCGCCGCGTCAAAAAAGCCTTTGAAGCCGGGCAACGCGACGGCCATTACAGCACCATCTCGAGCGAGATCATCGCCGCCTCATTCAAAGAAAAACACGACAACCCGCGCTCGTCCTGCGCCAAGCTGCGCTGGGCCGTTAAGGCCTGAAAAGAATCGACCCCGGCATCCTCCAGAGAGTGATGCGCGGGGCCGGTGAGGAAATCATAGTCTTGAAGCGACTTTATTCCGAGGGGAGCTCGGCGTTGTGATAGACTTCCTGGACGTCGTCCAGTTCGTTGATCATTGCCAGGAGTTTTTCGAAGCGGGCCGCGTCATCACCGCTGATGGCGCTGGTGGTCTGGGGCTCGAAGGTGACTTCGTCGATTTCGAGCTCGACCTTGGGGAACTTCTCGACCAAGGCGGCCTTGGCTTTGGTGTAGTCGTTGGGCGGGGCGATGACGCTGATGATGCCGTTCTCGTTTTGGATGTCTTTGACATCGACATCGGCTTCCATCATCGCTTCGAGGACGGCGTTTTCGTCGTCGGACTTGAAGGCGAAGAGGGCGATGTGATCGAACATGTGGGCGACGGAGCCGGGGCCGGCGATCTTGCAGTCGCACTTGTTGAAGCAGTTGCGCAGGTCGGAGATGGTGCGGTTGTTGTTGTCGGTAAGGCAGTCGATGATCAGCATGGTGCCGCCCGGGCCGTAGCCTTCGTAACGGGCAGAGGTGAAATCTTCACCACCGACGCCTTTGGCTTTTTTCATTGCGTTGTCGATGATGTGGCTCGGGACCTGAGCCTTCTTGGCGCGTTCCAGAACTCGGCGCAGAGTCGGGTTGCTATCGGGATCGGTGCTGCCGCTTTTGGCGGCGACATAGAGCTCGCGGCCAAACTTGGTGTAGAGCTTGATTTTCATGCCGGCGGTCTTGGCCATCGCGACTTTGCGGTTGTCGAAGCTTCTGCCCATGGAGATGTCCTTAATTATGCGATTTGGTGTTGCTGCGGCCGCAAAACTAACCGCCTTTGAGAGATTTGAAAGGAAGGCGTGAGTCGGACTCAGCCACGTCAAATCATTTTCCCTACCCGCATCTTAACCGCCCGCGCCCCCGCTCAAGGCATAGCAAGCCCCTGAGTCCCGGTGTCGGGACGCTTTCAGCTGGTGGCGGGAGGTGAAGCAATCGCGGCGGAATCGAAGCAGAGCACGC
>CAMCSH010000120.1 GCA_945877655.1 Lentisphaera araneosa HTCC2155 | reverse complement strand
CGCCGAGTGCGAACTCCTACTCTTCGAAGGCAAGGTCATCGACGTCACCCTCCCCACCTGGTTCTTCGCAGAACTGACCAACTGCGAACCCGGCGTCCGTGGCGACACCGCCAACAACGTCACCAAGCCCGCCTTCACCAAGACCGGCTGGGAAATCCGCGTCCCCCTCTTCCTCAACCAGGGCGACTGGGTCAAGATCGACACCCGTACCGGTGAATACGTCGAACGCATCACCAACCCCAACGATGTCAAAAAGAAGTAATCCGGAAACCCTCCGGGTCCTTCAGCTGCGGAGTCGCCTTCTGGGCGCGCTCCGCGCTTTCTTTGCCGCCCGCGACTTCCTCGAAGCCGAGACGCCATTGCGCCTCGCCACTCCAGCTCTCGAAGACCACATTGACGCGGTCCCCGCCGCCGGCCGCTGGCTCCGCACCTCGCCGGAATTGCACCTCAAGCGCCTCCTTGCCGCCGGTGCCTCGCGCATCTACCAGATCGGCCCCTGCTTCCGCCTCGGCGAACGCTCGGAACGCCACCGCGAAGAATTCACCATGCTCGAGTGGTACGAAGCCCCCGGGGATTCCACCAGCATTTTGGCCACCACCATCGACCTGATCCGCGCTTGTTCAAAAGCCCTCGACTGCCGCCAGGACTACTTCGCTCGCGAGCCGGAAATCCTTCCCCTCGCCGAGGCCTTCCGTCGCCACGGACTCGATCTCGATGCCGCCATCGCCGCCGGCCGCTTCGAAGAGGAATTGTGTTTCCAAGTCGAGCCGCATCTCGGCTTCGATCGTCCTTGTTTCATCACCGACTACCCCGCCTCGATGGCCGCCCTCGCCCGCCGCAAACCCGGCTTCCCCGAGCTTGCCGAACGCTGGGAACTCTATGTCGACGGACTCGAACTCGCCAATGCCTATGGCGAGCTCACCGACCCGGTCGAACAACGCAGCCGCTTCCTCGCCACCGCCGCCTTGCGCCGCGCCGCCAGACGCGAGGTCTACCCCCTCGACGAAGCCTTTTTACAGTCGCTCGAAACCCTTCCCCCTTGCGGCGGCATCGCCGTCGGCATCGACCGCCTCTTGATGGCCCTGGTCGAAGCCAAGGACATCGCGGACGTGCTCAACTTCCCGGAGGAGTGAAATGAGGCGGGGCGAGCTGCTTTGCCAAACGTCGCCGCGCCTCTGCCGCCAGGGCCTCAGCATAGCATGGGCGCGATGTCCGGGGCGACCAAAACTGAGTCAGGCATATGCCAAGGAGCCTGATGGAGACATAATTCCACGCATCTTGGCAGGTCTTGCATGGCTGATTTGGTGTCTCAAGGCGCCTGGCGCCACTCCTTGACAGCTTCATCGGCGGACTCCCAGATGAACATGTCATTGTCGCGCAAGCCACGAATCCGGAGCTGAAGTTCTTTTTCGCGACTGACCAGGTAGCTAAGGATTCTTGTCAAATGTTTATTATTTGCCGCCGAGAGGTCTGGCAACAATTTCTCGCATCGGCCCCGAAGTTCTTGAGCTCTGGGCAAAGAGGTTTTTTCCAACTCCGAAGCAACCGCGATTTCGACACTGCGATCGCGCTTGTCGACGAGCTTGCTTAGGACCTGGTTGGCTTGTGAATTAAAGGTTTCAAAGTCTTTCATGAAATGGGCTACCTCAGTCCCTTTCGATAACTGGATTCCGACGCCCGCCGCCGCACCGATCAGCAGGATCGCACTGATCAAGGTCAATGCCAGGCGACGCGGAAACTCGGCTTTTCTGTCAGCGGCTTCAAGCGGCAGGGAGCCGATGGCGCCGAGGAGGAGTCCGCCGAGAAAGCCGCCGAGGTGGGCAAAGTTGTCGATGCCGGGAATACCGAAGCCGATCAAGGCGGTCAGACCGATGAATTGCAGAGCGTTGTTGCGCAGTCCTTTGACCAGCAGGCTGGGCAATTCAGCCCGACGCCGCAGGCAGAAGGCGAGAAGGGCACCGCCGAGGCCGCAAATCGCGCCGGACGCGCCGGCTGAATTGACCAGAGGATTCATGAAGACCGAGAGGAGGCTGCCCAGCAAGGCGGAGCCGAGGTAGATGACGAGGAAAATCGCCGTGCCATAGGCGCGTTCCATGAAGCGCCCGAGGTTCCACAAGGCGAGCATGTTGACGCCGATGTGGATGATGCCGATGTGAACAAAGGCGCAGCTCAAAAGGCGCCACCATTGTCCATTGAGGGTCAGCGGACCGAAATTCGACCCAGAGTCGATCAGGATGGGGCCGGCCGGATTCATCAAGTTGGCTCCTCTGAGCAGCATCCAGACGAAGACCAGAATGTTGAGCGCCAGAAGGACGCTGATGGCGGGGCCGGGGCGCCCGTCAAACAGTGGCGACACCACTTGCGAGCGGCGCTGCTCGACCAATAAGCGCTCCTTGACCTCGGCGCTGAAGTGCGTCGGCAGATAGCTCACCAGAGCCTCTGTTTGACTAGGATCCAGGACTTCAAAGACGCAGAGCTGCGACTCGGAAAAAGCGTCGTCGCGAGCGACTTGGAATTGGATTCGAATGCTGTTTCGCAGGACATTGCCGACCCGATTCAAAGGCCAGGAGAAATTGCGGCCACCGCACTCGAGGCGAAGGGTCTCAGCGGTGAAGATCATCTTCCCCGGCCCCAGGAGATCGAGCTTGGGGGCGAGATCGGGGAGGATCGCTTCGCGGACGAAACGAACCTCAAAAACCACTTCGGCGGGGACGCTGGGGGATTCTTCCATGATCAGCGGCCGAACTTGGCATTGACCAGCTTAAGGTCATCCCAGACGACGCGTTTGTCTTCAGGGACGCGGATCAGGTGCGAGGGCGGCAAGGTGGCGAGCAAGGGGATGCCCTTCCAGTTCATCCAGCGACCGCGGTTTTGGTGGATGCCGACCTGACCGAAGATCTGCCAGAGGCCGGCGACGCCGAAGACGATGACCGCTTCGGGTCGGGCCAGTTCGAGCTGGCGTTCGAGGATGGGAAGCAGGTCGCGGGCTTCGTCGGCGAAGCCTTTCGGCGAGGCGGAACAGCGGTGGCCGACGCAGACAAAGACTTGATCAAGCGGCAGCTTCAGACCTTTGACGATCATGCCCTCGAGCAAGGCGCCAGCTTCCCCAGCAAAGGGGTTGGCGAAGGCCTCTTCATCGCGTCCGGCGGGGTCGACGATGATCATCAGTTTCGCTGGCTGGGCCAGGCCTTGATGCGGGGCGCGGCGATCCTGGACAGGGCGGCGGCAGAGGGCGCAGCCGTTGCCGAGGCGGAGCAGGGCGTCGCGATCGAGTCCGCGCAGATCCTGCTGGGCGGCGGTGGGGCGCGTCGCGGCGGGTGCAGCTTGCACCGGTGGCGGCGGGGGTGGCAGCGCGGCGGGCGACGGTGGACGGGGCGCCTGGACCGGTGCGGCAGCGCTGGGAGTGCGTCCAAGAGCGACGCCGGCGCGAGGGGTGAAGCAGAGCTCGAGCAGGGCGGCATCGACGGTCGCGGAGGATCGTCCGGCGGCGAGCTCACCTTCGAGGCATTGCTGCAACATGTCACCAAGTTTCATCGAAGTGGTCTCCATCTCAAGATTTGCCGATGAACAGGACGGCGGCGAGGGCGAAGGCGAGGAAGATCAGAAAGCCGATGGCGGCGATCATGACGGTACGGAGGGAGTGCTTGTCCTCGGCTTCCGGCGTCGCAGGCTGCGTGGCGAAGGCCGATTCCGGCGGGATGGCGGGCGGCGCGGGCGGCGCTTCGTCGGGCAGGATCGCCTTGGTGATTTCATCAAGCGAGGGCGGCACTTGCCCGGGGGATTCTTCGAGCGGGATCTTGGGCTTGAGCGTGCTGTGGGCCGAAGGTTCGAGCTGGCGCCGGATATGGGCTCCATGGCGGCTGCCTTCGGCGATACCTTCCTGGAGCGCGGCGATGACCTCGAGCCAGCGCGGCCGTTCCTGCGGTTCTTTCTGCAGCAGCGCTTTGATCATCTGATCGAGGCAGAGAGGCAGATTGGGCTTCAGTTCTTTCAGGCTGGGTGCAGCGCGCCGGGCATGCGCTTCAGCCATGCGATCTATATCGACTTCGAAGGGATGGCGTCCGCCGAGCAGACGCAGCATCAGGCAGCCGAAGGCATAGCGGTCGGCTGCGGCGCCGGGTTCTTGGCCGCTCCACACCTCGGGGGCGGCGAAACGCGGATTGGAGCAGGGACGCGGAGTGATGCATTGACGGTAGAGGCTGGAGTTGACGGCGGCGCAGAGGCCGGGATCGTCGAGGAGGATCTGATCTTGATGGAGCCGCAGGGTGCTGAGCTTGAGGTTGCCGCAGATCTGTTCGGCGCCGTGAAGATCACGCAGGCGCTCGGCCGACTGAAGAAGGATCTGAAGGCTTTTCGATTCGTTGATCGATTCTTCCGCCAAAACGGCCTTCAAGGTGCGTCCTTGCGGGCTGTAATGGCAATAAGGCCGACCCTGGTGCGTGCCGTGGGTGACGTATTTGCTGCAGATGCCGGGCGGCAGGCGGGCCCACTTTTCCGCCGCGGCGAAAAAGGCCTGACTCGCCTCGGCGTTGTGCGAGGCGTCGCCGCGGAGCAGGCGGATGCGGCAGGGCTGGCCCTCGAAAGCGGCGGCGTAAACCTCCGAAATTGCATCGCCGGAGCGGCGCTCAAGCAAGAGATATGAACCGAAGGGCATCGGGACCCGGTAGCCCCGGCCACAGACCTTGCAGATAGCTTTTTCCAAAGCCTCTTCGTCGGGGTGTTGATGGCGGGCGTCACACTGGGGACAGGCTACTTTGAGCATCGGGGAGCCTCGGTCGGAAAAACGATTTGGAAAGACGGATCAGCCGGCGTAGTCGAACATCCGCTCGATGCAGGCGAGGGCTTTGAGACGAAGATCTTCGGGGATTTCAACGAAGTCGCGGGTCTTGGGTTCCGACAGGACCCGGAGGATGTCGGCGAGATTATTGGCCTTCATGTATTTGCACATCGAGCAGGTGCCGACGAACTGTTTCTGCGGCATCTCGACCTGGAGACGGGCGGAGAGACCGCACTCGGTGAGCATCAGATAAGCCGGAGCATCGATCTTTTCCATCTGCTTGAGAAGCTGCGAAGTCGAGCCGACGAAGTCAGAGAGGTGGAGGATGCCGGGCGAGCACTCGGGGTGGGCCATCACTTGCAGTCCAGGATGGCGGTCGCGCAGGGTGCGGACCATTTCCGGATCGTATTCCTCGTGGACGTAACAGGTGCCGTCCCAGAGAATCAGTTCCTTGTCGAGGCCGCGGCGATCCATCTCTTCCTGGACGTTTTTGCCCATTAGCTTATCGGGGACGAAAATGATCTGGCGCGAGGGGATCTTGGCGACGATGTCGTAGACGTTGGACGAGGTGACGCAGACATCGCACTCGGCCTTGACTTCGGCGCTGGTGTTGATGTAGCACAGGACCGGCACGCCGGGGTGCAGGGCCTTGAGTTTGCGGACATCGGCGCCGGTGATCGAATCGGCGAGCGAGCAGCCGTCGGGTTCCGAGGGGATGAGGACGGTCTTGCCGGGGTTGAGGATCTTGGCGGTTTCGCCCATGAAGCGGACAGCGACGAAGACGATGACTTCGGCGTCGGAGGCCTTGGCGATCTTGGCGAGCTGATAGGAATCGCCGCTGGCATCGGCGACGCCGTAGACGATCTCGGGGTTGACATAGGAGTGGGCGAGGATGATCGCCTTGCGGCGTTTTTTCAGCTCATTGATGGCGTCGACAAAAGGTGCCAATTCGGCGCAGCGTTCACGGCTGTAGATGCAGCCGGGGCCGGCGGTGGTGACGTGCTGGAGTTTGTCGAACAGGATATCAGCGGTGCTCATCGTCTTTCCTCAGGGTTGAAGCCGACAATCTAACCCCAAGCTGGCAAAGATCACCGTCCCGGGCGATGGCTTCTGCAAGCACTGCCGCGACGGGTGAAGAACACGAAATCCGTGGCGCTGTTCCATTGTTCGACCACGTTTAGCCCTTCGTTAATTGCTGCATTTCACGACTGAAAAGCATGAGGGAACAGCGAGCAACAGAAAACCGATGACAGTTCGTAAACTCGAAAACCTCGTCAGCCTCTTGTCGGATCTGCTCATCCCCCTAGATTGAGAAGATAAACAATAAAAACGACTGAGGAGCATTCATGCCCAGCTTGATCAGACTCGACAACGGCCAGATCTTCGTCCTCAAAGGTCAGCAGACGGAAACCCTCGGCAGAGGCAGCGACGCCAGCATTTTCATCGACAACGAAGGGGTCTCTCGCAAACACGCGCAAATCATCTCCGGTAACGGCATCTGGGAAGTCGCCGATCTCGGCAGCCGCAACGGCATCTCGGTCAACGGCCGCCAGGCTGAACGGGCCTTCCTCTCGCCCGGCGACCGTATCACCCTCGGTCCGATCGAGCTGATGTTCACTGCCGACGGCACCTCTTCCAACAGCAACCGGCCCAAGGCCGGCGTCAACTCAGGACATAAAACCCTGAGCAATCTGCAGGAATCCTTTACCGAGACCGTCGAATATCTGTCAAGTGAGCCAGTCCTCAACGCGGTCAGCCGCGAGCTCTCCAGCGAATGGCTGCGCCGCCTCGTCCTCAGCTCGATCGAGATCACCGCCTGCTCCAACGAAATGGATGTCTACGAGACCCTCGACACCAGCCTCCTCAATGCATTCACCTTCGACCAGATCTATCTCGGACTGGCCGATGCGGAGCGCGGCAGCAATGCCGGCTTCCTAGATGCGGCCGAAGGCGAACCGGATCAGAGCCGGATCAGCAAGGACATCCTTCGCCGCTCCCTTAGCGACGGCAAGTCGGTACTGGTTAAAAATGTCGCCCAGGCCTTGATTGCCGACGGACGTGAATTGAATGCCAAAAAAGTCTTCTCGGTCATCTCGGTGCCGCTGCTCCGTCCCGAAAAGACTCCTTACGGCGTCGTCTATCTCGACAACACCAAACGAAGCTTCACCAACGATGAATTCGGCTTCACCCGGGCTCTCTGCTGGCAGGCCGGCCTGCACCTCGCCTCGATCGCCAACCATCCGACCGTCGGGCCGCAGACCCGCAGCATCCGCCTGATGCTCCCCGGTAGCTCACGCGCCGCCGCTTTGGTGATGGACCGCGTTCTCGCTCTCGGTCCGCTCGAAACTCCGGCCTTGATTCTCGGCTGCAGCGGCAGCGACTTCAATCTTCATGCCAAAGCCATTCACTCACACAGCCAGCGTTCGTCCCTGCGCATGCTGCATGTCAACTGCGCCGAAATCGCCGGCCATGACGTCATTGAAGAACTCTTCGGCGGCAACGGCTTCCAAGGTCGCCTCCGCCAGGCTCAGGCCGGCACCATGATGCTGGGCAACGCTGAGCACCTGCCGGTCAACGTCCAATCCCTGCTGGTCGAACGGCTGCTCGAATGGCAGAATCTCGGCGAAACCGCGATCCGCCAGGCGCCTCGCTTCATCTTCACCAGCACCTTGCCGATCAGCGAATTGCGGCAGCGCTTGTTGCCGGCATTGATCCATTGGATCACCGCATCAACCCTGCAACTCCCCAGCCTGCAAGAGCGTCATGAGGATCTCCCCAGTCTTGTCGACTTCTATTTCCAACGCGCCCGGATCGAATCCGGCCGCCGTAATCTCGAGCTCGATGCTGACGCCCGTCGCCGCCTACTGAGCCGCACATGGAGCGGCAATGAAATCGAGCTTGCCTCCTGCCTCCGCACCGCCGCTACCCGCAGCACTGGCCCCTTGCTCACCCTCGCTGACATGACGAAAGTCTGATCGTGCCCAAGCCGAGTGCCGCCGGCACCCTGATCATGGCCGCCAACGGTCTCGGCAACCCCGAGGACGTACCGATGCGCTCGCTGCAGGCCCTGCGCGAAGCGGAACTGCACATCTTCGAAGAGGACCGCGCCGCCCGAGCCGCCCTCAAGGCCGCCGGGCTGACCCGGACTTGGCTGCGCTGGTCAGAACAATGTGAGGCCGGCACCCTTGAGGCCCTGAGCCGCTGTCTGGAAGCTGGCGGCACCGCCGTCTACATGAGCTCGCAGGGTTGCCCAGTCCTTGAAGACCCCGGCACCGCATTGGTCGGCGTCGCCGTCCGCCTCGGTGCCCAGGTCCGCTCGGTGGGGGGGCCCAGCTCGGTCACCACCATTCTCGGAGCATGTCCTTTCCCGGTGAAAGGATTTGTCTGCGAAGGCCTACTTCCCCGTGAACCTGCGGCCCGCCGTCGCTGCCTGCAGGATCTGGCCCGCCTCAGACGCCCGCTTGTCCTCCTCGAAACTCCTTACCGTCGCGACGCTTTTCTCGCCGATTGCGCCAAGGAACTGGCCGGACGCGAGGCAGTTCTCGCCCTCGACCTCGGCGGCCCAGAAGAACGCTTTCTACTGGCGCACATCGAAGCCTTGCCGGCATTGGCCGCGATCTTGACGCCCAAGCTCAACTTCCTCCTTGCCGTCGCCGCTCCCAAGGCGAGCAAGTCCGGTCGCTGAGTCGGGCGCGGAATCAGGGCGCCGCCAGCCATTTGTCGAAGAATTCCCGGGCGATCGGGCCGCAGGTGCCACCTCCGCCCTTCTTGCCGTCTTCGACCAGAATGGTGCAAGCCCAGCGCGGCGCCTCGGCCGGGGCGTAACAGGTGAACCAGGTGTTTTCGTGGAGGATCTGGTTCTTGCCATTGGTCACTTGTGCCGTACCGGTTTTGCCAGCGAGGCGCACGCCGGTGCCCCTCGCCGCCTTGCCGGTGCCGCGGTCGCCAGTCACCACCAGCTCCATCGCCCGGCGCAGCTCCTGGATGGCCGCGGGCGAGGCCTGCAATTCATGCAGGACGCTGGGCTGATAGCGATTAAGCATCCGTCGCGACAAGGGGTCGCGGGTTTCCTGGATCAGATGCGGCGTCATCAGCTTGCCGCCATTGGCAATCGCCGCGGTATAGGTGCAAACCTGCAAAGGCGACACCGTGATTGGTCCTTGGCCGATGCCGGCATAAGCGTAATCGCCGGGTCTGGCATTGAGATCGGGAATGCTGCCGGAGGACGTCAGTTTGACTCCTTCCGACCCCGGCAAGGCGGCGTAATCCGGCTGCGACCGGAGGCCGACATTGAGCATCATCGGCTGCAGTTTCTCCATCTTCAGGCTGAGGGCGAGGTTGATGAAATAGCCGTTGCAGGAGACCTCGAAAGCGTGAGCCAGATCGACCGGGCCATGGACGCCGCCGTGAGCGCACTTCACTTTGGCATTGCCGAAGTTATAGACCCCGTCACACAAGTAAGTCGCATGCGGATTGAACTTGGGATCGGTAAAGGCCGCCAAGGCGATCACCGGTTTGATTACCGAGCCTGGAGCATAGCCGGCGTTGACACAGCGGTTGCGGGTCGGGAAGGCCTGCTGGCGGTAATCCAGCCCTTCGACGGGGATCGTCATCTGGGCGTAATAATTCTGGAAATTCATCTGATCGGGATCATAAGTCGGGGCGGAAACCATGGCGAGAATCGCGCCGCTGTAACAATCCATCAGGACAAAAGCACCGCGAGCAGGCGCTCCAGAGTCATCACGGTGTGCCCTGAGCAACTGGGTTGCGATTCTCTGGGCTCGCGAGTCGATGCTCAACACCACCGTCTGCCCGTTTTCCGGCGGATCGACCTGAGGCGTCTGGCCGCGTTGCTCGAAGCCTGAGACATTCACCATCGCGGTACGCCGTCCGGGGCTTCCGGCAAGGGTTCGGTCGAGACTTCGTTCCAAGCCGGAGACGCCGGCCAGTTCAGGAAATGTGTAATTCGAATTGGAGGATCCGGCCTCGTCATCAATTTTTTCGAAGTGAGTGTAGCCGATGAGATGGCAGGCGGCTTGGCCGAGTGGCCAGGTGCGTTTCGGGTTGGTCAGGATTTGTGTTCCTGGAACCGCCGGCATGTCGCTCGGATCGCCACTTAGCCAAGTCCTGAGATCGCCGGCTTTGACGTTGTTGGCCGGCATCATCTGCGACACCACCGCCAGTTCCGCCTGGTTCAAATCGGGAAGAGCGAGGAACGGTATCGCCGGACGCTTGATCAGGTGATCATAGATATTGACCGACATCTTAGGATCCGCCGAGCGTCCGATCAAGATGGCGAGACGATTGGCGATCGCCGCCACCGCGGCTGAGGTGGTGCGGTAACTGTTCTGCGGACTGAGCCAAGCGGTGCGGCGGAAATCCAGGTAGATGTCGCCGTCTTCAAAGACTAGGAATTCCGGCACTCCGCCTTGCTGTATCACTAGCTTACGCATACCCGCCGAGACTTTGTCAAAGACTTTGACCTTCTTCGGTTCCAAGGCAGCGCAACTGGCGCGCGCTTCGGCTTGCTTGAACACCCCTTTTTCCAGCAGATCTTCGTCTTTGCGATTGCCGCTCTTGCGATTGTCCTGCTCCAACTTTGAATAGAGTAAAGTGACCGGCGCCTTGAGCCGCTGGATTTCGGCGACCACCTCATCTCTTGTGATCAGGCAGGGACGCCGCAGACGTTGCGCCAGGGTCTCCAGCTCGGTCTGGATGTTTTCCGAAGTCCGGGCGCTGATCCCGATCGGCTTCTGCCGAAATTCCTGCAACAGGAAAACCAGGTCGCGCTTCGCCTCGTTGTCCGCCAAGGCAACCCCATCCGACGACAGTATCCGGCCGCGGACCGGCGGGATGCGCAGCGACAGCATGGTCTTGTCGCGCATGTAGTCGTTGCTTTTTTCACGCTCCTCGACCTGCAGTTGCCAGAGCCGGAAAAGCAATAAAGTGAAGAGTATCAGGCCGGTGACCAGAAAGGACGCAAGACGGGCGGATAAACCGCGATTGAGGACGTCAGACATAGTCCGCCCCTCGTTCTTGCCTTGATTGCCATTTTTGCATGCCCGCCCCCGCTTCACTCGTTGAGCTCCCAAGATTCCCTCATTCGCCTCCCGGGCAAGGGGGAGAAAGAGACAAAGGTGTCAATGCTGAATTTCTGTCATCATTGACTCCGATTCCCGTGATTGAATCATCACAGTCCTTTTGCTTACTCGTCATCGGGTGTTAGGTTAGAACCGCGAAAAAGAAAGGAATATTCTGTGATGATCAAATTCAACTGCCCATCCTGTGGTGCAGAATTGATGGCCGAAGGTAAGGACCGCGGCCATGAAACCTCTTGCGAAGACTGCGGCACCGACACTCTAGTGCCGCTGCAAGGCGCTTTGGAGATCGGCAACATCATTGACGAACACATGATCCTTAATGAAATCGGCCGCGGCTCGATGGGTAAAGTTTTCCTCGCCCAGCATCTCTTGATGGGACGTAATGTCGCTCTGAAAACCATCAGCCCCCACCTCCGCGGCGACGAGGACTCGGTTCAAAGCTTCATCCACGAACTCCAGACCGCCGCCCGCCTGCAGCACCCGAATATCGTCACCGTCTTCAACGCCGGCTTCCGCGATCAGGTCTACTACATCACTATGCAGTTCATCGACGGCAAGGACCTGAATCAGGTCATCGCCGAAAAAGGACCTCTGACCGAGAAAGAGACTCTTCGCGTCGCCAAGGCCGTCGCCGATGCCCTCAGCTACGCCTGGCGCGAACACCGGATGATCCACCGCGACATCAAGCCCGAAAACATCCGCCGCAACAGCCGCGGCGAATATATCGTCATGGACTTCGGCCTGGCCTGTGCCCAGGATGAGACCAAGGCCGATCAG
>CAMCSH010000119.1 GCA_945877655.1 Lentisphaera araneosa HTCC2155 | reverse complement strand
CGGGTGCGCGACATGGTCATCTCCGTGCTTGATTTTGGTGCGTTTGTCTTGACTGAATTATATAAGTATATATAAGATTTCTAGAAGTCAAGCAGCGCGAACTA
Source organism: Lentisphaera araneosa HTCC2155 (assembly GCA_945877655.1). Lineage (GTDB taxonomy): Bacteria > Verrucomicrobiota > Lentisphaeria > Lentisphaerales > Lentisphaeraceae > CAMCSH01. The sequence continues at coordinate 11,602 of CAMCSH010000119.1, read as the reverse complement.
ATTTTTCCGATTTATGCGGGGTTTAGGGGGATTTGACGGGGCTGTCTTCCATATTCTCATTATCTTCGCCTTCTTCGCCTTCTTCGCCGTCGTTTTCTTGACCTTCGGCCTTATCGGATTTGGCCAGTTCTTTCAGCGCCTTTTTGACCAGGGCGAGTTGGGCTTCGGTGCCGCGGAAGTAGAGCAGGCTCGTAGGTTCGTGGAAGGAGAAGCTGCCGGGGGCGGGCTGATAATTTTCATCGGAAGCCTGAAGGGTGAAGGCGAGGCCGGAGAGGACGTTTTCCAATCCGAGCTTGCCGACCTGACGGCTGACGTTGAAAACCGACTCCTCCATACCGCTGGTGTCCATCGCCTCTTCTTCCTGCTCCTCTTCGTCACCGTTTTCTTCCGCCGCCATGGCGGCATCGTAGACCTCTTTGAATTTGGCGGTGTCGTTGGCGACCAGGGCGTCGAGCATTTCATTCGAGATCCGGTCAGGGTGCAGGATGGCGGCGATCTTGCCTTGATGAACGATGAAGGCGGTGGGGATGCCAGTGATGCCGGCAGGCACCAGCCAGCTTTTGGCGAAGGGGGCATTTTCATCGGCGCCGTCATAGGCCACCTGGAAGACGAAATCCTTGCCGTTTTTGGCGAGGAAGGTCTCCGCCGCCGCGGGCTTATCCCAGACGTTGATGGCGAGCACTTGCACCTTGTCTTTGTATTCCTGGGCGAGCTCGTTGAGATGGGGCAGTGAATCGACACAGGGACCGCACCAGGTGGCCCAGCATTCGATGATGTAGGTGGCCTTGGGGTCGAGCTTGTTGACGGCGGTGCCCTTGAGCCATTTGCCGACGTTGAGGGCCGGTGCGGTCGAACCGACAGCAAGGGCTTGTGATTGCACCTGGGCGGCGGCTGCGGCCGGCGATGTCGCGGCGGCATCGCCGGTCGGAGCTTGGAAGAAGATCGGCAGAGCGAGGAGAGTGCTGAAGTACATGTTGGCTTTTCCGTGGTTTTTGGGATGGAGGAGGATGAACGCGTTCGATGGGGAATACACGCCAGATCACCCCATCCCTCGGCCTGTCGGAAGAAAAAATCAGATTTTCTCTAAAAACTGCAGCAGACGAATGGAACCGGGTTGAAAGGTTGAAAGGATTAGCTGCAACAGCAAGACCTAACGACAATGACGCAAAGGTTCTGCAGTCATCTGCGCCAACCTTAGAGTGATGCCCTTAGATTCGTCTCTTAATTGGTGTTGTTCATGTGCTTGCGTATCAACCTTTCAACCTTTCAACCTTTCAACCTTTCAACTGCGGTTTTTAGATTTCCCCAATCTTCCCGGATTCATAATCAAGCTGCCCCCTCTTTGTCAGTGGCGACAAGAGGCATCCGAGGCTACCTTAGCGCCTCATTTTCACCATCAGCACCCATGAGGACCCCCATGATCGACATCAAGCGCCTGCGTGAGCAACCGGAATTCTTCCAGAAGAAATGGGCCGAGCGCGGCCTCAGCGTCGACGTCTCACGGCTGCTCAAGTTTGATGCCGATTACCGCGCCACCTTGTGCCGCGCCGAAGAGCTGCAAGCGCAGCGCAAAAAAGCCTCCGAAGAAATCGGCAAGATCAAGAAGGCTGGCGGCGACGCTAGCGCCGCGCAGGAACAAGTGCGCAAATCCGGTGACGAAATCACCGCTCTCAACGCCGAGTCCGAGATTTCCCTGAAGCTTCTCAACGACGAACTGTTGCGCCTTCCCAACCCCTGCTCCGACAGCACTCCCGTCGGCAGCGACGAACACGGCAACAAGGAAGTCCGCACCTGGGGCACCAAGCCCGAACTGAGCTTCGCCCCCAAGGCCCACTGGGACCTCGGCAAAGAGTTGGGCATCCTCGATCTCGAGCGCGGCGTCAAACTCTCCGGCTCCGGCTTCGAACTCCTCCGCGGCGCCGGCGCCCAGCTCGAACGAGCCCTGATCAACTTCTTCCTCGACAAGGCCAGCGAACACGGCTACACCGAGCACTGGGTCCCCTTCATGGTCAACGAAAAAACCATGACCGGCACCGGCCAGTTGCCGAAGTTCGCCGACGATCTCTACAAGGTCACCGATGACTTCTGGCTCATCCCCACCGCCGAAGTGCCCTTGACCAACATCTACGCCGATGAAATTCTCGACAAGGATCAGCTGCCCCTGCAGCTTGCCGCCTTCACCCCCTGCTTCCGCCGCGAAGCCGGTGCCGCCGGCAAGGACACCCGCGGCATTCTCCGCGTCCACCAGTTCTCCAAGATCGAATTGGTCAAGATCGTCGAGCCGTCGCAGTCCTACACCGAGCTTGAGCTCCTGGTCGCCGATGCCGAGCATCTGCTGCAGCAACTGGGTCTGCACTACCGCGTCCTCGAGCTGTGCACTGGCGACATCGGTTTCGGCGCCGCCAAGTGCTACGACATCGAAGCTTGGGCTCCCGGCGTCGGCCGCTTCCTCGAAGTCTCGTCCTGCTCCAACTTCGAAGACTTCCAGGCCCGTCGCCTGCAGCTGCGCTTCCGCGCCGAAAAAGGCGCCAAGCCGCAGCTCTGCCACACCCTCAACGGCTCCGGCCTCGCCCTGCCGCGCATCATGATCGCCATTCTCGAAACCTACCAGCGCGAAGACGGCGGCATCGACATCCCCGACGCCCTCGTCCCCTACATGGGCGGACGCCGCGAGATCCCGCCGGTCGCCAAGAAATAAGCTCAAACGAGTAAGAAGGCGGCTCCGCAAGGAGCCGCTTTTTTGGAGCTCCAACCCAATGCCGCAAGCCAGTTATTTCCGAAATTATTCTATCGAGGTGCAAGAGCGGGTGAAAGTCCTCCTCGCCTCCGGCCGGCTGCCGGAACACCTGCGGCAACGCTACCCGAGCCCTCATGAAATGCGTTCTGACAAGGCACTTTACGACTACGCTATGGAGCTGAAAAACCGCTACATGCGCCAGTCACGGCCGGTCAACAAGGTGATCTATGACGACAAGATCCGCCGTTCCCACGAGGCACTCGGACTCCATACCAGCCTGACCCGGGTTCAAGGTTCACGCCTCAAATCGGCGCAGGAAATCCGCATCGCCGGGCTCTTCCGCAAAGCCCCCCTCCCCTTGCTGCGGATGATCCTCGCCCATGAGCTCGCCCACCTGCGCGAGTCAGATCACAACAAGGCCTTCTACCAGCTCTGCGTCCACATCGAAGCGGACTACCACCAGCTCGAGTTCGACACCCGCCTCTACCTCAGCTGCCTTGAGCTGCATGGGGAGATTTATTGAGCTGTATCACTCGGGATTATCAACTCCAGGCTAGGGAGTGAGGGAAGGAGGGAGTCGGGGAGTGAGCTCTTATGCGCTCCTGCCTTACTCCCTCACTCCCTGGTTCGACGCTGACTGTGAAGCGAATCCAAGTTCAAAATGGAGTGATACACGTCGAGATTTATTGATCTAGAGCTTCTTCCGATTCAATCCGCCGCGTTTATGCCGGACTGGCGCAGGCGCTCGCCGTTGGCGATCTCGGCAGCGAGACGGAGTGCGTCCCAGTTCTCCATAGCCGCCAGCTCCGCGTAAAGGCAGCGGGATTGGTCGTCGTGCAGATCGAGTAGAAGACGGAAATGCGCCTCTCCAAGTTTTTCCGACAGTCGGGAGACGTGGTCGAGATCGGGGAAGTCCTCGGCGATGCCGAGTCCAAGAAGAAGACGTTCCTCATTCCATTCCGTCGAAAACTTGGCCAGACCGGCGGCGACGCCGCCGAGGATCTTGCTCCCCTGGGCCGCATCGGCGGCGGCCACCAGGTCGCGACGCAGGCGATCGCCGATTAGCCACAGGAGAGGGACTTCCGCATCCTTGGTGGCATTGCGCAGCAACCGCATCAAGTCGCCCTGAAGCCGGGCGGCCGATGAAGGGCTGTCATCCACTGCCTCGTCGGCAGCTTCAAGACTTTCGAGATCCAGTCCGTCGCGCAATTCGGAGTCGGCTTCGCCGAAATTTTCGATCGCCGGAAGGAATTGTCCATTTCTTTTTGCTGCCGTCATCAGATGCTTCTCCAAAATACTTGCATGGGTTCTCACACTTGAGCTATACTAGCATCAGATAAACGCGAGGAAGTCACCATGGGATTGGAAAGGCGACTGATTTTCACTTCTCTCGGAGGAGGCCTTGCCGCTGCCCTTCTTCTCGGCCTGGCAGTGGCCTTTGTCATCATGCCCTCCTTTGCCAAGATTGAAAACGATCAAGCTATTCAGCAGGGCGAAGTCCTGGATCAAGCTCTGCACAATGAGGTCGACGCTCTGGCCGTGAAGATTTCCGACTGGTCGTCGTGGACTCAGTCCTACGATTTCATGATAAGCCGCGATAAAGCCTTCATCACCGACAACCTGCAGGAGAACACCCTCAGCGACATGAAGCTGAATCTCATGCTCTTCCTAGATGCCAAGGGTTCGGTGGTTTTAGAACGATGGGCCGATCCGGCTCTAGGCCGCAACATCCCGCCGCTCGCAGGCATTCGCGATCTGCTCGCCTCGCGGACGGATCTCTTAGCCCTAGGCGCCAAGTCCGAGCAAGCCGTGGTCAAAGGGCTGCTGCCGACTCCCCATGGCACCCTCCAATTTGCCGCCCGCCCGATGCTGAAGACCGACACCAGCGGCCCGTCCCACGGCATCTTGATTTTTGCCCGCTTCCTCGATGCCGCCAAGCTGCAACAGCTCGAACTTGTGACCCGACACAAGCTCCGCTTGGCTAAGCCGCATCCCGGCCAGCCGATCGCGGTGAACATCATCAGCAATGAGGCCTTGGATGTCGGCGTCAACTTCAAAGATGTCGACGGCGCTGAAATCACGGCCCTGCACATGACCATTGATCGACCGGTCCGTAAACAAGCAGTCAGCATGATGGTCACCTTGGCGATTGTCGGCTTCATCGCCTGCATTATTCTAGGCGGCATCCTTCTTTTCATCGTTCGCCGCGCGGTCGTCAGGCCGGTCTTGTCCCTGCGCCGTGGCGTAGTCAACATTGCCTCCACCGGCGATCTGGCGACCAAAATCCCGAATCTGGAGGGGACGGAACTGGCCGAGCTCGCCCAGGAATTCATCAACATGAATCGCCGGCTTGAGAAGATCTTCAAGGATTTGCAGAACGCCCGGGATTTTGCTGATCAGGCCAACAATGACAAAGCACTTTTCCTCGCCTTCATTTCCCATGAACTGCGCACCCCCTTGACCGCGATTATCGGTTTCAGCGACCTCCTTAAGGAAGGGGTTCGCGACCCTGCCGCCTGTCGCCATTACGCCTCGATCATCTCCCGCAGCAGCCGCCACTTGGTCCAGCTGATCAACGACCTGCTCGACTACTCCAAACTCGAAGCCGGCCAGATGAAAATCGAGTCAATACCTTGTCACCCCGCCCTACCGGTGTCGGAAGTGGTCGAACTTCTCGGCGTCAAAGCCGCAGAGAAATCCCTGGCCCTATCCGCCACCTGGGCCAATGAATGCCCGGAAGCAGTGAATATCGACCCCTTGCGGATCCGTCAGATCCTCACCAACCTCGTCGGCAATGCGATCAAATTCACCGAAAAGGGGCGCATCACCATTCACTGCGAGTGCACTCGACTCGGCACGGATCGACTGACTCTCAGTTATTCAGTTCGCGACACCGGTCTCGGCATGTCGCCGGATCAGATATCCCGGATCAGTCGACCCTATGCCCAGGCAAGTGACGACACCGCCCGCACCCATGGCGGCACCGGCCTCGGACTCGCTTTGTCGCGCCAGCTCGCCACTGCGATGAACGGCACGATTGAAATCACCTCCGAGCTCGGACACGGCTGTACCTTTACCCTGAGGATCGAATGCGCCGTTGATCCGCAGGTCAAATGGTCCTGCCCACCAGGCGAAAGCAATGACGGCATCAGCCTGATCATCGCCGACAACCGCCAGGAAAAGACTGCAGAGAATCGACCGAAAACCGCGCCGCCTCCCGCCACCACACCAGTTCCCCCGCCCCCGGCACAAGTGGAACCCATGTCCACCCGGCCTGCTCTGCGCACCATGGCGGTTCTGCCGGGAGACATTTTGGTGGTCGACGATGAGCCGCTGAACTGCATGCTCGCCAGCCGCATTCTCAGTACCAGGGGGCATCAGGTCGACACCGCCTCCGACGGCCTCGAAGCGGTGGAAAAAGCCTTGGCCGCATTCGCCGGCGGGCGCCCCTACAAAGTGATTTTCCTCGACATGCACATGCCGGTGATGGATGGCCTCGAAGCGGCTCAACGGATCAAGGCCGCCGGCATCCCTTCCCGTCTCGTCGCTCTCACTGGCGACGCCGGAGAAGAACAAATTAAGCTGGCAAAAGCGGCGGGCTGCACCGGCCACGCCAACAAACCTTATGACTGGCATCAATTGATCGAATTCGCTCAAACTTGAGGATTTTATTCATGAAACCCGTCATCGCCCTGATTGATTTTTCCGAAGCGACCCTGGCGGTCTTGAACGCCGCTGGAGAACAAGCCCGCCTCGGTCAGCATCCCTTGATCCTGATCCATGTCGAAGCTCCGGTCAATCCGGCTGTGACCTACAGCGTCCCCGGCCATGAAACACCTGTGCCCGATACCGAGCTGCTAGCCACCCTGCGCAGCCGCCAGGCTGAACGCCTGAGAGCGATCCATCGCGATCTCGAACTCAAGGTCGCGGTGTGGAGCGACATCGGCATACCCACCCGGGTCCTGGTGCTGGAGGACAACGATGTCGCCGCCGCGCTGCTGCGCGAAGCGGAATTGCTCAAGCCCGGCATGCTGGTCCTCGGCTCGCATCATCACCATCAGCTCTACCATCGCCTCGTAGGCAGCGTCACTGACAAAGTGCTGTGGAAAGCCAGCTGCCCGATCCTGGTCATCCCGCTGATCTAAGGCACAACTAGGCACAACTAGGGCGCTACTAGGGCACAACTAGGGCGTTATTAGGGCGGCACAATCCAGAAATTGAAGCCTGGAGCGCTAGTGTTTCTGAGCTTCCCTAGTTGTGCCCTAGTTATTCCCTAGTTATGCCCTAGTTATGCCCTAGTTATTCCCTAGTTTTCCTTGCAGGACGCGAGTCGTAGCCCAGCTTCACGGAGATCATCATGAGAGTCCGGATCGGCACCTTCAACGTCGAAAACCTTTTCGCACGCTTCCGCTTCAACAACGACGTCAACTGGAAACTCGCCGCCAAGGACGGCTGGACCGGCGAGGACCTGAATTTCAGCATCGCCGAAAAAGACCAGAAGCGCTACACCGCCATGGCCATCCGCGAGCTCAATCCGGACATCCTCGCCCTGCAAGAAGTCGAAGGCCTGTCGATCCTCCGCCGCTTCCGCGATAACCTTCTCGGCGGCATCGAAAACTACCCCTACTGCGCCTTGATCGACGGCAATGACGCCCGTCACATCGACGTCGCCATCCTGTCGCGCTTCCCGATCACTCACCTGCGCACCTGGCAGCATTTGCGCGATCCGCGCGGCGGCCCGCTCTTCAACCGCGACTGCCTCGAGGCCGATGTCCACATCCCCGGTTTCGGACCGATCACTTTTTACATCAACCACTTCAAGTCAATGGCGCCGCCCATGGACAGCGCTCCTTGCGAAGGCCGCAGAACGACGCAGCCGATCCGTCTTCTCCAGGCCAACACGGTGATGGATCTCGTCCGCGACCGCTTTGGCGACGATCCCGCCGGCGCCAACTTCATCGTCTGCGGCGACTTCAATGACCACCTCGAGGAAGATGCCGAACAAGGCCCCAGCGCCATCCGCGGCCTGGTGCAATGGGGCGCCGTCGAAAACGTCCTCGCCCGCCTGCCTCCGTCGCAACGCTGGACCCATTTCTACCGCGGCAATGAACGCTGCCACTTCCCTCCTGCCTACCGTCAGCTCGACTACCTCCTGCCTTCCCGCGCCCTCGCGGCCCGGGCCCAGGGACTGCCGATCATCGAACGCCGCGGCCAGCCCGGACGCGCCGCGCTCTACGCAGGCCCGCGCTTCGACGGCGTCGGCCAGGACCGCCCCAAGGCCTCCGACCACTGCCCCTTCGCCATCGACTTCGATCTGTGACATCATTCTCAGCAGAGAGATGGAACCGGGTTGAAAGGTTGAAAGGTTGAAAGGCAAACTCCTAAACAATAACGAGAAGAGACGATTCCGAGGTTGTGACGCAAGTTCAGTGAGGATGACAGCCGAGCCTTTTCCTTCCTTCGTTAGCTGTTGCCGTTGCAGCTAATCCTTTCAACCTTTCAACCTTTCAACCTTCCAACCTTTCAACTGCGGTTTTTGGGTGACATCATTCTGACCAGGAATTTACGCTGCGCCCCGGGCACTTGCTCCGGGGCGCGTTAATTTCCCCGGATTCAAATCAAGAAAAGCAAGGAATCTCCACATGCGCGACCTGACCAGCAAAGCCGCCACCCTGATCGAAGCGATGCCCTACATCCAGGACTTCCGCGACGAAATCGTCGTGGTCAAATTCGGCGGCTCCGCCATGGAAGACCCGGTCCTGGTCGAGCAGGTCCTGCGCGACATCATCTTCATGGAATGCGTCGGCATGAAGCCGGTCATCGTCCATGGCGGTGGCAAAGCCATCAACGCCCGCATGGAACGCGAAGGCATCCCCGTCCGCAAGGTCGCCGGCATGCGCGTCACCTGCGAACACACCGTCCGCATCGTCGACGAAGAACTGCATGATCTCAACGGCCAGGTCCTCGACCTCCTGACCAAGAACAAAGCCCGCGCCCGCCGCATCTCCGGCAAGGACATCCTCACCGCCGAGAAGATGATCGTCACCGACCCTGTCACCGGCAAAACCGCCGATGTCGGCTTCGTCGGCGACGTCACCCACGTCTACACCAAGCCCATTCTCGAAGTCCTGCAGCGCGAAGCCATCCCGGTCATCTGCCCCCTCGCCGTCGACGCCAAGGGCCAGGTCTTCAACATCAACGCCGACATCGCCGCCGCCAAGATCGCCAAGGCCCTCAAGGCCCGCAAGCTGGTCTTCCTCTCCGATGTCCCCGGCATGCTCCGCAATCCCAAGGATGAGTCGACCCTGATCTCCACCATCCGCATCGGCGAAGTCGACGGCTACATCGCCGACGGCACCATCTCCGGCGGCATGCTGCCCAAGGTGCAATCCGCCGTCGACGCCCTGCAAGCCGGCTGCCGCAAGGTCCACATGATCGACGGCCGCCTGCCGCACTCGCTGCTGCTCGAATTCTTCACCGACAAAGGCGTCGGCACCGAGATCATCCACTGATCTTGCGATCAGCGCAAAAACAAGAAGCACGGACCGGCGGTCCGTGCTTCTTGCTTCCATCAGAGCAGCTCAGGGCCTGGCTCCGACTCGATGTTTGGCAAAGGTTAACCTAAAAACCGCTGTCGAACTTGATTGAGCTCAACTGCAGCTCGACCCCAAAGAGGCTTCAGATTTTAACACAGGGTTAAACCGCATCGGCGACACCCTGGGTTGGAATGAGTTATGATTTTTGACCCTGAAAGGGTCGCAGAAGGTCTTGGGCTGCTGCGGTTTTTAGGGTTAAGGGGCACTCGGGAATAGTGATCTCGGCATCGTCATCTATTTGGTGTTTTTGGCAGGAGTTGCGACTTCTAAAATCGAGGTTTTGTCGGGAGAACTCGAGGTGGATGGAGCCACCGCGATCTTGGCACACGGCAGCCAATCAAGAAAGGCTTTCCAATCGAGAGCATCAACTCCATGGGCGGCGATGCGCATGGTTGCGGCCACTTGCTCTCCGACACGTTCGCCGGGGGCAGGGGCTACGGATGGCAGGTTCTGGATGCCGTAAAGCTGATACACCGGAAGAGCCGCCATCAAGGCATTGAATTGATCATCAGGACTGGCCCATTGGTCAAGGGTGCCGTTGCTAAGCAGCAGCGGTCGCGGCGCACAAAGTGCGATGAGCTCGTGTTGATCTATCGGCAGGCGATCTTCGCGCTCAGCAAATTCTTTGAATCGAGGACTGAACCAACTGAACTTGGTGATGTCTTTTACGGTCTCGCCTTTGAGATTATGACGTCTACTGGGAGCAGCGCCGCCACAACCACTCTGGTGCGCGATCACTGCGGCGATTCTGGGATCTGTTGCCGTTGCCAGCAGCGCGGCTTTACCGTTGCGAGAATGACCATAGGCGATCAGTTGCTTGGGATTGATTTCCGGATCCGTGACAAGATAGTCCACCGCCCGTTGCATGCCCCAAGCCCAAGCGGCGATGGCCCCCCAGTCCCCGTCTCCCCGCGGCACTTGCCCGGATTTATGGTAATAATAGGCAATCACCGGATCCAGCGCCGTGCCGTCCCCAAGACCAATGTCGCTATTGACGAAAGTGGCAACGGCTACGCCCCTGGCGATGCTCTGTTCGATTGTCCACATCTTGGCGGCCAGGCCTCGCCCAGCTTCGGTGGCATGGTTTTCGGGAATTCCATAAGACGGTGATTTGCCCAGGCGTTTAGTAGTCAAAGCGATGCGTGGATCCGCGAGAACGCCGTGATTGCCGCTGAAATTGATGCCGAAAATCACCGGGGCTCCGCCCGAAAGTTTTCGTTCATTGGGAATGACGAGCAGAAGCTCGAGGGTGGCGCCATCAGCCGTGCCAAGGGGGATGCCGATTTGCTTGATTGTCGCCTTGCCAGCGAGGGCGTCTCGATGAACGCTGCGCAGTATCAGAGCGCCTTTCGGAGGAGGTGGGAGCGCACCGTAAATGTAATGCTGGAACAGCGCCTGTAGCTCTGGCTTTCTTCGCGTCTCCCACTGCTCCCGTGTCGTCACACGGGTACCATCGAGATTGACCAGAGGATCGGGAAGTTCTTTGATCGAGGGAAGATCATCGGGCGACGGAAAAGCAGTCGGGGCAGTGGCCCTGTCGCCAAGGTCGCCGCCCTGCTGCGACGCCGCCGCATCCACCGAAAGAGTGAGGCCAAGGATAAGTGCCATTAGGGCGTTCATCGTCGTTTCCTTTTTGTTTTTTGAAGTAGATAGAATAGCTCGCAGTCACTGAGGACGGTGATTCGTGGGTCAAAGGTTCCTGACTCATGATGACAAATTAACGCATCATCTGGAGCAGGGTTACGGGCCTTACGGGCCATGAAATCGCAAATGGCAAAAAAAGGCTTGTGGCCCCTGAAATAAAAGGCCGCTTAAAAGGCTGGCCGAAGACCAGGAGTCCACTCCATAGGTTCACTCAAGTCGGCCCACAATTGCACCCGTTCGACTCCCACATCAACGTCATTTGAATCGGATTAAACGGGCAAGCTCACTTCCCTTCCCTCCGAACCGTGCAGGCGGATCTCCCGCACACGGCTCTCCGCTCGGCGATTATCTCACGTGACCGAAGGGACTGAAGTTCAAGCACATGGGCGTCGGCAAGCGACCAATACCCAAGGCTCCGGAAGAATTTGTTCCGCCATCGCTGATGATCGGCACCTCGCTTCGACGAACCCTTGCGACCGGATCGCGCCAGCAGACTTCGGTCAGCGTGGCCGGCTTGCCTCGGGAGCGCTTCGGGTCGACGCTTTTCCAGCTCGCCTCGGCTCTCCGGAGGCTCGGGACTTCGCTTTTGAACAGCAAGCTCGTCTCCCTCACAAGCCGAATCATG
>CAMCSH010000118.1 GCA_945877655.1 Lentisphaera araneosa HTCC2155 | reverse complement strand
GCAGGGCTCTTGCGGTGGGCAGGAGGAGGCGCTGCAGCAGGGTGGAGCAGGCGCTTTTGAGGAGTTCGCGGCTGACCGTCACAGGCTCGGTGTCGAGGCGGCCATCGCGGTCGGGGATGCGGATCGTGGTGCTGTCGCTGTCGCTGAGGCTGCGTTTGGCGCGTTCGCATTCGGCGAGGAGGCGGGCCCAGCGCAGGGGTTCGCGGGAGCGCAATTCTTCGGCGGGTAGGGCGGCGTCCTTGAGCAGGCGCAAGGCGAGGGCCTCGGTGAAGTCTTCGCCGCCGAGGAAGTTTTCGCCGGCGGTGGTCATGATCTGCAGCGTGCCTTCGAAGAGCTCCATGACGGTGACGTCGAAGGTGCCGCCGCCGAGGTCGAAGACGAGGAAGGATTTGGAGTCGGCGGCGCGGTCGTGGAAGCCGTAGGCGAGGGCGGCGGCGGTGGGTTCGTTGATGATCCGGCGGACCTTGAGGCCGGCCATTTCGCCGGCGGTGGAGGTGGCTTTGCGCTGCAGTTCATTGAAGTAGGCGGGGACGGTGATGACGGCTTCAAAAACCGGTTTCCCGAGGTGTTTTTCGGCGTCTTCCTTGAGGGCTCGCAGGACCAGGCTAGAGAGCTCGATGGCGGAGAATTCCTGGCCGCCGAGTTTCATCTTCATGTCCGAGCCCATGTGGCGCTTGAAGCAGGAGGCGACGCGGTCGGGATGCGTCACCCGCAATTCCCGGGCGGCGGCGCCGACGACGAGGTGTCCGTCGGGCAGGAGGCCGACCACGGAGGGAGTGAGGAGCTGGCCGTGGGCGTTGGGCAGGAGCGTGGGCTGGCCTTCCTCGAAGATGGCGACGAGCGAGTTGGTGGTGCCGAGATCGATGCCGATGATCATGAGGGATTCCTGGGGCTGGTATCTCCTCAATGTCGGACCGGAGCGGCAGGGAAGCAAGCGGATCAGGGAAGAATTTCGGCGAAAGCCGGGAAGGCTGGGCTTCCTTCAAATCATGTTTTTGACGAGATCAAGCGCGGCTCAGAACTTCTGCTGACGATGCGGCGGCGGAAGTCACCGAGTTGATGGAGGAGCCAGGCGGGGGCGTCGAGGGGCAGGTCGTGGCCGGCTCCGGGGTGGATGATTTGCGGGGCCTTGAGGTGGCGGGCGAGGAGGGTGGAGCAGGAGGGATGGACGAGGCGATCCTGCTGCGAGCTGAGAACCAGCACCGGGGAAGGCAGCTCGGGGCATTCGGCGGGGAGACGGAAGGAGGCGGCCGCGGTGAGCTGGCGCAGGGCGCTGAGGCGATTCAAGGGGCGGTCCTTCTGGATCCGGGTCCACAAGGGCAGCGCCTCGGTCCGGGCTTCGGGCGAGTTGGAGACGAGGCGCAGGATGCCAGCTTCGCGGCTGGCGGGGTTGAGACGCCAGAGCGAGGCGAGGAGGTTCGGCCAAGCTGCCGGACGGACGCGGCGGAAACAGGGGGAAAGCCAGGCGGCGGAACTGTTGATCAGAACCAGACCCTGCAGCAGTTCCGGACGGCGCTGACGCAGCGACAGGGCGACCATGCCGCCGAGCGATAAGGCGACCATCACCCGAGGTCCGGGCAGGGCCGCGATTTCGTCTTCGATGGCGCTGGCGTAGCCATCGATGGAAAGGGGGCTCTTTTCGCTTTTGCGGAGGCCGCAGCCGGGCAGGTCAGGAGTGACGACGGTGTCCCGCGGGAAGGCTTCCTGCAGGCGCCCGGTGAAGGGGCCCCAGTGACGGGCTTCGCGGACCAGTCCGCGCAAGAGTATCCAGTGAATCGGCGCTTCAGGGTCCATACCAACGGTTCCTTGCTTCGGATTGATAAGTTGCGCGCTGGCCTTCGGCGGGCAGCCAGCGGCGGTGGCTGGCGCATGCTTCGGCGAGGAGAAGGAGGAGGACGCCGTGTCGGCGTAGGATACGCTCGTAGCGGTGGCGGATCAAGGGGTTGAAGGGCCCTTCGGAGCTCAGGATGGAGCTGGGGTGCTTGCGCAGCCAGAGCCAGGAGCCGAGTTCGAGGGTCAGGGGCAGGAAGCGCTGTTCGTCGCCGCTGGCTTCGGCTTCGAGGAGGAGGAGGTCCCAGAGGTCGCCGCTGATCTGGTAATGGCGGGTCTGGGGCTCGAAATCGTAGATCGACAGCAGCGGCGATTTGTCGAGCAGGCGGGCGAGGGCGGAGTATTCCGCCAGGTTGGCGGGCGGGCTGAGGCGGTGGGAATAGGGATACCACAGCGAATCCTTGCTGCCGAAGCCGGAGTGGAGGTCGAGTGCGAGGGTGAAGCTGCGTCCCTGGCGTTCCCGGCGGACGAAGTCGCAGAGCAGGCTCGATTCTTTTTCCATAGCTTCAGGCTGGCCGCGGAACCAGGGGAGGCGCGGGGTGATCGTCTGGCCCGACCAGAGCCGCCAGGCGGAGCCATGGGACTCGACCGGAGCGTTGCGCATCAGGTCGACCCCGGCGCCGTTGCTGCGTCGGCGCAGGCTCATCCCGACCGGGTTGATCACCGGCAGGGCGGCGATGCGTATTTGACTTAGCAGATGGTGGATTGATTCGCTCCACAGTGCCATACGGGCGAGGTGCTGGAAGAAGGCGAGGATGACGTGAGAGCCGATGCGTTCGAGTCCGTGCACGCCGCCGGTGAGCAGGAGAAGCGGAGCCTGGGGATCTTTCGAGCCGGCGCTCAGGCTGTGAATCGGGAAGGCAGCTCCGTCGTGGCGGATCTCGTCGAGGACCTGCACTTCCGCGAAGCCGTCGAGCTCCGGCAGGAGCTCATTGAGCAGACGATGTTCAAGCAGGCCACCTGACCCGGTTTCAAGATGGAGCACGGCCGCAATCCCTGGTGTTGAATCCGTAGACCATCGCCGCCTTCAGTCAAGGCCGGGTCAAGGCGCGAAGAAGAAACGGTTAGAGATGCGACGGCTGGCACTCATCATTCGGGCTTGCGGATCTCGATGAGGATGTCTTTGTTCTTGACCGCGATGCCGATCTTGACCAGTTTGGAGCATTGCGCTTCCCGCAGTTTGGCGGCGTAATCGCGATCATCGATCTGTTTGAAGGCCTCGGCGAGGGCCGCTTTGATGCCTTTTCGTCCTAGCGCAATCTTGAATTCAATCACCTTGGCACTGAGATTTTTGCGCGGGTCGCGAGGAATCATGAGTAGATCGGCGCGGCCTTTGCCTGTCTCGGGATTGGAATGGATGAGGAAGTCGTCGCGGAGTTGGGCGCAGATACCAAAGAAGAGGCCGTGGACGAAGGCCTCGGGGGACTTTCCAAGGTCGAAATAGGAGGCGCAGCCCTGGAAATAAGTGGTGAGGCTGGCCTGCAATTCCGGGATGCGGTCCTCGGCGAGCAAGGCAAAGGGTTGGTCGCTGTGGCGTATCTTCGCCTGGCTGAAGGTGGCGTCGACAAAGCGCTCGAAGGCGCTGACGACTTCGACATTCGGCAGTGAGACGGCGTAGGTGGTCCGGCCTCTGACCGTTTCCGCTTCGCAGGCCTTGAGGTAGCCGGAGGCGACCATCAGGGACCAGAGCGCCTCGGAGCTGGGCAGCTGGTTGAGCTGGGTGGCTTCGGTGATTTCGATACGGACCTGGCTGCCGGCGAGGATGGTGAGCAGGTCGCGGCGGTCGCTGTCGCCCGCTTCGGCGAGTTGATCCCAGATCAGGGCGTCTTGCGAGGTGTTGACCCACCAAGGCTTGGGGATGGACCCCGATTTTGTGGCAAAATGATTGATCGACCAAGGGTTGTAGATGGTGACGCCGCCGAAGACATAGCCGTTGTACCAGCAGCGGCAGGTTTCGATATGTTCTTCTTTGCCGAAGGTTCTCAGCATCTCGGCCACTTCTGGTTCGGTGAATCCGAACTTGTCCTGGAAGCGGAGGTCTTCGGACAAAGTGGTATAGGCCTCGATGTTGTTGAGTCCGGAGAAGAGCGACTCCTTGGAGATGCGCAGGATGCCGGTGAGCACGCCTTTGTAGAGGGATTTATTGGTCTTGAAGGCGTCGGAGAGCCAGGGGCGGATCAGGTCGATGGCCTCGTTGTAAAAACCCTTGCTGAAGGCGTGGTGGATCGGCGCGTCGTATTCGTCAATGAGGATGACAGGCAGAGCCTGGTGATGGGCCGCGAGCACTTTGCAAAGCAAGTAAAGGGATTCTTGCAGCTCGGTGTCGGAGCTGGTCTGGGCGATGACGCGTCGGAGGCGGGACGCTTCGGTCTCCATGGCCGAGTTGAGGCATTCGCGGTGGAGATCAACGAGGCTGGCCATGGTTTCACGCATCTTACCGAGGAGGGCATCAGGCGATTTCGGCTTCCAGCCCTTCAGGTCGAGGAAGATCACCGGGTGTCGGCCCATGTGCGTCAGCGCCAGCTCGTCTTCGAGGATTTTCATGCCCTTGAAGAGCTCGGCTTGATCCTGCCGGTCGATGCGGAAGAACTCTTCCGCCATCTGCAGGTTGGTGGTCTTGCCAAAGCGTCGCGGACGGGCGATTAGGATCGAGGTCTCGGCATCGATGAGATCGCGGATGAAGAGCGACTTATCGACCAGATAAGAGCCGCTTTCGCGCAAGGCGCGGAAGTCGGAGATCGAGCTGTCGATGGTCGGTTTTTTAGGCGTGTTCATGGCTTCAAGCTACTTGGCTTTTGTTGATTTTCTCCCTGATAGCCAAGGACACGCAGAGGCCTCGGCTCGCTCAGGGAATCCGCCGGATCAAAACAAAGTCAATTGCACCGGCTCGTTGCCGCTGGCGGCACGGACCGGGGCGAAGCTGCGGCGATGGATGTCGCAGGGGCCGTGCTGACGCAGGGCCTCGAGGTGTTCGGGGGTGCCGTAGCCGGCGTGGCGATCGAAGCCGTATTGCGGGAAGCGCAAAGCATACTGGCGCATCAAGGCGTCGCGGTGCTCCTTGGCGAGGATCGAGGCGGCGCCGATCGACCACGACAGAGCATCGCCCTTGACGATGGCCTGGAAGGGGAAGGGCATGCCTTTCACCGGCAGGCCGTCGATCAGGCAGAAGTCGGGCGGCAGGAGCAGGCCTTCGGCGGCGCGGCGCATCGCCAGGTGGGTGGCTCGGAGAATGTTGAGAGAGTCGATTTCATCGGCTTCGGCGACGCCGAGCGACCATTCCACCGCCGGATTGGCGATGAGGGCGGCGGCGAGCTCGGCGCGACGATCGGCGCTGAGGACTTTCGAGTCGGTGATGCCGGCGAGCGGAGTCGCGCCCGGGCGGAGGAGAACAGCTGCAGCAACGACGGGGCCGGCCAGGGGTCCCCGGCCGGCCTCGTCGATACCGCAGATGCGAACGCGGCCCGCGACGCGCGCCGCGTTCTCGTAGGCGAAGGAATCGACTACGGGAGCAGGGCGGGAGCGAGGCGAGCCGCGGGGCATCCGGAAGCTTAGTTGCGGCTGGCTTCTTGGATGCGAGCGCCTTTACCCACTTTGTCGCGCAGGTAGTAGAGCTTGGCGCGGCGAACCGAACCACGACGCTCGACGGTGACGCTGTCGACGAGGGGGGAGTTGAGCGGGAAGATACGCTCAACGCCTTGGCCGAAAGCGACGCGGCGGACGGTGATGTTGGCGGAGTTGCCTTCGCCTTTCAGGGAGATGACGACGCCCGAATAGGCCTGGAGGCGGAAGGCGCCGGCTTTTTCAGCGTCGGGGATCTTCACTTGGACTTTGACGGTGTCGCCGATGCCGAAGTTGACGGCATCTTTCTTGACGTATTCACGCAGGATTTTCTGGTACTTGGTGCTCATTTTGATTCCTTTTTGATCAGGTCGGGTCGCGTTTCACGGAGGCGTTGGTGCGACTGTTCCTTTCGCCATTTTTCGATTTCACGGTGGTTGCCGGAGAGGAGGACTTCGGGCACTGGCATGCCGCGGAAGTTTTCGGGCCTGGTATACTGCGGGTGTTCGAGATAGTCTTCATGGCTGAAGGACTCGGACACCGCGGACTGATCGCAGCCGAGGGCTCCGGGGAGGAGCCTGACGCAGGCGTCGGTGATCACCATGGCGGCAAGGTTGCCGGAGGTGAGCACGTAGTCGCCGATAGAGAGCTCACGATCAACAAGGGCCTGGCGGACGCGAGCGTCGATGCCTTCGTAGTGGCCGCAGATGAAGATCAGGTGCTCTTCTCGGGACAGGGCCCGGGCGTCGGCCTGGCGGAACTGTTCACCGGCAGGGCCCATCAGGAGGACCTTGGTGGCGGGAGTTCGCAGGGCTTCGACAGCCGCGAAGAGAGGTTCACAGAGCATCACTTGGCCGGGGCCGCCGCCGTAGGGACTGTCGTCGACCCGGCGGTGTTTGTCCTGGGAGAAATCGCGCAACTGGTGGATGCGGATTTCACAGAGGCCTTGGCGGCGGGCGCGACCGACAATGGAGGTGTCGAGCGCGGCGAAGGCTTCGGGGAACAGAGTGATGATGTCAACGCGCAGCAGGGTTTATTCCTCCACTTCGACGTTGGCTTTGCGGTTGGCGCGGCTGGCCGCGCCGCTGACGAGGGCACGGATGGCACGGATGTTCTGACCTTCGCGACCGATCACCTTGCCGATGTCCGCTTTGTCGCAGACGATCTTGAAGGTGAGGCAATCGGGGTTGGACACCGCGCTGATCTTGACCGCGGCCGGAGCATCGACAAGGCTGCGCACGACGTATTCGACAAAGGTGCCGAGGTCGCGATCCATGTCGCCGCTGGGGCGGGGGTCAAAGCCGCTGGGGCTCTTGCTGCCGCCAAAGAGGTTTTTGAAGAAATCGAAGAAACCCATAGGGGTTAGTCCTTCTTGCCTTCAGCGGCCTGTTTAGCCTTGTACTCGGCTTTTTTGCCTTGGACAGTTTCGCCAGTGCGAGCACGGCGAACGATGTCAACGACAGTACCGGTGGGCTGAGCGCCAACGCCGATCCAGTGATCAACGCGAGCCAGGTCGACTTTTTCGGTGCCGAGGCGGGGGTTGTAGAAACCAATCACTTCGAGGTGAGCGCCGTCGCGGGGGCTACGGACATCGGCAACTACGATACGGAAGCTGGGGGCATTCAGCTTGCCGGTTTTTCTGAGGCGGATCTTGACCATCTTCGCTCCTGTTCATTTCTATGCAATCACGGTTTTTCCAATTGCTTGCGCTCTTGGTGGGACGCCGAAAGTAGAGTCAAGTCGGATTCTGTCCAGCGGTTTTCAGAAAAAAAGTTGCAAGCAACTGATGAACTCGTGATTGCAGCTCTTTCCCTTGGTCCCGGGGTCGAGCTGCCGTCCAGCCTGTCTCAAGTTGCAATTCGGGCATATACTTTGCGCTGCGATCTCTCAACACAGAATACGGTGCCTTCATGAAAAACCTATCTCTTCTCTGCTTTCTTGCCTTCGGGCTTCTCCGCCTTGCCGCCCAAGAGCCGGACTTCGATCCGGATCCCGGCGCGCCAGCCAAGCCCGCCGCAGTCCCGGCTACCCCTGTTCCTGCTCCGGCCAAGGAAGTGGAAACGCCGCTTGTCCCCGCCGCCACTCCGGCAAGAGAGATTCCGGTCGCCCCGGTCGCCGAAGTGGCTCCGGTCCGCATCAATGCCGGCGTCGATGAAGCCCAGGCGAAACGGGCCGACGCCTTGCGCCAGATCAAGGATCTCGCGGCGAAGGGGCGCGATGCCCACATCGCGGTCCTCCCGGTCACCAGCGAGCTCAACGCCAGCTGGCGCCGCGACTTCGAGGAGCGCTTCGACCAGGCGCGGAAGAATGAAGGGCTCCTGATTCTCGAAATCAACAGTGCCGGCGCCGGCGATCTGCAGCTCAGCCGCCAAGTGGCGGAATTGCTGAAAAACTGGCCCGGCCCGCGCCTCGCCTACATCAAAGGCCAATGCGGCGGCGGCGCCCTGCTCCTCGCCCTCAGCTGCTCCCGCCTGTACATCTTCGAGTCGGGCAACATCGGCGGCCCCGGCCCGGGCATCCTCGCCGGCCTCGAAGCCGCCAGCCTGGACCAAGGCGAAAAAGAAAGCCTGCGGCAAGCGTGGCGGAAATCCTGCCTCGACGCCGCCCTTGAACATGGCCATGATCCGGCCCTCGCCGAGGCGCTCGCCGATCCGCGCGCCCTGTTGAAGGGAAAGAGCGGCGACGACAAGCCGCGCGTCTTCAAAGGACTGAATGCCTGCTCCCTCGATCTCGGCAATCCCAGCCTCTGTGAAGCGACGGCGAAAAGCGTCGAAGAAGTCGCCGCGCTGGTCGGGCTGCCGCTGGCCCGCCTCGAACGTTATGAAGAAGGGCCGCCGCCGGATCTCGCCCGCAGCCTGCTGCCTTTCCTGCCGCTGGTCTGGGCTTTGGCTTTTATCGCTCTGGTGATCGAGGTCAAAACCGTCGGCTTCGGCATTCCCGGCAGCCTCGGCCTGGCCTTTATGGGCATCAGTCTTTGGCTGCAATATCAGCTCGGCCTGGTCGACGGTCTCGATGTCGGCCTGATCGCTGCCGGTTGGGCCCTTGTGGCCTTGGAAATCTTCGTCCTCCCCGGCATCATCATCACGGGGGTTTGCGGCTGCCTTTTGGTCTTCGTCGGCATGATGCTGTCCTTCATGGATTTCTCGCACCTGCCGCCGGAGACGGAAAAGGCTCTGCGCAGCGCCGCGATTCAAAGCTCGATCAGCTTCGGCATCCGTCAGGTCACGGTCACTGGCTTCGTCACCATCGGCGGCTCCTTCGCCCTCGCCTGGCTGCTGCCGAAACTGCCCTTCTACCGCCGCATGGTGCTCGATGAAAAACCCCGCCCCCATGCCCCGTCGCTGGTCCAGGGCGGCCTGCCGGAACGCCTTCTCCTCGGCCTCAACGGCGAAGCCGTCACCGATCTCCGCCCGGTCGGCACCGCCAATGTCGACGGCCAGATCTACGATGTCGTCACCCGCGGTGAAATGCTGAGCAAAGGCGACTTGATCCGGGTCATCGAAGTCGAAGGCAATCGCGTCGTCGTCGAAAAGAGGCATTCATGATGGCATTGGAAAAGGCCTGGCTGTGGCAGGACGGCGGTCATTCGCCGGCCTACAACATGGCGGCCGACGAAGCCTTGCTGGTCGCGGCGAACGAGCTCGGACGCCCCATGCTGCGGCTGTACGAATGGGACCGCCCGGCGATCAGCATCGGCTATGTCCAGCACCTCGCCAAAGCGCCTCAGGACCGCGGCGCCATCATCCGTCGCATCACCGGCGGCGGCGTCGTCTTCCACGACACCCAGTTCACCTACACCTTGGTCCTGCCGAGCGATCATCCGATCTATCGCGACACCCAGCCGATCGAGAGCTACGCCATCCTCAATGGCGCCGTCAGCGCCTCCCTGGCCCTGGCCGATTTCGCCTCGGAAATGACCCAAGAGGAGATTCCCCGCTGGGTCGACCGAGCCAGCATGGTCTGCTTCCAGACTCCTACCCGTTACGACCTGGTGTCGCAACAGGGGAAGATCGCCGGCGCGGCGCAGCGCCGGAAACGCGAAGGCTTTCTCCACCAGGGCAGCATCGAGCTGGTCCAGCCTCTCGACACCACCCTGCTCCGCCGCCTCCTGCCCGCCGGCTTCAGTCAGAGCTTGAAGATGGATTTCGATCTCTGGCAACCCGATGCCGAATTCTCGCACCGGATTGAGAAACTTGAAACCGAAAAATACGGCACTGCCGCGTGGAATGAATTGCGCTGAAAAGCGCAGGCGGCCGAACTCGGGACGCAGTGACCAAAGACCCTGTGACCAAAGACCTGCGGAAGCCTTAAACCCCTAAAACCCTTATCAAGCCATGCTTCTCCACAACATCCGACTCGCTACTTTTGAAGGTCCCGGCTACGGCGAAATCCTGGGCGACGCCTTGGCCTGGAAAGACGGCAAAATCCTCTGGCTGGGAGCGCGGCTGATGCGACATCTCATCTTATGCCTGCTTGCGGGACTCTACGCTTCCTGCGCCGGCGTCACTGAAACCAGCTCTGGCGCGGCTCAAGGCGTAGCTCAAGGCGCGGCTCAACAGGCGGCGGCGACCGCGACCCAAGCCGGCGCCGCCGTAGCGCTCCCCGCGACGGCACTCGGCATGGGCATCGAGGCCGTTCCTGCAACGATCGGTTTCGCCCAGCACCTCGCTGCCGTCCCTCTTGATCTCGCCGATGTGGTGAAGTTGCCCCTAGGGCTGGTTGAATGCGTCTTCGCTCCGCTTCCCAATGTCGAGCTTGAATCCGGGCTCGGGCATCTCGGCACCGGCATCCAGGCGCCCTTCCATTTGATCATCGATATTCTCAGCCTGCCGGGCCATGCGGTCACCGCCTTGAGCCGCATCGGTGGGAACAAAGAGCACAAGTAGCCCAATAAGCTCAAAGCCTGGAGCCCGGCAGTCCGCGTAGCGACTGCGGCTGGAACTTCCGCGACAGGAACGGCGACGGGAGCATCGGTTTGCGAAAAACGCAGATCCCAAGGGCGGCAGAAGGGCAAATAAGCTGTCCGCGCACTTGCCGCGCCCTTGCGGAGAAAGAGGAAGCCCGTCTATTTTCGTTCCCATCGGGTGGATCAATCGGATCGGTCCGATCTACTCATCTAACTCAGGGCTTTTCTCCAAGGTTTTCCATGACTCCCGAGCTCCTTGCCAAAGAATCTCACCTCGCCTCTCTCCTGCAGGGCGGCCCGCTTGCCGTCGCCTGGTCGGGCGGGGTGGATTCCAGTTATCTCGCCGCCATCGCCGCCGAAGTCCTCGGCGCCGAGGCGGTCATGGTGATCGCCGATTCGCCGTCGCTGCCGCGTCGCGAGCTGGCCGAGGCGATCGAGCTGGCGCAAGCGCGCGGCTGGTCCTGCGAAATCCTGCCCACCGACGAACTCAGCCAGGCCGACTATGTCGCCAACAAGGGCGACCGCTGCTACTTCTGCAAGGACGAGCTCTTTCGCCGCATGGGTGAATGGGCCCGGAGCAAGGGCATCCGTCGCCTCGCCTACGGCGCGATTCTGGACGACATCGGCGAACACCGTCCGGGAGCCCGCGCCGCTGCCGAACACGCGATTCTGGCTCCTTTGCAAGACGCCGGATTGAGCAAGGCTGAGATCCGCATCCTGTCGGCGATGCGCCATCTGCCGACCGCCTCGAAACCTTCCTTCGCCTGCCTCGCCTCGCGTCTGCCGGTGGGCGAGACGGTGAGCGCCGCCAAGCTCAGCCAGATCGAGATGGCGGAGGAGGTTCTGCGTCCTCTCGGCTTCAGCCAATGGCGCGCCCGCCACCACGGCGACACCTGCCGGGTCGAGATCCCGGCGGCGGAATTTCCGCTCCTGATGGCGCGGTCCGCCGAGATCAACCGCCGCATCCTCGCCCTCGGCTACAAACATGTCAGCCTCGACCTCGGCGGCTACCGCAGCGGCTCGATCAACGGGGCGTGAGAATCGGGCTCAGCGCCACGCGTACCCAAGACGCCTCATCCAACATGCAGGGAACTCCCCGCGGAAGGTGCTCGACCCCTTGCGGGTCGCTTTGCTCTGTGCGACCCGCGAGGGGTCGGGAGCACATATCAAACACAAACCCAGGGTCGAGGCGACCCTGGGCTACCATGTGCGACCCGCAAGGTGTCGAACGAATGAACAAGAGCAACATTGGCGATCTTCAGACTTCCTGACCAGCAGCGGGAGATTTTTGGGAAGCCGATGGTACCTGCTCGATGCTCAACCCCAAGGGGGTTGCGGCCTCCAGCCCAGGGTTGGCGCCTCGCCTACCCTGGGGAGGAGACGATTTTGATTCCAAACCCCAAGGGGGTTTCGTCTCGTTCCGTGCGGCCAGGGAGCCCAG
>CAMCSH010000117.1 GCA_945877655.1 Lentisphaera araneosa HTCC2155 | reverse complement strand
AAGATCAACGTCGGCGCCCTTGGCAACATGGTGCCGCAGCTGCACATCCATGTGCAAGCCCGCACTTCTACCGACCGCTGCTGGCCCGGCCCGGTGTGGGGCAAGTTCCCCGCCATCCCCTACGACGACAGCAGCCGCGACCAACGCCTGGCCGAGCTGAAAACCGCCTTCCATTCCTGAGTTTCGATTATCTCACCACAGAGGCACAGAGATCACAGAGAAGCGACAAGAAAATGTTATCAAAACTCTGTGCCCTCTGTGCCTCTGTGGTAAATCTTTGCTTCTTCATTCATATCCAGGAGTTCATCATGATCCACGAATACGACCACCGCGAGCTGGAAATGACCCTGCTCGTCACCCCCGAGATGGCTAACTTCTCCGGACGCATGCACGGCGGCGAGCTGCTGCGCTGGCTCGACAAGGTCGCCTACACCTGCGCCTCGCGCTACAGCGGCCAATACCCGGTGACCCTCTCGGTCGACCGCGTCCTCTTCAAGCAGCCGATCCACATCGGCGAGATGCTGACCTTTCTGGCCCGCGTCAACTACACCGGCCGCAGCTCGATGGAGATCGGCATCAAGGTCATCTCCGAGGACATCCGGACCCGTTCCGTCCGCCACACCAACACCTGCTATTTCACCATGGTCGCCATCGACGACCAGGGCCGCAGCGTCGCCGTGCCGCCCTTGGAGATCAGCACATCGGAAGATCAGAAGCGCTGGGACGGCGCCATCCGGCGGCGGGAACAGAGCAAGGGCTGAGCCTTGCTTGTGCAGCTTCCAGGCGTCGGGCGAACTTGAATCGCCGCCGCTTTCGTTCGACCTGTGCAACTCCGGTTTGATCTTGTATGCCCCCGCATACCTCGGCGACCGGGAAGTGAGGGAGGAGGGAGTAAGGGAGTAAGGGAGTAAGGGAGTAAGGGAGTAAGGGAGTAAGGGAGTAAGGGAGTAGCTCCCTGCAGTTCACTCCCTTACTCCCTGTTCCCTTACTCCCTAGTTTGTTGATCGTGATGTCGACTTGCACAGGTCGCCTTCGTTTTTGCGCTTGCCGCAGTAAATTCGGCGGACCAATACCCCAAAGCAAGGAGATCCTCATGGCCGTCGAAAAATTCACCATGCCCGCCGAATGGGCCCCGCAAGAAGCCGTCTGGTTCGCCTGGCCCGGCATGCCCGGCTGGTGGCCCTCCTGCCGCGACGAAGCCTTCGCCCAGTTCTCCGCCATGCTGGTCAAAATCGCCTCCGCCACCCCGGTCAATCTCCTCTGCGCCAAATCCTATCGCAAGGAAGCGGTCCGCCACCTCCTCGGCGCCGGCGCCGACCTCGCCATGTTCACCTTCCTCGAATACCGCACCGATGACGTCTGGTGCCGCGACTTCGGCCCGATCTTCGTCAAGGGCGACCAGGGTTCGATGAAGATCGTCGACTGGGGCTTCAACGCCTGGGGCGGCAAGTTCCCCCGCTTCAAGCGCGACGACGCCGCACCGCAGGCGATCGCCCAGGCCCTCGGCCTGAAGTGCGAGATCCCCGGCGTCATCCTCGAAGGCGGCGGCATCGAAGTCAACGGCGAAGGCGTCTGCATCACCACCGAAAGCGTCCTCCTCAACGCCAACCGCCACCCCGGCATGACCAAGAAAAAGCTCGAGACGCTGATGAAAAAGCACCTCGGTATCAGCGACGTCATTTGGCTCAAGGACGGCCTGAAAAACGACGACACCGACGGCCATATCGACAACCTCACCCGCTTCTGCGGTCCCCGCACCGTTCTCACCGCCGTCGCCCCCAAAGGCAACCCCAACTACGAACAGCTGACCGCCAACAAAAAAGTCCTCAGCGACTGGCGCGGCGCCGACGGCAAAGGCCTTGAAATCCTCGACCTGCCGATCCCGGAAGAGATGTTCAAGGACGGCGAGATCATGCCCGCCTCCTACGCCAATTTCCTGATCACCAACAATCTCGTCCTCGTCCCTCTCTACGGCCAGAAAAAGAGCGACGCCGCAGCGATGAAAGTGATCCAGAAAGCCTTCCCCAAGCACCGCGTCGAAGGCGCCCTGTGCACCGCCATTCTCAACGAAGGCGGCGCCATCCACTGCCTGTCGCAGCAGCAGCCTTGCTGAGGAACTGGGACACAACGGGGACACAGTTGGGACACGATTGGGACACAACGGGGAGACCGGAGCTGAACGAGATTTGAGCTCAGTGTTGCGTGACCCCGACGCGGGTCGGAGATTTTAGCCCAGGGTTGAGCCGCATCGGCGACACCCTGGGTCAGAAGCGATGAGGATTTCCGACCCTGAAGGGGTCAAAGAATGCGGCGCATTTACCTTCCAATCAACAGCTTTTTAACCGCGAGAATTTTGCATGAAACACTTCCTTTGCTTGCTGATTGCGCTGTCCGCAAGTGCCTGTTCGCCGGCCAAGTCGAAGACGCCTTCGCCAGTTCAGGGAATGCCTGAAAAGCCGTTGGCAACTCAAGAGCGGGTTCGCTTAGAATTCCGGAAAGCATCGAGCATTCCTGCAAAAGATTCGGAAGCGATGCAAATTCCGGGGAAAACGACCATTTTTGTCGATAAGAAGATCCTGTTGGATCAGTCGTCTATTCAGTCGGCGGAACTAGGGGTTGATCGAGCAGGACGTT
Organism: Lentisphaera araneosa HTCC2155; assembly: GCA_945877655.1. Classification (GTDB taxonomy): domain Bacteria; phylum Verrucomicrobiota; class Lentisphaeria; order Lentisphaerales; family Lentisphaeraceae; genus CAMCSH01. The sequence continues at coordinate 9,557 of CAMCSH010000117.1, read as the reverse complement.
ACCTCATCGTGATTCGCCTTACTGAGAAGGGGACTGCAGATCTAGCAAGAGTCAGTACTGAATTGACGGGCTCTATCATGGCAATCTTGCTTAACGGGAAATTGCTGATAGCCCCGCACATCCTTGAGCCAATTTTGGGTGGAGTCACCCAGATTGCAGGGAACTTTTCTCGCGAGGAGGCGCAAGCCATCGTGGATGGGTTGAATCAGCGATAAATCCCTATTCAGGAGCCTTTCCTCGACCCCTTCGGGGTCCGGCGCTCTTAGGGTCTCTGACCCAGGGTGTCGCCGATGCGGCTCAACCCTGGGCTAAAATCTCCGACCCGCTTTGGGGTCGAGCCGCAGAAACCACCCGGCGGGACGCCGGGGCTCCCAAGGTGTTCACCCCTAAAACCCATATGTCCCCTCCAACCCCTGAAACCCCTGCACCATGAAACGCTCACCCGGAAAAATTCCCGTCACCATCGTCACCGGCTTCCTCGGCGCCGGCAAGACGACGCTGCTCAATCGGCTCATCGGCTCGGGGCGCAAGCTTGCCTTCATCGTCAACGAGCTGGGCTCGGTGGGCATCGACGGCGATCTCGTCGCGGATGCCTCGGATTCGGTGTTGGAATTGCCCAACGGCTGCCTCTGCTGCGCCGTCCGGGGCGACCTGCCGCGGGTGGTGATGGAGCTGCATAAAAGCGGCAAGCCGTTTGAACAACTGATCGTCGAAACCACGGGAATTGCGGACCCCGCACCGGTGGCGGAAAGCTTCGCCTTCGACCCGATTCTCAACCGGATGCACACGGTGGACGGCATCGTCACCGTCGTCGACGCGGTGAACTTCCTCGACGAGCTCGCCAAAGAGCCGCAGGCGGAGCGCCAGGTCGCTTTCGCCGATCTGCTCCTGCTCAACAAGTGCGACGACGCCGGCGAGGTCATCAGCGGCGCGGTGGAAGGCACGCTGCGCTCACTCAACCCCTTCGCCCCGGTGCTGCGTTGCCAGCGTTCCGACATCGATCCTTTGCTCGCCTTGGATCTCGGCGGCAGCCGCTTCACCAGCGACGGCCTGCACCCGAGTCTGGAGATCCCTGCCGGCCTGCGTCATGGCCACCCGGTGCGTCACGCAGCGCTCTGCCTCGACCTGCCTGGTCAGGTCGACCACGCCCGCTTCCGCGGCTGGCTCGGCCATGTCCTTTTCGATCTCGCCGGCAAGGTGATCCGGATGAAGGGCATCGTCGCGGTTCAGGATCAGCCCGAGCGCCTGATCTTCCAATCGGTGCACCGCCTCTTCGAAGACGGCCGCGGCGCGATCTGGAAGGAGGGCGAGGAGCGCCGTTGCCGGGTGGTGCTGATCGGAGAGAATCTCGACGAAGCGGAGCTGAAACGCGGCTTCATCGAGTGCCTGATTCAGGGCTGAATTTCCAGCCTCTTGCGCTCGCCGCCCTAGCCACTCGCCAGTGCCGGGCTATCTTGCGGCACTGATCAAACCCCAGGAGAATCCTCAATGTCCCGTAAGATCGTCGGAAATCTCAACGCCAAAGGCATGCGCATCGCCATCGTCGTCAGCCGCTTCAACGACTTCGTCACCAGCCGTCTCGTCGAGGGCGCCTACGACTGCATCGTCCGCCACGGCGGCGACCGTGCCGACGCGGTCGAAGTGGTCTGCCCCGGCGCCTTTGAAATTCCCCTGGTCGCCGACCGCCTCGCCGCCGCCGGGCAGTTCGACGCCGTCATCTGCCTCGGCGCCGTCATCCGTGGCGACACCCCTCACTTCGACCAAGTCGTATCCGCCGTCACCTCCGGCATCGCCAGCGTCGCCCTCAACCGCAACCTCCCCTGCGTCTACGGCATCCTCACCACCGACACCGTGGAACAGGCTCTCGACCGCGCCGGCATCAAGGCCGGCAACAAGGGTTGGGACGCCGCTCTCACCGCCATCGACATGGTGTCGCTGCTCCGCCAGGTCTGATCGACCCTGCCATGATTTCTAAGCCCGGCTGCAAGGTCGGGCTTTTTCGTTCTCACGGCACTTGCTTTCGAGCTCCTCCCGGTGCTAGAGTGAAATCGAGCCAGCCCAAAGACCAAAATTAAAAATTCAATATAAAGCTAACAAAACAAAGAATTAAAATTCCAGATTAAGTCGAACATCCAGTCTTAAGCTTCGGCATCTAAATTAAAAGCGTCACAAGGGTTTGCTTGTTACCTTCCTGCGGCAAGATTATCGGGATAAAATCCAGGACTAGAAATTGAACACAAAAATCAACGGGCTCGACGCGGCCTTCCTCTGCCCTCATTGCCAGGGCTTGAACCAGGCGCCGGAATCGGATCGCAACACCTTGATGAGCTGCGGCCATTGCGATCATTTGTTAGCGGTGCCGAACTCATTCACCACCTCCGGCTCGATACTGGATGAATACATCCTCAAGGAGGCTATCGGACGCGACGGCTTCTGCGATCTGATCCGCGCCTATCACCCGGCGCTCGACCGCTTTGTCGTCCTCAAGGTGATGGTCCGCTGTCGCGAACGCGCCCCGACTGAGCGCTTCGTCCAGGCGGCGCGGATCGCGGCGCGCCTCAGCCATCCGGGCATCGCCTGGGTCCAGGCGGTTGGCATCGCCGGCGACTGCGCCTGGGCGGCGCTGGAGTTTGTCGACGGCAAAACCCTGAAAAGCCATCTCGAGCAGAACGGCAGCTTCGCCGAGGCGGATGTCCGCTTCATCGCCATCCATCTCGCCAAGGCCCTGAGCCTCGGGCTCGAATCCGGGCTCATCCACGGTGCCTTGATGCCGTCGCGGGTCGCCATTTCCCAGGCCGGCGACGTCAAGCTGTTCGACCTCGGCATGAGCCGGGAAGTGGCGCCGCGCAACATCCAGGCGCTTTTGGACGAAGAGGATTTCTACGCCCCGCCGGAGAGCCTGCGCGGCGCCGCTGCCAGCGCCGCCGGCGACGTCTACGCGCTCGGGGCCATCCTTTATCACTGCCTCACCGGTCGCCAGCTTTTCGCCGAGGAAAGCGATCGCCGCAACCTGGAGGCGGCTCAGCTTCACAAAAAACCTGCTTTTGCCGCTGACGACCCGGTTTCGGCCGAATTTGAAGATCTAGTCCTGGCGATGCTTGATAAAAACCCCGATGCACGGCCAAAGGTCGCGGCAGTGCACAGCTTTCTGCGTCAACTGCCGCCGCCCCGGTCGTCGCAACGGCCCGTGACCCTCAGCGGTCTGGAAGAGATCGAGTATCCCGAGCCGCCGCCGCGCAGCAGCCAGACCTTGAAGGTGAAGATCTCCGGCGTAGCTGCCCTCTCCACCGCCAGCGGCCGCAACGTAGCGGTCAAAACTGCGAAAAAACGCAGTTCCAGCACTTCTGCATCATTCGCGGCGAGCCCCGCCAGCCGCCTCAAAGCGCGCACCGTGGAACGCCTGATGAACCGCAAACGTCACGGCTTCGGCGGCCGTCGCAAAAAAACCTCGCCTCGTCCGCCGGCTCCGTCTTCCGACAATAGCGCCCTTACCGTCAGCATGGGCGCCTTGATCGTCTTCCTCACCATCATCGTGGTGGCGATGGCGGCGAAATAAGCGCCTCCTCAGCTCGGCGACAACTCTCGCCGAGCCACTTCCTTGCCATTGAAATCCTCGATCCGGAGCACCAGTCGCTTGTCGTCGGCATCGAGGTGGATGACCACGGCGTTGTCGCTCTGCGGCCCGCCGCCGACGGCCTGCATCAGCGATTCCGTCGCGTCGGGATCCTGGATGCGCCATTGGTGGGTGTGTCCGGAAAGGACGAGGCGGAAGCCGGCGGCGCGCAACACCGGGCCCCAGAGTTCGAGGCCTTCGCCGGAGTGATGAGCGTAGCCTTCCAGGCTGCGGCCGTCATTGTCATCCTTGCCGGTGCCGCGCAGCGGAATGTGACAAAGCACGACCTTGTAGGGCGCGGCGGCGATGTCCGGGCGTTTCACTGCTTCCTTCAGCCATTCCGCCTGGCGGCGGCGGTGCTCCTCGTAGGCGGCCATGCCGGCGAAGGCCGGGTGGGCGTCGGGCTTGTCCTCGCCGGTCTCGAGGCCGACGAGGGCGACGGGTCCGCAGCGGATGGCGAAGTTGTAAGGCAGGTCGGGATCGCCGGGCCAGGGGCGCATGCTGCGGGGAACTTCCTGGGCGAGCTGTCCACGGACATCGTGGTTGCCGGGGACGAAGACCATGGGGCGGGTCGAGGCCCAGCCACCGAGTTCGGGCGAGGCGCCGGCGCCGTTGTCAAGGAGGATGGCGGCGGGATTGTCGCCGGGGTCAAAATCGCGGCAGGTGTCGCCGTTCCACACCAGGAGATCGGGATTGAGGGCTTCGATCCGCCGCGCCAAACCGGCGAGGACAGCGGTCGCTTCGTGGGTATCGCTGACGGCGCAAAGCGAGAAGGATTTGGCGTCGCGACGGGGCAGTTTCAGGCGGCGCACCGGTGAGGGCACGGGGGCGCCCCGTTCGAGCTTGTAGGCGTTGCGGTAGCGCAGGGGCAGGAGGACGATCTGGTAATACAGGACGCCGTCGGCCGGCAGCTTGTCGGCGGCGAGACGCAGACGCAGGGAGAGGACGCGGTCATCGGCTTGGATCAGGCCGTGGTGCGAGGCCTTGACCACCTGGTCGAGCTTGTCCGGGTTCATGCCCCAATGCAGTTCGGCGCTGGCCAGGCCGCTGACCCGGAAGGTGAAGGTGCAGCCGTCGGTGCCGGGGTTTTGCACCACCGGCGGGCTGGCGAAGGCGGCGCCGGCCGTCTGGGCCGGGCCCTCGGCGGCGCGCAGCAGGCTGAGGGGACTGAGGGCGAAGGCGGCGAGAGGAAGTCCGATGAAGCTGCGACGGCTGGGCATGAGAAGATCCTGTTGGTGAGGTGAGATTTTACTGAGTCTAATTTGGATTCCGGAAATCCGAACTAGTTTCCCGGCGGACAAATTCATTGCGGGAGAAAGTTTTCATGAAAGCGATCATCATCGGCGCCGGTCAGGTCGGCAGAGGTCTGGCGGAAACCCTCTGCCTCGAAAATCGCGACGTCGTCTTCATCGACCAGGACGAGGAACGTCTGAAGCCGATCGTCGAGAAGCTCGACCTCCTTACCATCGAAGGCAACGGCGCCTCGGCCTCGGTCCTCGCCCGGGCCGACGTGATGAATGCCAATCTGCTGCTGGCGGTGACCAACTCGGTCGAGACCAACGTCCTCGCCTGCCAGATCGCCAAGATGATGAACCCGTCGATCCGCACCATCTGCCGCATCGCCGTGAAGGACTACTTCTCCGAGACCCACGGCGTCAACGCCGAGCGCCTCGGCATCGATGCCGCCGTCGTGCCGCACCTCGAATGCGCCAAGGCGATCGTCAACGCCGTTCACCAGCCGGCAGTGCGCGAGATCGCCGAGCTCTCCGCTCCGGGCGCGGTGATCTGCGGCTTCCGCCTCCAACCCGGCTCGCCCATCGTCGGCTGCCAGATCGGCAAATTCCCCCGTCCCGAACTGATCGGCCGCACCCGCTTCGCCGCCATCAGCCGCCGCGGCCGCCTCATCTTCCCCGGCGACGGCGAACGCTTCAACAACTACGACGAAGTCTACGCAGCCGGCCCCCGCGACGAGATCGAAAGCCTGATCGACTGGTCGCAAACCTCGATGGAAAAACAGCCGCGCCGCCGCGCAGTCATCGCCGGTGCCGGCAACGTCGGCCTCGAAGTCGCCCTGCGTCTGCACGCCCTCGGCTGGCGGGTTGCGGTGATCGAGGCGGACCGCAAGGTCGCCGAAGCGGCGCTCGACGCCCTGCCCGCCGGCATCGAGCTGCTGCAAGGCACGCCGACCAGCACGCAGCTGATGGAAGAGCTCGGCGTCTCCGGCTGCCGCGTCTTCATCGCCGCCAGCCGGGTCGATGAAACCAACGTCCTCTCCTGCCTGCTCGCCCGCCGCCTCGGAGCCGCCAAGGTGATCGCCCTGATCAACAAGGCCGACTACCGAGCCATCATCGCCAGCATGGAGAACATCGACTGCTGCTTCTCCCCCCGCATCGCCGCGCTCAACACCATCCTCAACCTGGTGCAAGGCGGCGAGCGCCGCGTCGGCGCCCTGCTGCACCGCTTGCAGGCGGAGATCTTCGAGCTCACTGTCGACTCCACCTCCGAGGCCGCCGGCAAGAACCTGGTCCAGCTCCCTCTGCCCGAGGGCTGCACTCTCGCCGCCCGCCTGCGCGGCAACACCATCGTCTCCGCCTCGAACGAGGAATTCAACATCGCCTCGGACCGCGTCGTCCTGATGGGTGAAGCCCCGGCCTTGCGGCAGGCGCAAAAACTCTTCCTCGCCCGCTGACAGCCGCAACCTAACTGGGACACAGTTGGGACATTCGACTTCCCGTCGCGCCCCACTTGCCTTGCAAGTGCTGTCCGCCTTGGGTGGACACTCTTGAGTCGTCTTAATCGAATCTAAACCTGTCACAAATCCTTGCGCTCCGGCGGCATGGAAGCACACTCTTCGACTGATCATTCCCAAATCCACTAAATTACGATCCCCACCATGGCCCCTCCGCTCGACCAACGCCTGCCTTCGCCCGCCCTCACTGTTGACGCCGTGGTTTTCGGCGTCGACGACGGCGAATTGAAGATCCTCCTGATCCAGCGCGGCATGGTTCCCTTCGCCGGCTCTTGGGCCTTGCCCGGTGGCTTCGTCAAGCTCGGCGAAGATCTCGAAAAAGCCGTCCGCCGCGAGCTCGAAAGCGAAGCCGGCGTCCGCCCCTCCCGACTCGAACAGGTGGCGGCCTACGGACGTCCCGACCGCGACCCGCGCCAGCACGTCGTCTCCATCGCCTTCGCCGCCCTCGTCCGCCTCGATCAGCACTCGCCCCACGCCGGCACCAACACCCGCCTCGCCGCCTGGTTCGCTGTCGACCGTCTGCCCGAGCTCGCCTTCGACCACGCGTTGATCGTCCGCGACGCCCTCGCCCGCCTCCGCTCCGAACTCAGCCACACGCCGGTCGGCATCGACCTGCTGCCGCCGAAATTCCCCCTGCGCGACCTGCAGCACCTGCACGAACAGATCAGCGGCCGCAGCCTCGACAAACGCAACTTCCGCCGCTCCGTCCTCGACTCCGGCCTGCTGCAGGAACTCGATGAACGCGAACCTGCCGCCCGCCACCGCAGCGCCCGCCTTTATTCCTTCAACCAAGACGCGTGCTCCGCCCTTGAAACTTGAGGCCTCTGGTACTGTTGCAGTATCGCGCTTGGGCTTATAATGCTGCAGTGGCGCCGCAGGCGCGGCAGCTTTAGGAGCGACAGATGCCGGAAAACAAATCATGGGTGGGTGACCTCTGGGGCGGTTTTGCCGCCATGCTGGTGGCACTGCCCTCGTCGATTGCTTACGGCGTCGCGGTCTACGCCCTTCTCGGCAGCGACTACATCGCTGGCGGTGTGCGTGCAGGCATTCTCGGGGCGATCATCATCGGACTCGTCGCTCCCTTTCTTGGCGGCGCGCCGCGGCTGATTTCGGCCCCTTGCGCCCCCGCGGCGGCGGTGCTGGCGGCGCTGGTCACCGACTGTCTCAGCGGCGTCCACCGCGGCGCCGGGGCACTGGAGCCGGAGAAGATCGTCGTCATCCTCACTTTGGTGGCCTTGTTTTCGGCCTTGCTGCAACTGCTCTACGGTTTTCTCGGCGGCGGGCGCCTGATCAAATACATCCCCTATCCAGTGGTCTCGGGCTACCTCAGCGGCGTCGGCGTGATCATCATCCTGAGCCAGTTGCCGAAGCTGCTCGGACTGCCAAAAGAAGTTACGCTCGGCCCCGGCCTGCTCAGCCCGGGAAGCTGGCAATGGGTCGCGCTGGTGCTCGGCGCCGCCACTATCCTCGGCGTCCTCTACGGTCCGCGCCTGACCCGCAAGGTGCCCGCGACGATCATCGGCCTGGTCGCCGGCATCGCCGTCTACTTCCTCCTCAGCTTCTGGCTGCCCGAGCTGCGCCATCTCGATCACAACAAGCTGGTGATCGGCACCATTGGCGGCAGCCTGAATTCCCTGCTCCCCGATTTCCCCTCTCTCTGGCACCACCTGCAAGCCCTCAACTGGCAGGACTTCCAGGATCTGATCATGCCTGCGGTGATGCTCTCTGTGCTGCTCTCGATCGACACCCTGAAGACATGCGTCGTGGTCGACGCCTTGACCCATGAACGGCACGATTCCAATCGCGAACTCATCGGCCAGGGCGCCGGCAATTTCTGCTCGGCGGTGTTCGGCGGCCTGCCCGGCGCCGGCACCATGGGGGCGACCATGGTCAACCTCAATAGCGGCGGCACCACCCGTCGCTCGGGGATCTACGAAGGCCTCTTCGTCCTTGTCGCCTTCCTCCTCTGCTCGTCGCTGCTCGCCTGGGTGCCGATCGCGGCCCTCGCCGGCATCCTCATCGTCAGCGCCTGCCGGATGATCGACTGGAAGAGCTTCCTCCTCCTTCGCCAGCCCGGCACGATCCTCGACTTCTGCGTCATCGCCGCCGTGATCACGGTGGCGGTGACTTGGAACCTGATCGCCGCCTCCGGCGCCGGCTTGGCACTGGCCATCCTGCTCTTCATCCGCGAACAGACACGCGGCTCGGTGATCCGCCGCAAGCTCACCGGACGGCAGTTCTCGTCGAAACAGCACCGCCTGCCGGCGGAACAGGCGATCCTCGAAGCGCATGGCAACCAGGTGCGCGTCCTTGAGCTGCAAGGCAGCCTGTTCTTCGGCACCACCGACCAGCTGCGCAGTGAATTCGCGGAAGACCTGAAGGCATGCAAATACCTGATCCTCGACATGCGCCGGGTCCAGTCGGTCGATTACACCGCCGCCCACCTGATGGAGCAGCTGGAAACCCAGCTGAAGGAGAAGGACGGCTGGTTGATCTTCAGCCGCCTGCCTGCGAGCCTACCCAGCGGCCGCGACCTGCGGTCCTATTTCGACCAGGTCGGGGTCCTCGATTCGACCCGCAAGGTGATCCGCTTCGAGAGCCTCGACGATTCGATGCAATGGGTCGAAGACCGGATTCTGGAAAGCGAAGCTTGTTTCCTGAGTGGACAGGAAGCCCCGCTCGAGCTCGCCGAGGTCGAACTCTTCCGCGAGCTCGAAGGCGAGCAACTGCTGGCCTTGGTCGCCTGCGCCGAAGAGCAGAATTTCATCGCCGGCGAACGCATCTTCAACAGCGGCGAACACGGCGACCAGATCTACATCGTCCGCAACGGCGTGGTCCGCATCGTCCTGCCTCTCGACAAGGGTCATCACAACCTGGCCTCCTTCGGTCGCGGTGCCTTCTTCGGCGAAATGGCCTTCCTCGACCGCGGCGCCAGCCGCTCGGCTGATGCCGTGGCGGTCTACAACTGCAGCCTCTGGGTGATCTCCCGCGCCCGCTTCGACGAAGTTTCGAAACATCATCCTAGCGTCGGCGTGCGGGTCTTCGCCCGCCTCGCCCGCACCATCTCCTTGCGCCTGCGGCGCGCCGACGATGAACTGCGGGCGGTTTACGACAACTGAGTGAAGCCGCACTTGAAACCCGGGGCTGTAAAAACTCGACCTGTGCAACTCCGGTTTGATCTTGTATGCCCCCGCA
>CAMCSH010000116.1 GCA_945877655.1 Lentisphaera araneosa HTCC2155 | reverse complement strand
GATGAAAGCCTACGAAAATTTCATCCTCGAGCTGGAATGGCGCCACCTCACCGAAGCCCCCAGCGCCGGCGGCGGCAAAAACACCTCGGGCAACTCCGGCCTCCTCATCGCCCACAGCGCCTTCCCCAAACCCGGCGGCCCATACCCCGGCGAAGGCCATGAAGTCCAGGTCTGCAACCTCGGCAACGGCTCCTGGTACACCAGCCACGGCGACCTCTTCACCCTCCCCGGCACCAGCTCGCAAGCCATCCCCGACCCCCGCTTCGCCGTCTCCCACGGCTGCGGCCACCGCTCCATGCCAGTGGAATTCCGCGGCAGCAAAACCGGCGAGTGGAACAAGGTCCGCATCACCTGCGTCGACGGCGTTCTCCAGGAAGAAGTCAACGGCGCCCTCGTCACCTCGCTCTATCGCGTCAGCCCCCGCAAAGGCTACATGAGCTTTGAAAGTGAAGGCGGCGCCGTCGAGTTCCGCGCCATGCGCATCCAAGAGCTTGAGGCTGATCCCGAACTCGCCGCCAAGCACATCGCCCCCCTCCTGCCTGAGCCGATGAGCACCGACTACATCACCGAACGCAAAGCCCTCACCCTGCCCCAAGGCAACTTCATCGTCTCGGTCGACCTCGCCGGCAAAAGCGAAGCCCCGCTGTCGACTCTCTTCAGCGGCCTGAAGCTGCCCGATACCGCCGTTTCCGGTCGCGTCATCCTCAACGCCCGCGATGGCAAGATCACGGTCACCAGCCAGGACAAAGAAGTCGCCACCGGCACCCCCGGCGAAGGCGTCCTCCACCTCGAAGCCGCCGGCCTGAAGTTCGGCCACGTGCTGCTCTTCAAACCGGTGAAATAATGCGACCTGTGCAAGTCGACATCACGATCAACAAGCGAGGGAGTAAGAGAGTGAGCTGCAGGGAGCTACTCCCTTACTCCCTCCTCCCTCACTCCCTTACTCCCTCACTCCCTTACTCCCTCACTCCCTGACTCCCTTACTCCCTTACTCCCTTACTCCCTTACTCCCTTACTCCCTGACTCCCTGACTCCCTGACTCCCTAGTTCGACGCTGGCGGCGAAGAGAATCCTAGATCAAAATGGAGTGCTGCGCGGCGCAAAATTTTCTTGTCGCCAGCCCTTGATGAATTGAGACTCAGTTGCATTATAGATGCGATACTATCTCAACAACAAAAGGAAGACACGATGAAAAAGATGATCTTAGCCGCCTCACTGCTCAGCCTGGCCAGCCTGTCGGCGCAGGCCAATGAGCGGAAGTTCACCGACGGTTATGAAGCCCGTGAGACCGCAGCCGGCACCGTTGAATTGGAGCAATGGGTCACCTGGAAGACCAACAAGCGCAACAAAGACAGCAAATTCGACCGTCTTGACCTGCGTTCGGAAATTGAGTACAGCATCACCGACAAGTGGCGCATGGCGCTCTACTACGACTCGCGCTATCAGGATGGCCGCTCGGTTGAAAACGACGGATTGGAGTTCAAGGATCTGGCGATCGAGTCGATCTACGTCTTGCAGAACGCGACCCAGGAAGATCTCGGCATCGGTCTTTACGGCGAAGCTAAACACGACTTCGGCGACGACGGTTTTGACGGCGACTTCAGCGCCCTGGAATTCAAGCTTCTGTTGACCAAGGACATCGGCGACTGGACCTTGAACTGGAACGGCATCTACGAATATGAGCGCGAAGGTGACGGCGGCGAAGAAGAGGTCGACGTCCTCGGTCAGACCCTCGGTGCCAGCTACAGCTTCAGCCCGAAGTTCTCGCTCGGTCTCGAAGCTCTGCACGAAGTCGAATGGGAGCACCACTGGGAAGAGCGCGGCGAGAACGTCGTCTATCTCGGCCCGGTTGCCCAGGTGAAATTCGGCGAAGGCTACTGGATGGCGCTCAGCGTCAAAAACGAAATCACCGATGTCAAAGGCGAAGCCGAATGGATGAGCCGGATGATCTTCGGCATCAGCTTCTAAAATGTCGAGAGGCATCATCGCCTTCCTGTCTGCCGCCGGGCTTCTGCTCGGCGGCTGCCGCACTTTGGCCGAAATCGCTCCGCCGGTCCAGCCGGCGATGAACGGGGATGTCGCGGTCTTGAGCTCTGGTCGCCAGATATATCTGCAACGTTGCGCTAGCTGTCACAGCTTGGAAGCGGTGGACGATTACACGGCGGCGGAATGGGACGAGCTGCTGCCGGCGATGAACCGGAAATCCAAGCTCAATCCGGCTCAGGCCGATCAACTGCGGCAATACCTGCTGAGCGCCCGGGAATGGAAGATCCGCGAGGCGGAATTGAAGCTGAAAAGGCCTGGAACCTAGGACTTGGCTGTAAGGGTTCAAGCTCGGCAAGGTCGATCTTTTCCTCGATGGCACGCTGAAGAATTTCAACCTGTGCAACTCCGGTTTGATCTTGTATGCCCCCGCATACCTCGGCGACCGGGGAGTGAGGGAGGAGGGAGTAAGGGAGTAGCTCCCTGCAGCTCACTCCCTTACTCCCCTTACTCCCTAGCTAGTTGATCGTGATGTCGACTTGCACAGGTCGAAATATTTTGCTGCTACTGCATGATCAATCAGTCTTGCCTGTCGGCAAAATCTTGCTATCGTAGGCGCCTTGCAATTTAACCTAGGGAATCTTTTTATGAAATTCATTACTGCACTGATCATCATTGTTGGCATCAGTCTGAGTGCAGCCGAGTCTGCCTCGCTGGAACTTCGACCCTATTCCAGCCAAGAAAAAGTGGAGCGCATACGCCAAGCTGTTTCTGCAATTGAAGAGAAAGCCCTGCTCAATGATAGCGACAGCCAGATCGACGCATGCATAGCCGCCTGCGCCACCAAGTTGGGAATTCCTGCGACGCCCAAAAATCAACCCTTGATGGATACAATCAGCGAAGCGCAAAAGATCGCCCACGAGAAATCCTTGCTTGCGATCTCAGTCCCGAGCCAGAAATCTCTTGAAGATGAGGCGGCGATCGATGTTCCTATATATCAGATCGGCGATGAAATCGATTGTCTTTACAGCCCGTTTCTGCAGATCAACCTGAAAGGACGGATCAGCGCTTTGGGCCGTGCTCGTTTCAAGGTCCAGAACAAAGAATATCTGATCGCCGATGTGATGGACCAGAAAGTACGTGATGGCCTTCAACCCGATCGTGTGGTTTTGCTGCGGAAGCGATTCATTGCCAATAAGCTTGAGGCGCTAGATGCGCTCCAGAAGAAATGGCAGTCAGCACATTTGGGGGAAATTAATGATGCTTTGTGCCGTGAGAATGAAGCCGCAGGCTTCATTTCAAGCCCGGATGGCTGGGTCAGCCTCGCACAAGCCGTCCGTACTGAGTTCCAGGGGCGAAAGGCTCAAATCCTCGCTGAGCAACGGCGTGCTGCGGATAAAGCGGCCCAACAAGCGGCCGAGGAAAAAGCCAAAGCTCAGAGTCGACGTTTGTGGATGTGGGTCGGTGGCAGCTTTGCCTCCATGATCCTTCTCGGCTGTAGCATTGGCGCCATCCTCCATTTCCGAAGCTCTCGAGCTTCTGCGCCATTGCGTCCGCCTGTTCCAAATAGCCCCCAGTCCCGTCAACGCAATTGATCCTAGATCCGAGTCGAATTAGGTTCAACTGCAGTTTTCAGGTTAAGGTGTGGCTCAACACATCTAGCCCAGGCTCGTCATGATCACTCTCAGTTTTGACAAAGGCACCCTCCTAGTCGAGGGCCTGGCGGACAAGGATCCGGGGCCGCTTGAAGGTCTAGTCACCTGGGATCCACGGGTCAAGAAATTCCGCGCCGAGGCTCTTGATTATGCTGCCATCGTCCGCGCTTTGCACGGCAAACACGAATTCAAAGACCTCGCCAAAACTTGGGAGCCGGTGGACTTCGGTGAGCCGAAGATTCCGCCGCCGCGCAAACACCAGGAGGAATCGATCGCCGCCTGGAAGGCGCAGGGACGACGCGGCACCGTGGTGCTGCCTACCGGCGCCGGCAAATCCCTCGTCGCCTTCCTCGCCATCGCGATGACCAAGCGGCCGACTCTGGTGATGGTGCCGACCATCGACCTGATGCACCAGTGGCAGCGCCAACTGCAAGAAGTTTTCGGCCGCGAGGTCGGCGCCCTCGGTGGTGGTTTCAAGGACCGCCGCGAGCTGACCGTCGCCACCTACGATTCCGCCGCCTTGATGATGGAGCAGATGGGCAATTATTTCGGCCTGCTCGTCTTCGACGAATGCCACCACCTGCCGTCGCCGCGGACCCGCCTCGCCGCGACCATGTCACTCGCCCCTTTCCGCCTTGGCTTGACCGCGACTCCCGAACGCAGCGACGGCGGCCATGAGCTGCTCAATCGCTTCGCCGGCCCGCTCGCCTTCCGCCTCGAAATCGACCAGATCTCCGGCAGCATCTTGTCGCCCTACCGCACCATCCGCCTGATCGCGCCGCTCGACGACGACGAGATGGAGCGCTACACCAGCTGCCGCGCCCGCTACCTCGAATTCATCCGCGACAACGGCATCAGCTTTTCCAACTCCAACGGCTGGGGCCAGTTCATCGCTCTTTGCGCCCGCCGTCCCGAAGGCCGCGAGGTCTTCCAGGCCTGGCTTGAGCAACGGCGCATCGCCCGCGGAGGACGCGGCAAGATGCGGCAGCTGCTGACCATCTTCCAGGAACACCGCGGCGATCGAATCATCATTTTCACTGCCGACAACGACACCGCCTACGCCATCGGCCGCGCCTTCCTGGTGCCGGTGCTGACCCACCACACCCGCCCCGGCGAACGCAAGACCATGCTCGAGAAATTCCGCTCCGGCGAATGGCCGGTGCTCGCCACCTCGAAGGTCCTCAACGAAGGTGTCGACGTCCCGGAAGCCTCGGTCGGCATCGTCGTCTCCGGCTCCGGCTCAACCCGCGAACACGTCCAGCGCCTCGGCCGCATCCTCCGACGCGCCGAAGGCAAACAGGCGACTCTCTACGAACTGGTCTCCGAGAACACCGCCGAGTGGTGGACCTCGGAACGCCGCCGCGAGCACAGCGCCTACCGCAAATAACGGTCCGGGAACCTCAATCCCTAGCGAGAGAGTCGAAATTCCGAAATTCCTCCGCTGAAGTGCATCAATCGGCGTTTTTCAGTGCTTATATAATCGAGCCACTCAACCGTTTCGCCTCCAACAGCCCCCAAACCAAGGAATGCCCATGACACCCCTGCTTTCCACTCGCCGCGATCTCCTCAAGGCCGGCGCCGCCGCTGGCGCCCTCCTCTCAGTCCCCACCATCCTCGCCAAGGAAGCCAAGGGCGCCAACGACTTCATCAACATCGCCCTGATCGGCTGCGGCGGCCGCGGCTCTGGCGCTCTCGCCAACGCCCTCCATGCCGACCCCAAGACCCGCCTCGTCGCCATCGGCGACGTCTTCCCCGAGCAGATCGCCCAGTCCCTCGCCGGCTGCAAAGGCCACGGCGACCGCACCGCCGTCCCCGCCGAGCGCCAGTTCATCGGCCTCGACGCCTACCAGAAGATCCTCGCCCTGCCCGACGTCGACATGGTCATCCTGACCACTCCCCCCGGCTTCCGCCCTCTCCACATCGAAGCCGCCGTCGAAGCCGGCAAACACATCTTCGCCGAGAAGCCCCTCGCCGTCGACCCCGCCGGCTGGCGCCGCGTCAAGGCCGCCACCGACAAAGCCGCCGAAAAAGGCCTCTGCTTCATGACCGGCTTCTGCTACCGCTGGGACATGCCCAAGGTCGAAGCGATGAACCAAATCCTCGGCGGCAAGGACAACAACCCCGTCGCCGCCTACACCCGTGAAGTCCTCGGCGTCACCGCCCCCGCCGCCACCCTGATCGGCGACGTCAAGGCCGCCTTCTGCCACTACGACAGCGGCCTCAACTGGGTCAAGGATCCCCAGCCCTCCTGGAGCAAGGCCGAAACCCAGTTGCGCAACTGGTTCTACTACACCTGGCTGTCGGGTGACGACATCGTCGAGCGCGGCATCCACAACGTCGACAAGATGTGCTGGGCCTTCAACGACGAGGCGCCGATCTCGGTGCACGCCCACGGCGGCCGCCAAGTTCGCACCGAGACCAAGTTCGGCAACGTCTACGACCACTTCTCCTGCCGTTACGATTTCGGCAACGGCCGCTACGCCATGCTTAGCAGCCGCCAGATGGCCAACGCCGCTGGCGACGTCAGCGACCGCATCATCGGCACCGAAGGTTACTTCAACCTCCAAGACGGCCGCCCGACCGTCATGGCCCACGACGGCAAGCAGCTCTGGCGCTACAACAATCCCAACGGCGGCGACATGTACAACAACGAGCACAACGTGCTCAACGCCGCCATCCGTGCCGGCAAGGTGATCAGCACCTCGAAGCAGGCGCTGAACTCCACCGCCGCCGCGGTCATGGGACGTATCTCGGCTTATTCAGGCCAGAATGTCACCTTCGCCCAATTCGTCGAGATGAAGGAAGATCTCTTCCCGAAGGACTTCAAGATCGACATGGATCTCCCCTTCCCCGAGATCGCCATGCCCGGCAGGACCAAGATCGACTAAGCCAAGAACGGCAGGAAATGCGGCGCTCCCCGGAGCGCCGCTTTTTCATCCTAAAAACTGCTGTCGAACTTGATTGAGCTCAACTGCAGCTCGACCCCAAAGGGGTTTCAGATTTTAGCCCGGGGTTGAGCCGCATCGGCGACACCCTGGGTTGGAATGAGTTATGATTTTTGACCCTGAAAGGGTCGCGGAAGGTCTTGGGCTGCTGCGGTTTTTAGGTTCATGGGTTGGAGGCACTGAAAGCCGAAACGTTTGCCTTTGCGACCCTGATTCAACCGGAATTTTGAGGCGCCCCTAAACCCCTATCCCAACGCCAGCTGCAGCAGCAGTTTCGGGTCGAGGGAGGCGGCGGCGGCATCGGCGGCGACGGCGTTGGCGGTGCGGCGTTTGCTGTCCTGCAGGGTGAGGATTTTCTCCTCCACCGTGCCGCGGGTGGCGAGGCGGTAGGCGGTCACCGGCTGGGTCTGGCCGATGCGCCAGGCTCGGTCGACGGCCTGCGATTCGGCGGCGGGGTTCCACCAGGGATCGAGCAGGAAGACGAAGGAGGCGGCGGTGAGGTTGAGTCCGGTGCCACCGGCCTTCAGCGAGATGAGGAAGAGCGGACACTCGGGGTCTTCCTGGAAGGCCTTCACCGCGGCCTGGCGGTCGGCGGTCTGGCCGTCGAGACGCGAGGTCTTCCAGCCGCGTAAATCGCACTGCACTTGCACCAGGTCGAGCAAGGTGGTGAACTGTGAGAAGACCAGGGCTTTGTGGCCTTCGGCGGCGAGTTCCTCGAGGCGCAGAAAGAGGACGTCGAACTTGCCGGACGGGGCGGTGGCGAGACTCGGCGACAAAAGGCCAGGGTGGCAGGCGGCCTGGCGCAGGCGGGTGAGGGCGGCGAGGATCTGCGGCTTGTCGGTCTTGTCCTCGGCGGCGAGGAGCGAGCGATAGTGGTCGCCGATCTCCTGAGTGAGCCGCGCTTGATCCTCGCTGGCTTCGCACCACAGGACCTGTTCGGTCTTCGGCGGCAGCTCGGTGGCGACTTCGCGTTTGAGGCGACGGAGGATGAGCGGCGCGAGGGATTCGCGCAGGCTGGCGAGGGCGGGAACGCCGGGGTCGCGGCTCAGGTAGGCGGTCGCGAAATCGCTCCACGCGCCGAGCAGTCCGGGGTTGGTGAATTCGCACAGGGCGAAGAGGTCGGCGAGAGAGTTTTCCACCGGCGTGCCGGTGAGGGCGAGGCGGAAGTCGGCCTTGAGCAGGCGCAGGCATTTGGCGGTCTGCGATTCGCGGTTGCGGGCGACCTGCGCTTCATCGGCGGCGGCGAGGGCGAAGTCGATGTCGGAGAAACGGCCGATTTCGCTGCGCAGGGTGCCGTAAGTGGTGAGGATGAGTACGGGTCCCTTGAGCTCGCTGGAAAGGCGGTTGCGGCCGGCGCCGGTGAACTCAATCACCTTGAGTTGCGGGGTGAATTTCGCCGCTTCGGCGGCCCAGTTGAACATCAGGGAACGCGGCGCGACGAGGAGGAAGGGGCGCTGTTCCCCGGCGTGACGCATGGCGAGCATGGCGGCGAGGGTCTGCAGGGTTTTGCCGAGGCCCATGTCGTCGGCGAGGACGGCGCCGAGGCGGAGCTTGGCGAGGGTGAGGATCCAGCGCAGCCCGGCGAGCTGGTAGGGGCGAAGCTCGGCGAGGAGTCCGGCGGGGGCGGCGACGGCGGGGATCGCCTGCACCGCTTCCATCGCCTGGCGCAAGGGGGTTTTGGGCGGCGACGGCATCGATTTGAGGAGGCGTTCGACCAGCAGCTGTTGAGCACGGGAGAAACGCAGTCCTTCGGTGCTGATCTCGCCGAGATCGGTGAGGGCGGTGTGTTCGCGCAGCCAGTCTTCGGGCAGCAAGCCGGTCGTGCCGTCGTCGAGGACGAGGAAACTCTTGCCTTCCTTCCAGGCGCGCAGGACCTGCGGCAGCGGCACGATCTGGCCGCCGTAGTCGAAGCCGGCCTTGAGGTCGAGCCAGTCGCGTTCTTCGCTGCTGAAGGCGGCGAGGAATTCCCGCGGTTGACGGAAGGCCTTGCCTTCGGCGAAGACCTTCCAGCCTTCGTCGAGGAGAATTCGCACCAGCGGCGGCAGTTCCGGCGGGCCCAGTTTCCATCCCGGTTCCTCGCCTTTGCCGCTGGCGAGGCGGAAGCCGAGGGAGCTCAATTTTTCGCGGCGCTCCTTCTCGATTTGCGCTTGCCGCAAACGGATCTTGCCGACCTCGAAATGCGGCCGTTCCGAGTCGTCGCCGTCGTCCTCGACCAGTTCGTCGCCGTAGAGCCATTTGAGATCGGCCTGCAGTTGTTCGGCGCCGCGCCAGCGGAATTTCGCCGGGGTGAAATAGAGGCAAGGCGTCGGGCCTTCGCTGACCTTTTCGAGTTTGAAGGGAGCGGGCCAGGACGAGGCATCGAGGCGGCTGCCGTAGATGAAGGTCTTGAGGAAGTCCCGGGCTCGCCAGGGCGCGACGCGTAGGGGCGAGCGCAGCAGCTCTTCAAGCAGGGCCGGGGCGGCGTTTTCGTCGATGGCAATGAGGCCGGATTCCGAGCTCAGCAGACCCGGCGCGAGGCGCTTCATCGGGCCGAAAACTTCGAGCGATTGCGGCAGGCGCAATAGCAGGGCGCCGTCGGCGTCGGTGTTTGCGATGGGCGCAAAGACGTGGCTCGAGCTTCCAACTCTAGTAGATTCATTCTCAAGCTGGAAGCTTGAGGCACGGAGCTTCCTGAGTTTTGCGATTCCCGCAGGATCGCGTTGGAAGAGGCGTCCGGCGGCGAGGCAGCGGTGGAGCAGCGGTGAGGCGCTGTCGTCGAGGCGGAAGACATGCTGGTCGCCACTGCTCAGCTTTTCCAGTCCCGCGAGGTGCTCGGGCAAAGGCAATTCGAGGACGGCTTTGCCGGCCTTGGGTGACTCGCCGCGGCTGCGCCACCACAGCTCTGCCTCGCCCGGACGGGCGAGCACGAGGAGCAAGTCGATGTCGGCGGGGGGTGGGGAAGCGGAAGGGGGCGGGTTTTGCGGTGAGCGGATCGGACCGATCGGTCGGATCGGACCGATCTTCTCTTCGCGGAACTTGACTTCCTTTTCAGGGAGGAGCTCCGGCGCCGGGGCTTTTTCGCTTTCGCCTTCGAGCTTGGCGGCGATGCTTTTGGGCAGGGCTTTGGTGAGCAGTTCGCGGCTATCGCAAAGGCTCAGCAGGGCCGTCGCGTGGCTGCAGGGCCAGAGTCCGCAGGTGCATCGGCCGCGAAGGCGTCGGCCGTCAATTTTGAGCTGGATTTCGGCGTCGTCGGCGAAGACCGCCTGGGCCGAGGAGGCGTCGCCAAAGAGCTCCAGCAAGGACGCGGGAGCGGCCTCGGGCAAGGGGCTGAATTTGGCGAGGAGGGACATCGGGACCTGCAAGCTTGGATGGGGTCCTACTTGAGTCCCGATTTCAGCTCTTGGCGCCCTTGGTCTTGGGCATTCTTCGCACTGGCAATTCGTCGCCGAGGGAGGGGCCGCGGGCTTGGGCGGAGGAACAGGCTTGGCGCATGAACTCGTCCTGGCAGGAATGCGACGCGGCGCGGTCTTCCGGCTTGATTCGTTGCCACGAGCCGTCGTTGGTCAGCTCATGCGAATGCAGGTTGTCGGCGAAGAACAGGTCGAGCTGGTCGCGCAGGCGTTCGCGCAAGTTGTCGGCGAGGACCGGGAACATCAGTTCGATGCGGCGCTCGAGGTTGCGCGGCATCCAGTCGGCGGAGGAGAGGAAGACCTGGGCGTCGCCGCCGTTGCGGAACCAGTAGATGCGAGAGTGTTCGAGGAAGCGGCCGATGATGGAGACGACGCGGATGTTTTCGGACAGGCCTTTGACGCCGGGCAGGAGCATGCAAACACCGCGGACGTTGAGGCGGATCTTGACGCCGGCCTGGGAGGCTTTGTAGAGGGCGGCGATGACCTCGGGGTCGGCGAGGGCGTTCATCTTCGCGTCGATGGCGGCGGGGGCGCCGCGGGCGGCCAGTTGGCGTTCGCGGTCGATCAGGGAGATCACCTTGGCCTTGAGCGAGAAGGGCGCCATGGCGAGGCGCTGCAGTTGCGGCACCCGCGAATAGCCGGTGAGCGAGTTGAAGAACAGCGAGGCTTCGTCGGCGAGATCTTCGCGGCAGGTCATCAGGCCGAGGTCGGTATAGAGCGTCGCGGTGCGTTCGTTGTAATTGCCGGTGCCGAGGTGGAGGTAGCGGCGGACGCGGTCGGCTTCGCGGCGGATGACCATGAGGAATTTGCAGTGGACCTTGAGCTGCGCGACGCCGCAGATGACGGTGGCGCCGGCCTCTTCCAGTTCGCGGGCCCAGCGGATGTTCTGGACTTCATCGAAGCGGGCCTTGAGTTCGACCAGGACGACCACCTGTTTCCGGGCTTGCGCCGCCCGCAAAAGCGCGGCGACGATGGGCGAGTTGCCGGAGGTGCGGTAGAGGGTCATTTTGATCGCCAAGACATCGGGGTCGGCGGCGGCCTGTTCGACCAGACGGACCACCGGCTCGAAGGCTTCGTAGGGGTGATGGAGGAGCAGGTCGCCCTGGCGGATGGCGGTGAAGAGGTCCTGGTTGTCGCCGAGATCGACGGCGGGCTGGGCGTTCCAGGGTTGGAAGCGCAAGGAGTCGTGGCCGGGGATGTTGGCGAGGTGCATCAGGGTCTTGAGGTCGATCGGGCCGGCGACCGGGAAGACCAGTTCCTTGGCGATGCCGAGGTGCTGTCGCAGGCGTTCCCGAAGGACCGGGGTGCCTTCAAGGATTTCGAGGCGGACGGGGTAGCCGCGTTCGCGGTCGGAGATGACTTCCTGCATGGCGCTGATGAAGTCGCGGTCTTCGTCTTCATCGACGGCGGCGTCGGCGTCTTTGGTGAGGCGGAAGCTGCTGTGTTCGAGCACTTCCATGCCGGGGAAGAGGCGGTCGGCGAAGATCTTGATCAGGTTGCCGAGGAAGGTGAAGCGGCGGACCCCCTCTGCCGCGGGCAAGGGGACGAGGCGGTTGAGGACATGCGGCACCTGGACCACGGCGAGCAGGGTTTCCTCGGGTGTGGCGGGATCGCGCAGGAGGAGGGCGACGTAGTGGCCGAGGTTGCTGAAGTTGTGGACGATCATGCCGTCGGCGGCCTTGATCGGGGTGAGGACCGGGAAGATGTCTTTATCGAAGAAGCTTTCGACCGAGGCGATGTCGGCGGTGTTCAGGTTGGCCATCTGGATCAGCTCGATGCCGGACTTGTTGAGGCCGGGCATGATCTTGTCGTGCAAGATGTCGTGCTGCTGTTTGAGCAATTTGCGGATCCGCAAGAGGGCCTTGCGCAGGATGTCCTCGGCATCGGCACCAGAGGGGCAGCCGAGCGGCATCTTGTCGCGCTGGCAGCGCAGCAGGGTGGCGACGCGGACCATGAAGAACTCGTCGAGGTTGGAGCTGACGATGCAGAGGAAGCGGAAGCGTTCCAGCAGAGGCACGTCGGCGCGGGCGGCTTCGCCCATGACCCGGGCGTTGAATTCGAGCCAGGAGAGTTCGCGATTGAGGTAGCGGGGTTTCATGGTGGGTCAGGGGTTTTAGGGGTTGGCTTGGAAGGGTTTTAGGGGTTGGAAGAGTTGTAGGGGTTGGGGGGGGTGAAAGAGCTTAGCTTGCCCGTAAAACCCTTAAAACCCCTTCATCCCATACACCCTTTATTCCGCCTT
>CAMCSH010000115.1 GCA_945877655.1 Lentisphaera araneosa HTCC2155 | reverse complement strand
AGGGCGCGTCCTCAACAGCTTGCTCGCCAAGCTGACGGCTCTCGAGTTCCGTCATCCAGGAACGAGAGACAAAATTATCTATGAAATTCTAGCCCCGGAGGTGCCATCGCCATTCACGCAGCCTCCTGCTGCGGGTCAGGAAGTCTGAGGTTGAACCTTTCAACCTTTCAACTGCGGTTTTTAGGTTTATCCACCATTGAGCCGTTCGGCCAGGCGGCTGAAGCGCTGGTTGATGCGGGCGTTGCGCACGCACATCTCGAGGGCTTTGCGGGAGCCGCAGAGGACCAAAAGTTTCTTTGCACGGGTGACGGCGGTGTAGAGCAGGTTGCGCTGCAGCATCACTGAGGCGGAGGTGCTCAAGGGCACAACCACGGCGGGGAATTCTGAGCCTTGGGATTTGTGAAGACTTTTTTCTGGTAGTTGTTGTTTTTGCATGCCGGAGCGTCCAATTGCACGCATGCTTCGCGGGGAGGCTGTCGCTGTCGAAGTGGCGGATGGATTAGGCGGTCGTCAGTCGCATCGCAGATGCCTTAAGTACCGGAAGAGAGTTGTTCCAAGTGATCAAGCACCCATCGGTAGCCGATGAACTCCTGCTCCAGGCGCAAGCCTGCGCGAAGACGCTGGTCGCGTAGATCGTCGTAAACAGCCCCTTCCTCTGCGGTCAGACGCGGGAGATCGGCAAGTTCGGGTTTCTCCTCGCTTCCCCAGAAGGCCCGATGGGCTTCGAGGGTGGCGCGATCCATCAGCAGTGAGACCACATGGGGGAAGTGGCTGCGCAGGGTGTCGAGGATGGCAAAGCCGTGGGTGTCGATATCGCCCCAGTAATAGATCGGGCAGCGGGAGAGCCAGGGACTGTCCGCCATGGCCTCCCAGCCGTAGCCGCCGCCGAAGATCACGATTGAGCGGCGCATCGCGGGGAAGGCGAGGAAGTTGGTGGAGTTCTCAGTGATGAAGACGCGGATGTCGCCGAGATCGAGACGATGGAAGCTGGCGGCATCCATGGTGACGTCAGGCTGCTCTAATGCAGCGATCTGCCGGAGCGCCGGGTCAAGGAGGCGGAAGCGGATTCGCAGCGGCTTGTCGCGGAAGCCGTAACGGCCGGCAAACTGGCCGGCGCCGGTTTTGGTGGCGTCGATCTCCTCGGCGGGGAGCGCCAGATCGAGTAGCTCGGCCAGGACGCCGCGACGGCTTTCGATGAATTTGGTGTGCACGCCGGGGATGTCGACCTGCCGCAGGTAGATGCCGGGACTGGGATGCTTGAGCCGCCAGGCGACCACCGCCAATAGGCGAGGCCAGTCCTCGGCCAGCTCCAAAGCCTGCAAGGGGCGCTTTTCCAGCCAAGGCAGCAGGCAGGGGAGTTCCTTCCTGGTCTGGGCGGCCAGGGCGGAAAAACGCTGCCATTCCCGGCGCTTACCGAGCCAGAGCAGGGCGTCTTCGACGGTGTCGAGCCAGGCTTTGTCCGGCAGGCTTTGGGAACCTTGGACGCGATGGCGCCGCTCCAGGCGTTCGATCCGGCAATGGGTGACCGATCCCAGCTCTTCCGCCCAGGCCCGAACGGCGTCGAAGCGCGTGGTGAGATCGGCGGGGCTGGGGCCTTTGAGCTTGAGCCGGAGGGGGAAGCCGGAGGTCGCGGCCACCGCCTCGCGCAGCAGATCGCCGCGTTCCCAGAGGCGGAGGAGCTGAGCCTTCAGATCCTGGGGGCGGGTCCAGCTCATGCCGGGCCTGCCGCTGCGGCGGCCTTCTGGGCCTGGTATTCCTCGATGGAGAGATTACGAAGCTTCGAAGCCTTGCCGCCGTCGTTGATGACGAAGCCGACGCTGGCAACATAGGGTTCGATGATGTGGATTTTCTGTAGCGGCGTGACGATGAGAAGCTGCAGGTTGAGCTGCCGGAACAACTTCAGCCCGTATTGCGCCGATTCGTCGGAGCCGCGGCCGAAGGCCTCGTCGATCACCACGAAGCGGAAGGAGCGCGAACGCGTGGCGCCCCATTCCAGGCCGAACTGATAGGCGAGACTGGCCGCCAGGATGGTGTAGGCGAGCTTCTCCTTCTGTCCGCCCGACTTGCCGCCGGAGTCGGAATAATGCTCGTGCTCGCTGCCGTCGGCCCGCCAGCGCTCGCTGGCGGCGAAGAGGAACCAGTTGCGGACGTCGGTGACCTTCGCCGTCCAGCGCCGGTCCAGCTCGGACGAACCTTCGCGGCCGCGGAATCGGTCGATGATGCTTTTGACCTGCAGGAACTTGGCTTCGGAATACTGGGAGTCCTCCGAGCCGGTGATCGCGCCTTCCATGCAGGCTCGCAGCTCCTGCTGGAAATCGCGGATCTCGGGATCCGGGCTGAGCTGGGTCTCGAGGACGATGTAGCGGCCGTCGTTGTAGTCGATCCCGGCCAGGGACTGGTTGATGCGGATAATCCGCTCCTTGATTGTCTCGCGCTCGCGGTGGAGCTGACCGTTGAAGGCGCCGATGTCATTGATGGTGTTGATATTGAGGAGCTCCTTGAAGCGCTCACGAAAGCGGGGTAGGTCATCGCGGTTCAGTTGATTGAGCAGCTTCTCGTATTCGTAGGCGGCCTCGAGCTTGTCGTCGATCTCGGCGGTTTCGAGCTTGAACGCGTCCTTGAACGAGGTCATCGCCCTGGCGATTTTCTCGGCGAGCCGGGTCAATTTCTTGTCCTCGGCGTCGAGCTGTCTTTGCAGTTCGGTGCGGAGGTCCTGTTCGCGGCTATCGCAGTTGTCGAGCGACAGGGGTTTCGCGGCGGAGCTTTCGGCACGGAGGCTTTCGAGCTTGGCGGTGAGGGCGGCGTCGATTTGGGAGCCGCTCAATTGATCCTCGGTGCGCCGGCGCAGGGCTTGAGTGTCTGACAGGCGTTGCTCGGTCTTGGCGCGCCGCTCCTTGGCGGCATCGGCTTTGGTCTCGGTGTCCTTGAGGGTTTCTTGCAGTTCCCGCAGGCGCTGGTTCAACTGCTGGAGGACATCCGACGCGGCTTCCAGCCGGCGCCGTTCGTCTTCGAGGGCGGCGAGCTCCCGGGCGGAGCTGCGCCAGTCGATCTCCTCGAAGACCTGGCATTCATCGAGGCGGTTTAGCGCGTCGATTCGCTGCGCCAGGCCTTTCCGCTCCTTCTGAAGCTCGGCGATGATTGCGGCTTCGGCAGCGATCGCCGCCTCGAGAGTCTTCCGGTTCTTCTCAAGAGTCGCGATCTTGGCGGCGTTGTTCCAACCCAGGACGTAACGGCTGCGGTCGTCGATGCGGTGGCGATCGTCCTTCTCGTGCCGGCCGCTTGGCTCCTTGATCTGGCCGTTGCGGGTGATGGCGCGGGTTTCGCGGCGGAACTGCTCCGGAGTGGTGCAGCAGGCGACATTGGCACGGTGGGCGAGCTCGCGCTCCAGCCAGTCGTAATACTGGGGGGCGGATTTGATCGCCAGCTTGCGCGCCAAGGCGTCCCGGTGCAGCTCCGGCAGCTCGCCGCCCCTGCCGGGACGGAGGTGGAAATACACCAAGCGGCCGTGCAGGTTGTTGCCGTCGACCCAGTCCGCCACGGCTTTGTATTGGTGATCAGGCACCAGCAGCGACAGACCGAAGCTCCGCAGCAGACGTTCGGCGGCGCCTTCCCAGGCGCGCTCTTCCTCGCGCAGCTGCAATAGCTCGCCGGCGAAGGGCATTTCCGCCTCCGCGATGCCCAGGGCGGCGCAGAGGGCGGAGCGGATCTGGATCTGACGGTCGTCGATGTTGCTGGGGCGGCGTTTGAGGCTGTCGATCTCGGCGCTCAGCTTCGCTTGCTCGTCACGACTCTGGCGGAAATGGACTTCGTGTTCGGTCAGCAGGTTCTGCAGCTCGGTGTCGCGGCTGCGCCCGTTCTCCATCAGGAGGTGGAAGCGTTCCTTCTGGGCGGCGAAGGCATCCGGGCTGTCCGGGATTCCCTCCTTCAGCACGGCGGCGCGCTCGCCGTAACGCTCAGCCTTGGATCTCCGATCGTTCCGCGACTCCGCTTTCTTGCCGATCTCGGCGGCCAGCCGCTCAAGGCGGTCGCCGCCATTGCTGCTGATCGCCTGCTTCAATTCATCGATCTGGATCACCAGATCCTTGCGAGAGCTGTCAAGCAACTTCACCTGGGCCTCTTCGCGGTTCAGCTCGCCGCTCAGGGATGCCGATTTCTTCTCCAGCAGCTCCAGCTTCAATTGCGCAAAATGAAGGACGAGGCCGTCGCGGCAACGGCGCAGCTCCGCGCTGGTCGCCAGCACTTCGCCGTGGCGGCGGCAATCCTCGACCAGCGGGCTCAGCAGCTCAACCTGCCGCTGCGCCTTGAGCACCGCCTCATGGGCGCGGTTGAGGTCGTCGAAATGGCTGATCAAGGCCTCGATGCGCGGAACGACATCGAAGGGCTCTAGCATGTGGTTGCGGACGAAATCGGTGAGGTTGCCGACGGATTTCATCGACACGGTCTGGTGGAAGAGCTCCAGCGCCTGGTCGTTTTCGATGCCGAAGCGCCTCCGGAACCAGGCGGCATATGGAGTGAAGCTGTCGTTCAGTTCGGCTCCCAGGCGCCGCAGCTTCTTGCGCAGCTGCAACATGTCCGATCCGGCGCCGAGGATAAAATCCGCCTTGATCGTCAGGTCTCGTTCGGCGCCGACGAAGAAGCGCGCCGGCTGCGTCTGGCCTTCTTTCATCCAGAAGACCTGGGCCAGGCTAACGGTCTGGCCGTAGCCGGCGTTGTGGAAGACGCCGAGGATGACCGAGTAGCTGCCCTGGTCGCGCAAGGACACCGGCTTGGCGGTGCCGGTGAGCAGGTTCCGCTCGGATTTGTAGTGGCCCTGCACATACGAGCGCAGGCTGCGCTCTCTGGCATCCGCCCCGGCGGCCTTGTTGTAGGCGATGCGCTGCGAGGGCACGAGGAGGGTAGTGATGGCATCGACCAGAGTCGACTTGCTCAAAATCCGCTGCTTGATCAGACGAACTGAGCGCTAGAGGGAGAGATTGGAAGGGTTGAGTTGGATCCCTGCAAAGCAATCGCGGTGGCGGCGTATTCCGCCATTTTGCCGCGGCTGCCTTTGGCCACGGTGTTGGCATGTATCTGTAAAATCGGCAGGATGTCTTCGTCACCAAGGCGTCCGGCGAGGCCGAGAACAAATCGGAACTTGGGTTCGATCTTGGAGCTTAAATAGGCCTTCAGCAAGGCGAGGGCAAATGGCCCCGTGGCTTTGCGGTCATCATTGATCAAATCGAACCAAGGACGGACTTCAGGATGGACCTGGAGATCGGGCATGATGGCGAGGGATGAACAGAGGTGCCTCACTTCTTCGGTGCTCATGATTGCGCCATTCTTGAGGGGTAATGGCGGAAGTGCCGCTTCATCGAGCCAAGGAGCCACTGGCTTGGCTAGACGTTTTCTAACCTCGGACATTCGCTGCGCCATACAAGTGCGGGAGAACACACGGCCTTCGTTAATCCACAGAGGGTCGAGAGCCTTGTAAAGCTCAAGGCGGACATCTTCGGATTTTTCAGTGTAGAGCATAGAAGCTAATCGTGTCCGCCATGAGGGATTCATCGATTTTGAGATTGCAGAGACGGCCAGTGCTCTTTCGGTAGAATTATTAGAACGTAATTGTTCGTTAATTTGTTCGTCTTTAACAATCTTTGGAGAATCATAACCCTTGTTATGAGTTGAAGTTGCAACTACATTTTTTGGTCTATTAAGCCATTCATCAAGTAAATCATTGACATCTCTTGATTTGCCAACTTTGAATTTAATATGTTGCATGAAGATTAAGATGTTGTTTGGCTTCGCACCTGGGATTTTAGATCCAGCCTGCACGCCTTCCATTAATTCATGAATCGTAAAGCTGCTAAGGAATTTTAAATAGGGATTAAACCTGTATTTGTATTGCCATTCAAGGTCTGATAATCTAAATATTGCCCCAGAAGTAACGACGAACTTGAGCGCATCGTAAAGCTTTTTGCTGTCGTCATAATTTTCAAAATTCTTAATGATCTCATTGTAAAAATCTTCGCAACAGCGGAGATTGGTAATAACTTCGTTGGCTAGCTCTTTGTACCTGTGATCGGCATTCTCACTTAAGAACAAATCACCGATAAATCTAGCTGATATAAAGTTGTTTTTATCTGAGATACTGCCATTTTGGCTCCATGGCCAAGGATGGTTTGTTGTTTTGTTCTTGATAATTGCTTCGTAGAACTGGTCTGGATATTTTTCGTAGAGATATTTCATGCTTTTATCGCAAAGTGATGAGATTTCTCCTATGATTTTATTTTCTGCCATAAAGTCAAGAGAGCTTTGATTTATTGAATTAATGATAAATTTTTCTCCGAATATTTTTGGTGTTTCAGCTAAAATATCGCCGCCACTTGATTTAATAATTTCAGAAATAAATTCTGAAGAAATTAACTCTCTCTTCTCAATTGTATATTCGTGAATGGCTGGATTGTTTTTTGAGATGACCAAGTATTTGATGAAATTTCTTTTGGCCTTTTCTGGGATAGAATTAAAAATAGAAATAATTGTTTTTGTCAGGGCTATGTTGTTTGGATTGTGAAAATCTGACGACATGGATTCAGGGAATACTTGGTCGATGCCGCATAAATAGTTAATCCAATGATTGATTTCAAGATCATTCAAGGTGGGTTTTACGTAGAAAAAAGTTGACTTCAAGGCTTTATTAAATTTTGCCCTGAGTTCTGATGCTTCGGTTATCTGCTCTCCAGTTGATAGAGACTCCTTTTCTTCCTTCGTAATCAGAATTATCGTGTTGCCATCCCAATAACCCAACGCCCTCAGTCTCTCGATCTTATCTTTGGGTGTTGACTTGTTCATGTCATCTACAATCCATTCTCCGATATAATCAGAAGCAATGACTATGAAATCATCAGTTACTGGGATCATCGTTTTAAATTGATATAGGTTGAGA
Organism: Lentisphaera araneosa HTCC2155; assembly: GCA_945877655.1. Classification (GTDB taxonomy): domain Bacteria; phylum Verrucomicrobiota; class Lentisphaeria; order Lentisphaerales; family Lentisphaeraceae; genus CAMCSH01. Next base: position 5,359 of record CAMCSH010000115.1, on the reverse strand, counting down.
TTTTTGACAACTCTAAAAATCATTTCTTTGAATGGAGTAAGTGCCTCCTCTTCATCCTTTAAGTTTTCATCTTCTTGCAGCAATACATAACATTGATTTGATAATTCACGTACCGATTCTAAATCAAAAATTTGAGGCGCCTCAGCATGATTTCTGTCTATGCATTGCTGCGGTCTCCAGATTGCATCGAATCGGTCGCCGCCCACCTCATTTTCATTTTTTACGGTCAAGCAAAAATCCCGCAGAGATTTGGTGGCGAGACCAAATTGCGGTGTGAAATCGCACTGCCACATATCGTGGTACCAGACAAATAGACAATAGGCTGGCGACTTCAATTGCACCTGTTTAATCTTGGTGATAATCTCATTGATGATCATTGGCTCTATAGCCTTGATCAGCTTCCTGATTTTTGCAGACATCCTCATTTTCCTTTTAAATTAATTGCTCGCTTTGATTTTTACAAGGAAGTCAATTTGAATACTATCTCAAAAGCCCCGAATCCCCGGCGTCACCATTGAGCCGTTCGGCCAGGCGGCTGAAGCGGTGGTTGATGCGGGCGTTGCGCACACACATCTCGAGGGCTTTGCGGGAGCCGCAGAGGACCAACAGTTTCTTTGCACGGGTGACGGCGGTGTAGAGCAGGTTGCGCTGCAGCATCACCGAGGCGGAGGTACTCAAGGGCACGACCACGGCGGGGAATTCCGAGCCCTGGGATTTGTGGATGGTGACGGCGTAGGCGAGGGCCAGTTCGCGAGCGTCTTCACGCAGGTAGCCGACGTTTTTGTCCTCGAACATGACGGTGAATTCCTTCGGCCCGACATCGAGGATGTAGCCAAGGTCGCCGTTGAAGACTTTTTTCTGGTAGTTGTTGCTGATCTGCATCACCCGGTCGCCGAGGACGAGGCGGCGATCGCCGTCTTCAAATTGAGGCTTGTGCTTGAGGTCGTTGAGTCCGGCTTGCAGGAGCTGATTCAAAGCGAGGGTGCCGCAGGGGCCGCGACGCATCGGCGCGAGGACTTGGATTTCTTGGGGACGGAAGCCGAAACGCTGGGGAATGCGTTCTTGAACCAAGCGCAAAACCAAGTCTTCGAGTTCTGCCGGATCGTCTTTCTCGATCCAGTAGAAATCCGCTTCCTCGGCCTTCGGCGGTGCTTTCAGGTCGGGCAGGCGTCCGGCGAGGATGGCGTGGGCCGCTTGGATGATGCGCGAGGCGGCGGCTTGGCGGAAGACCTGGACCAGCCGGGTCACCGGGATGACATGGGACGTCAGGCAGTCGCGCAGGAAACAGCCGGGGCCGACGGAGGGGAGCTGATCGGCGTCGCCGACGAGGAGCAGACTGGTTTTATCGCCGATGGCGGCGAGCAGGCGCGAGGCGAGCTGGATGTCGAGCATCGAGCATTCGTCGATGACGATGAGATCGGCTTCGAGCGGGTTGTCGCGGTTGCGTCCCGCTTCACCTTCTTCGTCGGCCATGAGGAGGCGATGGATGGTCGAGGCCTCCATGCCGGTGGCTTCTTTCATGCGGCGAGCGGCGCGTCCGGTGGGGGCGGCGAGGATGATTTTCAAACCTCGCGCCTTGGATTGACGGACGATTTCGTCGACGGCGGTGGTTTTACCGCAGCCGGGGCCGCCGGTGAGGATGCTGAGGCGGTGGGCGAAGGCGAAGCCGACGGCTTGTTTCTGTTCGGCGTTGAGGCCGTCGCGGGAGAAGCTGGCGGGGATCCAGGGGGACGGGTGTTCAACGGCGAGGCGTTTCAGGTCGCGGGCGGTGGCTTCTTCGGCGTAGAGCAGTTCGCGCAGATACCAGAGTTGTTCGTCGCCGCCGCGCGGGTCGTTTTGGGTGAGTGCGGCGGCGTCTTTCAGGGCGCGTTCGCAGCCGGCGTCGAGCGCTTCCGGCGGGACGCCGAGGATTTCCTGGGCGCGGCGGCGCAGCTCCGATTCGGGCAGGAAGCAATGGCCGCCTTCGGAGGCTTGTTTGAGGGTGTAGGCAAGGCCGGCGGCAACCCGGAACGGCGAGTCCTTGGGCAGGCCGAGAGAGGCGCTGATGCGGTCGGCGCTGAGGAAGCCCATGCCGCGTATTTCATCGGCGAGGCGATAGGGGTTTTCGCGCAGGATGGCGGGCGCGCTGTTGCCGTAGGCTTCGACCAGCTTGTTGCACTGGCCGTTGGGGACGCCGAGCGACTGCAGGAAGACATCGAGTTCGCGGCGGCCTTCGAGCTGTTCCCAGGCGGCGGCGACGGCGGCGGCTTTTTTCGGCCCGAGGCCGGGGACTTCCTTGAGGCGGACACTGTAGCGGCTGAGGATCTTGATAGTCTCGTCGCCGAAGTGGTTGACGATGGCTTCGGCAGTCTTGCGGCCGATGCCGTCGAAGCGGCCGCCGCTAAGGTATTTGATCAGGCCTTCCTGGCTGTTGGGCAGGACGCCGGTGACATTGTCAGCCTTGAATTGCCGGCCGTATTTGGCGTTGGTCTCCCAGCGGCCGATGCATTCGATTTCATCCCCGACCTGATATTGCGCCAGCGGCGAGGCACCGGAGAGCGTGATTTCCATGCCGCTGCTTTGCTTGAGGCGGACCACGGCCCAGTTGCCATCGGGATGCGACCAGATCTGGCGCAGCAGGATGCCGCGGACGCTAGACGAACCCAAGGGGCCGCTCGGTGCCGTCGCATCAGCATCGTTTAAGGGGAGATCTTGGGGTGTGTCTTGGCTCATGCGGCATTCACGGGTTGATCGGGGAAGGGCGCTAAACTAGCTCGGATTGGGAGGAACTGAAGGGCCCATGAAGTCAGGGCATCACTCCTTGAAGCGTCGAGTCCATGCTGAGGTGATGGTGGCAGCGTCGTAGGCCTGTGCTTTATCTGGGCGATAGCCCCAAGTACCGCCAGAATCTTCCACTGGGGCATTGCCGCTGCCTTTCAGGTATTGCGGCGGTGCCAAAGACAGGATCTTCTCCAGCTCGATCTCATGCTTCCAGTCGTCGCCGAAATCGTAGGTGTAGACAAGTTTCGCACCGGCGGCAGGCATCGCGGCGGCGAGACTGATTTCGCGGCTGTCGTAGTGCTCGGTCCAGGTGCTGGAATAGACTCGCGGCGGCTTTTTGCCGGGGCGCAGATTATTTGCCGTCAAGCCAAGTTGGAAACAGTGCTCGTCGTTGGGGAGATGGTAGTCAGGATCGCGTTCGAGGAAGGATTGGCGCGCGGTGCCGGGAGGGGAGAACTTGTGCAGGTGATCGTTATCCCAATCGAAACAGGTTTGGATCGCCCAGTGCAAAGCGTGTAGGCTATAATCGGAGGGGAGGGTGAAGCGTCGCCATACCGGTGGCGACAGATTTTTCACGGTGACAAGGAGTTGGAAAGATGTCGTTTCTCCGCTTGGATTCACCTTTTCCCAGCGGGCATCGCGTTTGCGTTTGTCCTCCGCTTGTTTTTTCAGGCGGTATTCACTTTCCCGTTGCATCAAGACATCCTGGCCTGGGCAACGCCATTTCGGATCTCCCAGCAAGCTGAGTCGGCGATTACTGCGGGCCCAGCAGAAATGGTCGGAGCACAAGCCGTCCCATCGTGCTGGCGCCTCGCAATCCTGGTCATTTTCGCGGAGTCGGCAGAGCTCTTGAGGGGGATTGCCGGGCTTGACTTCGAGGTTGATGGTGTTCTTGGTTTGACGCTTCGCCAGTCCTGTCAAGGACAGCTCGGGGCGATCATAAGCCCGGGCCCAGTCGATGTGGTTGCGGCACAGACCGCTGGTCCCCGCCTTGCGGGTACATGGCTCGCCGTTCTGGATGACCCGGCAGATCTTGGGATCTTGGTGTTTCGGGTTGAGATTGACTTCATCCTGCTTGCGTCCGAGGGTTTTCTTGGGCATATAGAGTCTTCGTGGATTTAAGGGCTTGGGTAATCCGGCCAAGCTTCCGCTTCCCAGGCGGCGCGGAAGCAATGCTGCAGAGATTTATCGGCCTCGGCGAGCGAGAAAGGCGGCGGGATGTCGTTCTCCCAGATGTCGAGAAGGTCATTTTCTTCCAGCCATTCCTCATCGTCCTCATCCCAATCTTCGCGCGGCTCTTGGTAGAGTTCCAGAGCATCGACGAAGGTATCCACGCCAGAGCATTGGCAGGGTGGAGCCGGGAGCTCGCCATCGAGGACGCGGGGCATCTCGGGCCCCTCGTCGTTGATCGCTTCGAGAGTGATCGTCACCTCCCAGTCGTCTTCCCAGTCGCTGACATAGAGGTAGGTGATGGCTTTCCCCACCTTGTCGAGCACGGCGGCAAGGCTGACGCTGCGGCAGTCGGTGCGGTAGTTCCAGGGATGGACTTCCATCTTGATCTTCGGCGAGGGCAGTTTCATCGGCAGGATGTTGTTGCGCGCCAAGTCGTAGGTGAACACGCCGTCGGGATCATCCGGCAAGCCGTAATACGGCGACAGGCCGCGAGAGAACTTGATCAGCTCGAACATGTGGGTGTTGGTGTCGCTCCAGTCAAAAAGATTCTGCAGGGCATGATGCAGAGCGTAGAGGTTGTAATGGGCGGGGAAGCTGATGCGGCGCCAGATCAAGGGCTCGCAATTGAATTCGATCTTCAGGATGTAGGTCTGGTTCACATTGAGCCTCGTTTAAGATTACAGGTGTTCTTAAGGTGAGTCAGTAGCGATGAGGGCGATGGGGTTTATCCGCCCACTCTGGGCGATGAAGGCGGAGGCTCATGGAGTGCCCATATTGGCAGCGCGATTGAGAGCGTTATGGAATTTTTCTGTCAGTCTTCGGTTTTGGGTCTCAATGAGGAATTCCTTCGGATCGAAGTTTTGCCAATCGCCGTCGAACAATTTTTCAAGGAGATCTTTTTCGCGGTGGTTTTTGGCGAGTTTGGCTCGAATTTTCAGGAGTTCCTGATAGACCTCGATGCCGCCGCTGTTTTCGGGCGGGCTATTGTTTTTTCCATCCAAGAGAAGTGGGATGGCCGGTCCTGAAGGGAGGATTTTCTCGACTTTTATGGAGTGTTGCCAGTAAGCGGCGAAGTCGTAGATATAATTCATCGAGTCGCCGGGATTTTTCAGGACTTGGCTGATGCTGACGCCGCGCGGGTCGATCATGGGGGTGCCATGTTGGCTGATTGTGACAGGTTGTTTCAGCTTGGCAGGGAAGAGAGGGTCGAAAACTTCGAACTCCAGTTCGCGGAAGTCTTCGGGAAGGCTGAAAAGCTCTTCATCATCACTGCTATGGAATTGATTCAAGTGAGTGTTGTACCAATTGAAGGACTCCTGAATGGCGTGATGCAGCGCATGCAGGCTGTACTCAGCGGGGATGCTGAGGCGGCGCCAGATGAGGGGCTTGCTGTCGGCGAGGGTGATTTTGAGCTGAAGGATCATGG
>CAMCSH010000114.1 GCA_945877655.1 Lentisphaera araneosa HTCC2155 | reverse complement strand
ACATGGTCATCTCCGTGCTTGATTTTGGTGCGTTTGTCTTGACTGAATTATATAAGTATATATAAGATTTCTAGAAGTCAAGCAGCGCGAACTAATTTTTCCGATTTATGCGGGGTTTAGGGGGATTTGACGGGGCTGCGATGTCCTCTGGCGGGAAAAGCCGCCGGGACCAGCCGGCCGCGAGCAAGAGGGCAGTCCTCAAATCCTCCCAACGCCGCTATTTCGACTCGCCTTGCGATATTGCAGTGGCGACATGCCCATCTGCTTGACGAAGTGGCGGTTGAAATGGCTGAGATCGTAGAAGCCGAGAAATTCGGTGATTTCCGAGACGCTGCGTTCGCCATGGCGGAGCTGCTGACAGGCGGCGTTGATCCGCACCTTGAGGATGTAAGCGCCGGGACTCACCCCGGCGAAGGCCTTGAACTTGCGGTCGAACTGGCTAATCGAAAGATTCAGCTTCGCCGCCAGCTCACTTACCGGCGGCAAGTTGCGATGGTTCAAATTGATGAACTCCAGCACCTCTGAAAGATCTGAGTAGGGTTTGATCTCCAGGTCGCTGCGCTGCAGGTCGCGGAGCAGGCCGCACAGCCCGATCACCTCGCCCTTGCGGCCATGCAGGGGTATCTTGGTCGAGAGATACCAGCGGATCTGCCCCTTGGCGTCCGGCACCATCCATTTCTTGTTGATGATCCTCTGCCCGGCCAGGACGAGCTGATCCTCGGCGATGTAGAGCTCGGCCAAGGTCGGCTCGAAGAAATCGCGGTCGGTCTTGCCCAGCATGTCGGACAGGGACTTCAGGCCCATCAATTGCAGCTCCGCCGGATTCCCCATGACGAATCGGCTTTCGCGATCTTTGGCATAAAAATACAACTCGGGCATGGACTCCAGCAAGGCCATGACTTGAAAGGGATCGGCCATTGACGCGAGAAAATTTCGGGTGATCGCTTGCATGGAAAGCTCCGGTTGTTTGCCGTCTAATTTAGCGCTATGCGCAAATTCTACCTAAACAAGTCAAGCCTGTGCAAGCGGAAAAGTGTCGGCATGAGTACGATTCACTTGCAAAGATCACGGAGGTCCACATGTTTCTGTCCCGCTTGCCCTTCATCCTCGTCTTGAGTCTCGCTAGTTGCCAGCAACCAGCAGCCGCACCCGGCGGCAAGGCGCTTGCGCCCGCAGCAAAAAAAACCGTCGCCAAGCTCGATTATAACCGCGATGTCCAGCCCATCCTGTCGGAGTATTGCTACCATTGCCATGGCCCGGACACCGGCAGCCGCAAGGCGAAGCTGCGTCTCGATCTGCGCGCCGAAGCCCTGGCTCACGTCTGTGATTCGGATCGCAAGGTGATCGTTCCGGGCAAGCCCGAGGCCAGCGAATTGGTGAGCCGGGTCGAATGCACTGATCCCGACGAACTGATGCCGCAAGACCCCGATAAACGCCTCAAGCCGGAGCAGATCAAGATGCTGCGTCGTTGGATTGCGGAAGGGGCAGAATTCCGCGACCACTGGGCCTTCGAGGCGCCGGTGAAAATGCCGCCGCCACTGGTGAACAAGCCCGACTGGCCGCGCAACGAAATCGACCGCTTTGTCCTCGCCCGCCTAGAGCAGGAGAAGCTCCAACCCGCCGCCGAGGCGGAGCGTGGCGAACTCCTGCGGCGACTCACTCTCGATCTGACCGGCCTCCTGCCCAGCCCGGCGGAACTGCAGGACTTCCTCGCCGACACTTCTGCCGAAGCCTATGAAAAAGCTGTCGATCGCCTCCTCGCCTCGCCGCGTTACGGCGAGCACCGCGCCCGCTACTGGCTCGACTACGCCCGCTACGGCGATGGCCATGGCTTGCATAACGACCTCTATCGCTTCATCTGGCCTTGGCGCGATTACGTCATCCGCTCCTTCAACGCCGACAAGCCCTTCGACCTCTTCGTCACCGAACAGCTGGCCGGCGACTTGATGCCGCAACGCAGCCTCGACAGCCTCGTCGCCACCGGCCTGGTGCGCAATGGCGTCAGCACCGGCGAAGGCGGCACCATCAACGAAGAGCTGCGCTGCTCCAACAAGCGCGAACGCACCGAAATGCTGGGCAGCCTCTTCCTCGGTTTGTCGACCGGCTGCGCCGTCTGTCACGACCACAAATACGACCCGCTGACGCAAAAGGATTTTTACTCACTCAGCGCCTTCTTCAACAATCTCGAGGAAAAAGCCTCCAATGACGACCGTGCCGATTGGCCACCCGTTCTCCGCCTGCCGCCCCCGGACAAGCAGGCGCAGACCGATCGCCTCCTGCGCGAACAGGACGACTGCCGCCGCGACCTCGAGTCGCGAATCGCCCGGATGAACGATCTCATGAAGAATTGCCCCCCGCTAGCCGTCAATCGTGACGGATTGGAACTCCATTTGCGCCTGGATGAAGCCCGCCGCGAGGGCGCGCCCGAAGCGGCACACGTCCACGACAGCGCGCACCGACGCGACTTCGTCTGCAGCGGTCCCTTGCCGCATTGGGGCGAGGAAACCTGGCTCTGGCCGAGCTTCCGCTTCGAGACCAACACCCGCCTAGAGCTTCCTGGATGCGGCGATTTCGATCTCGGCCAGAAATTTTCGGGAGGCGGCTGGTTCAAACTGCGTGTCAGGCCCCTTGAAGACGCCAACAATGCCCAGGGAGTGCTGTTGGGAAAAATGGATGATCAAGCTCGGGGATGGAACTTGGCGTGTGAAGGCGGTAAGATCAAGCTGCAGCTGATCCACCTCTGGCCAGCCAATGCCTTGGCGGTGAAGAGCCGAGATACCCTGGCTGATCTCCGCATGGGGAAGTGGGTGCATGTGTCTTTCACCTGCGACGGATCGAACAAAGCGGCAGGAATCAAGCTTTACGTCAACGGCCGGGAAGTCGCGACCGAGGTGGAAGCCGACTCGCTGAGCGCCACGTTCCGCACCTCCGCGCCGATGCAGTTGGCTCGACGCCAAAACTCCGCGATTTTGCAGGAGACCGCCTTCGCGGATATTCGCCTCTATTCGAGAATCCTCAGTGCGGAAGAGGTCCGTCTGCTGCTGTTCGAAGACGAAGCCGCACGGATTCTGTCCAGCTCAGCAAAAAGAAGCGCCGACGAATCTAATCTTCTGCGAAACTGGTTTCTGCAGAAAGATCCTCAATGTCTCCTTCTGCAGGATAAAATCGCCGCGCTTCAATCTCAGCTGGACTCCTTCTGCCCGCCAGTGAAACATAGAGGAAAACTCATTCCTGCCGGCCAAGCGAAACAGGTCGACGCCGAATCTCCAATGAGCTTGATTTGCAAAGAGAATCCCGGCACCCTTCCTTATGCCGACATCCTCGCCCGTGGCGCCTTCGCGGCCCGCACTGCGCGGGTCGGTGCCGACACCCCCGCCTGCCTGCCGCCGATGGCCACCGATCTGCCGAAAAACCGCCTCGGCCTGGCTCGTTGGCTGATTGCACCGGAGCAGCCGCTGACCGCTCGCGTCACCGTCAACCGCGTCTGGCAAGAGCTCTTCGGCACCGGCTTGGTCGAAACTTCGGAGGACTTCGGCGTCATCGGCGATCGTCCCAGCCACCGCGAATTGCTCGACTGGCTTGCCGTCGACTTCCGTGAGCACGGCTGGCAACTGAAACGCCTGTACAAAAAACTCGTGATGTCGGCCGCCTACCGACAATCTGGCGCCATCAGTTCCGCCGCACTGGAAAAGGATCCCCACAACCGCATGATCAGCCGCGGCCCGCGCTTCCGGCTTGATGCTGAAGAGATCCGCGACAATGCCTTGTTCGCTGCGAGTCTGCTCACGGAAAAGCTTGGCGGCCCCAGTGTCAACCCTTATCAGCCGAGCGGCGTCTGGGAATCCTGTTTCCATCCGGATCTGCCCTTCACCCGATATGAACAGGATCATGGCGACAAGCTGTATCGCCGCAGCGTCTACACCATTTTCCGGCGCAAGGCGATGATGCCGAACATGGAAGCCTTTGACCTGCCGGACCGCTCAGCTTCGGTCTGCCGCCGCACACGAAGCAACAGCCCCCTCGCCGCCTTGGTAATGATGAACGACCCGCAATTCCTCGAAGCCGCCCGCCATCTCGCCTGCCGCGTCCTCGCCAGCAGCGCCGCCGATGACGCATCGCGACTGCAGGAGCTGAGCCGGCTTCTCCTCAGCCAGGAACTCAAACCGCAGGCTCAGTCCTCGCTGCGCCAGGCCCTAGCTTCCTTCCGACAGGAATTCACGGATGATCCCGGCGCCGCCGCCCGACTCCTCAAAGTCGGCGAATCCCCCGTCGACCCGAAATTCCCCGCTCCCGAACAGGCCGCCTGGATGATGACCGCCTCGACCCTGATGAACAGCGATGCGTTTTTGAATAAATGAAATGGGGTCAGTGACTTAAATCTGAAACGACAGCAGGCCAAGACCTTCCGCGACCCCTTCAGGGTCAGAAATCACAACTCATTCCAACCCAGGGTATCGCCGATGCGGCTCAACCCTGGGCTAAAATCTAAAACCCCTTTGGGGTCGAGCTGCAGTTGAGCCTGAAACTTGAAACTTCTCTAGGAGCCCTTCATGAACCGCCGCAACTTCCTCCACGGCAGTGCCTGGCTTGGACTCGGATCCGCCCTCGGCGGCAGTCTTTATGCCGATGAAATCCCCGGAGCTTCAGCGAGCCTTGGCCATTTCCATCACAAGCCCACGGCAAAACGCGTCATCCACCTGTTCATGGGTGGTGGTCCGCCGCAATTGGATCTCTTCGACTACAAGCCCAATCTCAAGGCGATGTACGACAAGGATCTGCCGGAATCCGTCCGCGGCACCGCCATGCCCACCGGCATGACCGCAGGGCAGTCACGATTCCCCATCGCACCGTCGAAGTGGGATTTCATTCGTCAAGGCCAGAGCGGCCAATGGATCTCCAGCCTGCTGCCGGAAATCGGCAAACATGCCGATGAGATGACCATCATCCGTTCGATGAACACCGATGCCATCAACCACGAACCCGCCAGCCTGCAACTGTGCACCGGCAACATGCTCCCCGGCAAACCCTCGCTCGGCGCCTGGCTCAGCTACGGCCTCGGCTCGATGAACCCGCAGCTCCCCGCCTTCGTCGTTCTCAATACCCAGAACACCGTCGGCAATTTCCAGAACATCTCGCCGCGGATGTGGGGCAGCGCCTACCTCTCCAGCTCCCACGCCGGCGTCAATCTGCGCACCGGCGCCGATCCGGTGCTCTACCTGAAAGATCCCGACGGCCTCAGCCCCGCCGGACGTAAAGCCATGCTGGATAGCGTCGCCGAGCTCAACCGCCTCACCCACGCCGATATTCACGATCCGGAAATCCTCGCCCGCACCAGCCAGTACGACATGGCTCGCCGCCTGCAAGATTCCATGCCCGAACTCGCCGATCTCTCCAAGGAACCGCAGTCGACCTGGGACCTCTACGGCGACGACGCCAAAAAGCCCGGCACCTTCGCCTACAACTGCCTCATGGCCCGCCGCATGGCCGAGCGCAACGTGCGCTACATCCAGATCAACAAACGCGGCTGGGATGTCCATGAAAATTGTGGCGGGCTTCTGCCGATCCTCAGCAAAGAAATCGACCGCCCGATGGCGTCCCTTCTCACCGATCTGCGTCAGCGCGGCCTGCTCGACGACACCCTCGTCCTCTGGGCCGGCGAATTCGGCCGCACCGTCTACTCCCAAGGGGGACTCAGCAAGGAGAACTACGGCCGCGACCACCACGCCAAATGCTTCTCGGTGTGGATGGCCGGCGGCGGTGTCAAAGGTGGCCTCGGCTATGGCCAGAGCGACGACTTCTCCTACGCGATTGCCGACAAGCCGGTGCATGTGCGCGACCTCGGGGCGACCATGCTGCACGCTCTCGGCATCGACCACCAGAAGCTTACTTATCGCTACCAGGGCCTCGACCAGCGCTTCACCGGCGTCCTGCCGTCGAAGGTGATCAAGGACATCCTGGCCTAAGGGCAAGTTCCGCGATTTTCGCGTCCCCCTCCTTGGCAGCAAGGCTGCGAGACTCTATTGTCGCGGCCGATCAACCAGGAGCGAAAATCATGAAGGGTTATTGCAACGAAGTCAAACAATTCAGCGACGCCTGCCACGACGGTCGCAACCCGACCCGTCCGGTGCTGATGACGCCGGAATCCATCAGCTTCATCACCCGCATGGTCAATGACGAGCTCGAAGAACTGGCCGAAGCCAAAGACGTCACCGAACAGGCCGACGCCCTGGTCGACGCCATCTACTACATCTGCGACACCGCGGTCCGCCACGGCATGAACATCGATCAGCTCTTTTCCATCGTCCACCGCGCCAACATGCAGAAAGTCGTCGACGGCCGGGTCATCCGCCGCGAAGACGGCAAGATCATGAAGCCCGCCGGCTGGCAGGATCCCGGCCCCTTCCTCGACGCCGAAATGGCGCGCCAGCAGGAACAAGGCTCCTGGTCCTGAGCCCGGCGCCTTGACAGCTCGGTCTTGCCGAGGCATCCTCTCTCCGATTTCCGTCCTCATAGCACAGTGGATAGTGCAGAAGTTTCCTAAACTTTTGACGCAGGTTCGATTCCTGCTGGGGGCACCAATTTTTTATGCACAAGTGCCGAACATGCCGCAGTCCCGTTTCATCGTCCTGGAAGGTCTTGAAGGCGCCGGCAAAAGCGGCGCCGCCGCCGTCCTCCGCCAAACTCTCGAAAGCCGCGGCGAAAAAGTCCATCTCTGCCGCGAACCCGGCGGTACGCCGCTGGCCGAGGAACTCCGTCGACTGGTCAAGGACACCGCCTTGAGCGAGACCATTCTTCCCGAAACCGAACTGCTGATGATGTTCGCCGCGCGCTGCCAGTTGCTCGGCAATGTCATCCGTCCCGCCCTCGAAGCCGGTGACTGGGTCATCTGCGACCGCTTCTTCTACTCGACCTACGCCTACCAAGGCGGCGGCCGCGGCATTCCCGACAGCCGCATCGACGCCATCCGCCACGCCGCCCTCGGCGATTTCGCCCCTGGCCTCGTCCTGCTGCTCGATCTCGACCCGGCCATCGGCCTGGAACGGGCCCGCGGACGTGGCGCCCTCGATCGTTTCGAGCGCGAAAAGATCGACTTCTTCACTCGCGTCCGCCGCAAATACCTGGAGCTCGCCGCCACCGACCCGGCCTTCCGCCTGATCGATGCCAGCCGCAGCCGCGCCGAAGTCGAAGCCGCGGTCCTTGCAGCCCTGCCGGCACGCTCATGATCCATTGGGTTTATGATGCCGAACTGGCGCATCGCCTCGACCCGGATGCTGCCATCCTGCGCCAGATCGCCGCAGCGCCGGATCGCCCGGTCGCCTTCATCCAATTCCGAACCAAGAAGCTCTCGCACGGACAATCCCTCACCTGGATCCGCCCTTTGCGCGATCTGCTTCGCAGCCTGAATCCCGGCATTCTTCTGCTCGCCAACGACTCCGCCACATTGGCAGCCGAACTCCAGCTCGACGGCGTCCATCTCGGTCAGGGTGACGGCCCCGTCGCCGCCGCCCGCGCCCTTCTCGGTGATTCCGCCTGGATCGGCCGCACCATCCGCTCGGACGCCGAATTCCATCTCGCCTTCCCCGATCTCGGCCGCGCCGGCGTCGATCGCCTCGACTACTTCGGCATGGGCACGATTTACGGCACCACGACCAAGACCGGCTTGTCGCCAAAAGGCCCTGAGTTCCTCCGTCCCTACACCGCACTTTGCGCCGATCGCATCTACCCGATCGGCGGCATCGACGCCAGCAAAGGCGCGGAGCTGCGCAGTGCGGGCGCCCGTCACGCCGCTGTCGCCTCGTCGATCCTCACCGCGCAGGACTCTCTGGCGGAAGTCAGAAGTCTGCTGCGCGCCCTCGAGTCTTGAGGTTTACTGCTTTCCGTCGAGCTTCAAATCGCCGGGCAGATGGCGGATTTCGAGCGTCTTTTCGGGACCGCCGCTGCGATGGAGTACCAGTCGCCAAAGACTCGGCGTCCAAGCTCCTTCGCGGCCGCTGACTCGGGTCAGAAGTCGGATCGAATCGCCCTTGCGGATGAGCTCGAAGTCGAAGTGCTGGAAATCGTGATTGAGGCTGATGCCGTCATCAAGCCGCAAGCTGCTCGCGGTTTTGCCGTCGGATCGCGGCAGGAAAATATGCAGCTCCATCGTCTCGGTCTTCAGTCGCATTGTCGAGACGGCAGCCTCCGGCCAGAGAGGAAGGACGGCTCCGGCTCGAACAAAAATCGGCAGATGATCCAAAGGCGCTGCAACGCTGCGGAAATCGGGACCCTGAATCGACTCCGCTCCGTTCTCGTCGAAGGGCAGCCACTCGCCGGCGGGGAAATGCACGGGACGGCTGATCGCTCCGGCCAGCAAAACCGGTGCGACCATTAGGTGCGGACCGAGCAGAAACTGGTCGTCGACGCGGCGCAGATGAGGCTCGTCGCTGTGCCAGCTCAAGGGCCGCATCATCGGAGCGCCGCTGGAGCTCGCTTCCAGAGACAGTGTGTAGATCAAGGGCAGGAGGCGGTAACGCAGCTTCAAGGCGCGTCGGACATGTGCGGCGACCGCAGGACCGAAGCTCCACGGGTATTGATCGCGTTCGTCGTCGTTGTGGTTGCGGCAAAAGGGATACAAAGCACCGAGCTGGGCCCAGCGGACAAAGAGCTCGGGATTCGAGGCGCCGATGAAGCCGCCGATGTCGGCGCCGACATGGGGCTGGCCGCTGAGGCCAAGGGATAGGGCCATCCGCACCGACAAGGCGAGATGCTCCCAGTTGGAGACGTTGTCGCCCATCCAGTGGGCGCAGAGGCGCTGGATGCCGGGCGAGCCGGCGCGCGACAGGATGAAGGGGCGTTCGCCGGGACGGGCGAGAAGCAGGCCGGCACGCGTCGCCTCGGCCATGAAGAGTGCGTATTCGTTGTGGTGGCGCCAATGCGGGATTTCGCCTTGTGCGCCGAAGCGCATGGAGCTGCAGTCAACCTCTCCGGTGGCCGGCTCGTTCATGTCATTCCAGATGCCGTCGACTCCACCGCGGGCGTGTTCGGCGACGCGCTGCGCCCACCAGTCTCGGCATTCGCTGCGGCTGAAGTCGGGGAAGGTCGTGCGTCCCGGCCAGACCTGACCGATAAACAAAGCGCCATCCTCGGTGAGGCAGAGGAGATTCGCCGTTTTCGCCTGCTCGAAGAGCTCCCAACCAGCCTCAAGTTTGACTCCGGGGTCGATGATGGTGACGAGGCGGAAGCCCATCGCCTCGAGCTCGGCTTTCATCGCGGCGCGATCGGGGAAGAGTTCGTCGTTCCAGGTGAAGACGCGGTAGCCGCGCATGTGATCAATGTCGAGCCAGAGCGCATCGCAGGGAAGATCTTCGGCGCGGAGACGACGGGCCAAACTCAAGACCTCTTCCTGCGAATAGGCCTTCCAGCGGCATTGATGGGCGCCGAGCGACCACAGTGGCTGTTGCGCTGGCAGTCCCGTGATGCGGCTGTAGGCGCCGAGCAGCTCCGCCATCGACTCCTGGGCGAAGATGTATTCGCAGTAGGCGCCGCCCTCACCTTCGATGCGGCAGCGTCCTGAGCCCTTGGTGGCGCGGAAGCCGATCTTGAGGCGACCGGGATGATCGATGAAATGGGCTGAGGCCGGGCCGCTTTGCTGAAGCCGCAACCAGAAGGGAATGGACATGTAGTAGGGGTCGAAATCCGCGGCGGTGGGATCTCCTACCGGCTTGAGGGGATCAGGCGACAGGACGTCGGTATTCCAGAACAGCCATTCGCGTCCGTTGCGATCCCAGGGTCCGGCCTTTTCGCCGAGGCCGAGGATAGCATCGGTGCCGCTGCTGCGGCGGTCGCTGCACCAGCTGCCGTTCAGGCGTCGCAGGAAGCAGTGGCCGCGGCTATCGAGCAGCACCGCGCCGTCGCTGCGGCGTTTGACTTCCAGGCTGAAACCGAGACGGGCAATGCGCACCTCCAGTTCAGCGCTGATCAGCAGGAGCGAGTCGTCCTCTTCCCGCAAGGCGAATTCCGGCGTGTAGAAGGCGCTCGGCAGGACCGCGGCGGAAGGCTTCTCCAGGAAGACGCAACCGACACTGGAACGCAAGCGCAGCAGGCCGCTGCCGAGGAAATCGATGCCGAACATTTCGAGCTCGCCGAAAAGCACCAGGCCTTGCTTGGTGAGCTCCCAGCTGTGAAAAGAGAAGGCAGGGCTGAAATCTTCGTCGATCGGCATGGACTGGTCCCTCTGGGTTCATTCGGAGAAACTGCTCGCGGCTGCGGCTTTTGCATCCTCCGCAATAAAAACTTTGCGCCCAGTGCAACTCGAGATCTCGCCCAGACAACCGCAGAAGAACGCAGAATAGAAGGAGAAACTCTCCCTTCCCAGCCCAACACCGCACCAGATGTCATCTCGTTCATTCTGTCTTCTTCAGCGGTTTCTGCAGTAAAAATGGCTCGCCCGGGATTTTTGTGGCTTGATCCTAGTTGACCCTAAAAACCGCAGCAGCCCAGGACTTTCCGCGACCCTTTCAGGGTCAAAAATCATAACTCATTCCAACCCAGGGTGTCGCCGATGCGGCTCAACCCTCCTGAAGAACCTCCCAAGACATTGAATTCAAAGTGTTGTTATTGAGTTGTTTGAGGCTTCTAGTGCGCGCACTTTTCGGGGTCAGAGAAGTCGCCTCCCTCCACGGCAATAAGAAACCTTGACGCTCGCAAGAGCTTTTTTTGCGAATGATCCAGGCGGGGTGCCGAAAGCAGCCGGACTCGTCGGCGCTGCCTGGATCAAGCGTTATGAAGGAAGCGAATTACGCTTCCTTGACGGGCTCCGGAAGGGCAGGCGCAGCGATCGGCTCGACCTTCAAACCGTGCTTGGCGGCCTTGCGCTGGATGAACGCGATCTCGCGTTGACGGCGCGCCTCGGTCACCGGAAACGCCCGGTCTTCGTCGTAGGGCTGGCCGTCGCGGATCATGGCGTAGAGAATCCTCGCCAGCTTGTTGGCAGCCGCCTTGATCGCCTTCTTGCCCGACGGCATGCGGCTCATCAGATGCCGCAGATAAATGCCGAAGGCGCAGCTGCTTCGGGTCATCGCCATGACGGCGTTGCGCAGCTCCTGGGCGACATGATTGCACCGGCGATTGCCTTGGCCGAGGGTCTTGCCGCCGCTGACCCGCGGATTGGGCACGAGTCCGGTCCAGGCGCAGAAGCAGCGCATGCTCGGGAAGCGCCGCAGGAAGTGATCGCGGTCGCCCAGTTCAAGGAGCAGGGTCTGGGCCCGGTCGATGCCGATGGCGGGAGCGCTGGTCAGATCGACGCCGAGAAGGCGTTCGATTTCGTCGCGGATCAGGCTCTCGAAGCTCTCGCGGGCGAGCAGCTCCGGGCTCTTGGGGCGGCCGGCGCGACGCGGCTTGGCGGTGCTCTCCGGGCTTGCCACAGGCTCCTCCGATACCGGCGGCGGCGTCGTCGTCGTCTTCGCTTGGGCATCTGCCGCAGGCTTGGCGGCTGCGCCTTTCTTCACCTCGGGCTGCCATTCCTGCAGGCGCTCGCTGATCTTGAGGCGCAGCTGGGCGATCTCGGTGCGCATTGTCGACCACAGTCGCTGCTCGATCGCGATCAGATGCAGCAGGTCGTCGTTCCATTTGCCTTCGAGCGCGGCAGCGATCTCCTCCTTGCTGGCCTTGCAGGTGGGGTAGCGGTGGCGGGCAAGCTTCATGCCGTCGCGTTCGCCGGCGAGGATGTCTTTGATGATCGCCTGCGCCGTGTCGCCGCCCAGGTCGCTGAGCACTTGCGGCAGCCGCAGATTCATCTGGATGAAGAGCTTGCCGGTGCGCTGCAGGTGGCGCGTCGACTCCTGGGTGAGCTTGGCGACGCTGCGCATCATGCTGCGGATGCCGACCAGGCTTTCGGGCGGGCGGAAGCAGCCGCGCAGCTCGCCGATGGCGTGCAGATGCTGTAGCCGCGCGGCGTCGAGGACATCGGTCTTGCGCGACAGAGTGCTGTGCAGGGCCTTACTATCGACCAGGAGCGCTTCGATCTTGGCTTCTTCGATGATCTGCATCACCGCCTCCCACCAGTAGCCGGTGCTCTCCATCACCACGGTCTCGACCTTGTGCTCTTTCAGCCAGGACACCATCTGCTTCAGGTCGCGGGTCATGACGCCGAAGCTTTTGACGACCTGTTTGCCATTGATGATGATGCAGACAAAGATCTCGGAGCTGCCGATATCGATGCCGGCGGCAAAAGGGTTGGGCGCGGTGACGGGCATGGTGCCGCGCGGTTTTTTCTTGACGCCTTTTTTCTTCGAACGAGGGTTGGTGTTGGCTTTTTTTACAATCAACTTGCTCATGGCGGATCTCCTTTGTCGTTTGGCGGCAAAAAGGGACCGGGCGCCGGCAAAGAAAAGAATGAGTAGTCTCCTGACCGAGCTACCGCAACTCCGGCTGGCGTTGCGACGCTTCAATGTTCATAGCTTGACGGCGCGACCTGACTGGGCTTCGGGATCGGGGGTCACCAGTGGGATTACGGCCTACTTCCGGTCTTTTTCACCGCCACACCCAGACGCTCAATTCATGCCCGATCCCGTGCGGCTTCAACTGGCTTGCGACAAAGTGGAC
>CAMCSH010000113.1 GCA_945877655.1 Lentisphaera araneosa HTCC2155 | reverse complement strand
GACTAAATATAAGCCCCCCCTGGCCACCCCCGCGGGGGTGGCCAGGGGGGCAAACTCAGCTGGTAACCGCAAGGAGAGCGTAAAATGGACCCATAGAACTGGACTAATATTAATTGTCGCAAGTGGATTGTTTTAGTTGTCGCTGGACGAGGCAGGGATCGGCGCCACCGCGAAGTTTAGTGCCCTGGTGGGCAGCCGGCAGGAAACCGGCGCCCCAAAGATGTTCGTAGAGCGGTTGACCGCAGACCAGGCCCTCACCTAGGGAGCTAAGGACAACGAAGCTCGGCAAGTTGGCATTCATGCTGCCGAGTCCGTAGTCAACCCAGGCACCGATTGCCGGGCGTCCTGCGATCGGGGAGCCGGTCTGCAGGAAAGTGACAGCGGGGGCGTGGTTGATATGGTCAGTATACATCGAATCTATGATGCAAATGTCGTCAACAATACTGCCGATATGCGGCATGCTGGCCGCCAACCAGCGACCGCATTGGCCGTATTGCTTGAAAGCACCTATGGCAGGGAGTATATGAGGAACGGAGCCTGCAGAGGTGGCGAACGCCTGACCTTGGCGTACTGAATCAGGAAGCTTCTGACCGCGCCACTTCTCCAGGCCAGGCTTGTAATCAAAGAGCTCCATCTGCGGAGGGCCGCCGGCCTGAAGCAGGTAAATCACCCTTTTTGCCTTGGCCGGGAAGTGAGTTCCTGGCGCCCGGGCAGATTCAGCCCCTTGCGCCATGAAGGATCCTAGGGCCATAGAACCGAGTCCTACAGCGGCTCCGGAGAGAAATTGACGGCGATTGAAATCAATCATGGATTATGACTCCTTAACAACTTTTTGATTGTGAATTTGAACAGTTTGGAAGTGGATTGCGAATCACTCCCTGTTGAGTGTCTCATCAAGATTCAGGATGACGCTGCAGGAGCAGGCAAGTGCTGCGAGTTCGACGGCGGAAACAGTGGCAGTGGCGGGACTGCTTCCGACCCTGAGTATCCGAGTGGCGGCAGCGGGATCGGCTTTGTAGCTGGCAAGCAGTCGGGTGTAGCCGGCAAGCAGGACATCAAGCTCAGTGTCGGTGGGCTGCCTGCAGGTGGCCTGTCGGAAGGCCCAAGCCAGCCGCTGACGGACGTCGATACCTTGAGTGAGCGATTTCTGGGCAAGAGCGCGACCGCACTCGACAAATGCAGGGTCATTCAAAAGAGCCAGGGCCTGCAAGGGCGTGTTGGTGCGGATGTTACGGACTTGACAGGCTTGACGCTTAGAGATATCGAAGAAACTGGCCGGGGCGCTGAGCCGACGCCAGAAGACGTAAAGGCTGCGTCGATAGAGCTCGGCGCCCTTTCCAACCTTGTAGTGCTGCTCGTTGTTGGTCACCTCCTCCCAGATGCCATCGGGCTGGTAAGGGAAGACGCCGGGGCCACCGCTGTCACCGACAAGCAGGCCACTGACGGCGAGCGCCTGATCGCGCAGCACGGTTGACGCCAGACGGAAGCGGCTCTGGCGGGCAAGGAGTCTGTTCTGCGGGTCTTTAACCGCTAATTCAGGACTCATCTCCGCACGCTGCTTGTATGTGGCAGAGGTGACGATCCTACGCTGCAGCTTTTTCACACTCCACCCCTGACGAATGAAATCGCCAGCGAGGAAATCAAGCAGCTCGGGGTGACTGGGATACTCGCCCTGCATGCCAAAGTCCTCTGGAGTCCGGGTGAGACCTTGACCGAAGAAGCGCTGCCACTGGCGATTGACTTCGACGCGAGCCGTAAGGGGGTTTTGCGGCGATACCAGCCATTCTGCGAGAGTGAGCCGATTCCTAGGGGCATTGGACGGGAGCGAAGGAGCAATGGCGGCAGGCACGCTCGCCTGTACCTCCTCGCCGTGTTGATCCCATTCACCCCGGGTCAGCACCCAAGTCTTGCGTTGCTTCTTCGCCGCCAGATCTTTCATAACCATCACTTCCTGCTGACCCCAAGGTCCAGAGTCAACCTTGATGCGCGGTCCCCAGCTCATGGTCGCTCCGGTTTCTTCAACTTGATTGAAATACGCAGAGAGACCGTAGAAATCCTTCGTCGCAACAGGGTCGTACTTATGGTCGTGGCAACGGCAGCACTCAAGGGTGAGACCGAGGACGGCAGTGCCAGTGGTGATAGTCCGGTCGATGACGTACTCGACGCGGCTGGGTTCCATCTTGGCGCCGCCTTCGTTATTGAGCATGTGGTTGCGATTAAAACCGGTGGCAAGAATTTGTTCTTGTGTGGCTTCCGGGAGCAGATCACCCGCAATCTGCCAGCGGATGAATTGATCGTAAGGCATATCTTGATTGTACGCCTTCACCACCCAATCGCGCCAAGGCCACATCACCCGTGTCCGGTCGAACTGAAAACCATCTGTATCCGCATAACGAGCGATGTCCATCCAAGACAAGGCCATATGCTCGCCATATCGCGGGTTAGAAAGAAGGCGGTCAACCTGACGCTCGTAGGCACCCGGAGAACTGTCGTTGACAAAGACCTGGATCTCTTCGGTGCTTGGCGGGAGCCCGCTGAGGTCGAGGCTGAGACGTCGCAGCAGGGTGACTCGGTCAGCCTCTGGAGAAAAGCCCAGCGCCTCTTTTTTCAATCGGGCTCGGACAATACGATCAATGGCATCAACAGCTCCATTCTCCGCTATTGGCATTTTAATCGGCTGGAAGGCCCAATGCCCCTCGTATTTGGCACCTCCGGCGATCCATCGCCGCAGGATCTCCTTTTCGGCTTTGCTCAGGATCTTATTAGACTTAGCTGGGGGCATCTGTTCCTCTGCGTCTTCACTGCAGATGCGTTTCCAAAACTCGCTTTCCTCGGGTCGACCAGGAACGATGGCGAACCCATCGCTCTCCTTAAGCTTGGCAAAGGCTGCGCCTTGTTCGTCGAGACGGAGGTCTGCCTTGCGGTGCTTCGCATCAGGCCCGTGGCAGTGAAAACATTTATCCGACAAGATGGGGCGGACATCGCGGTTGAAGTCCAAGGCCTCCGGCTCCCCTTCTGACTTCAGCACGCAGGAGGAGGAAACTAGCATCAGGATGGGCAGCAGCAGATTCATGGGATTGTCCTTCAAATTCAGTTTTCGTTGTTGATATAATAACTAAATGGATTACAATCGCCAATATAGAATAATTTCATTCGGATATAAAATATAACTATCATCAAGGATTTCCCGAAGATGGATCCCTCTCCAGAATTGCTCCCGCCTTTAGAAACCCCTCTCGCACGCCATCGGCAAACCGCAACAGCCTATAGAGGTTTCCGTCTCGGCAGCTTAGAGGAGGCGCAAAGAAGTGCTTGGCAGGCTAGCGCTCTACCCGTACTCAAGTCACTGCGAGTGTTCCACTCCGGCATTTACCTGGCTGCCGCAGGGCAGCGCCGCGAACGGCACGGCCATCCCGAAGGAGTGCTGATTTACTGCACAGATGGCCAAGGTTTTTACCACAGCGACGGTCAAAGCTTCGCAGTGACAGCGGGCGACCTACTCTACTGCCCTCGCAACAGTGCTCATAGCTACGGGGCAGATACAGAACATCCCTGGTCTATCTACTGGATGCATTTATCCGGGCACGATCTCGATTCCTACGAACGGCTGGCACGCTTGCTTGGACCCCGACCCGTCAGAACCATCGGCGTACGTGAAGAGCTGATTGCCGCTTTCGAACGCTTGGTGTCGCATTTCCGGGCACCCTATGACGACGCAGTCTGGCTGGCAATCCAATCCGAAGCATTGGGCATCCTAGCCGCGATTTCTCTGACTCCGGCATCGATGGAAAGCATCCCTCAGCAAACCCTGGTGATCCAGAAGATCATAGCACGAATGGATGCCTCGCTGGAACGGCCATTCGAACTGGGTGAGTATGCCGAGCAGGCAGGTTATCACCCCAGCCATTTCATTCGACTCTTCCGGCAAGTGACCGGGGATTCGCCAGGTGCCTACTTCAGCAAGCGCAAGATGCAGCGCGCCTGTGAATTGCTATCACACCCAGGCACCAGTGTCCATGAGGTCTCTCTGCAACTTGGCTTCGCCAACCCTTATTACTTCTCCAACGCCTTCAAAAAAGTCTTCGGACTTGCCCCCTCCCACTACCAGCAGCGCCGTATTGTATAGAGAATATTTCGACCTGTGCAACTCCATATCAAGCTCGTTTTGGTGTCCTGTAAGTGTCAATTTTTCCCCGGAGGGGCAGCCGGCAGGTAGCCCAGGGTGTAGACCGAGGGACGAGGGATTCAGAACTAAAAAAGCGGCCTTGAACAGGGCCGCAATTTTTGTCGGGATGTCCTTCGTTTCGATCAGATAGGCAAGGTACTTAGGAGGGATAACAGGGGGCATGATAACAGGGTGATAACAGGGGGCATGATAACAGGGGGCAGGTCCCTATTGAAGTTATTTCTCTTTCTTCAGAAAAATTAGTGAAAAACGAATTCATGGCATGCTGCTGCAGGCCATTCCGACAGAGAAAAGCGCCCGGAATGGTTGTCCGGGCGCTGAATTTATGGATTTTTTGACGCATTCGACTGCCATTTCAAGGCTGAAGGCGCAAGATGGCGCTTCGGTCAAACGGCCAAAGAGAGAAAGTGTGTTGGGTGGATCAGCTACTTCGTCGCTGGCGACGGAAGAGCCCATAAAGGCCGGGGGCGAGTTCGATCGGCTCGGTGTCGGGGCGATGTAGCCGGATCGCTTGGCGGCGACAATATTCCAAGTCGCCGACGACTAGGGCGTCGAACCAGCTGCGTTGACACGATTGCGTCAGTTCCGCGGCGCGTTGTTCCTCTTTGGCCAAAGCTGCTGCAGCCCGTTCGTCGGCGAGGCGTTTCTCCTCGGCGTCGAAATGCTCACGCCAAGCGGCGTAGGTCATCATGGCCAGTTCGAGTTCTTCGCCAGGGCTCAGAGGTTTGTCGGGGTCGGGGTGCAGCGCCTTTACCAAGAGCTGGAAGCCGGGGTGTTTGCTGAAGTCGCGTTCCTTGCCTCGGCAGCTCTGCTCGAAGTTGTACCAGGAGTTGCGACCAGCGGCGCCAACTTTGCTTTCGATTCCCGAGCGCAGCGGATTGAGCTCAATGTAGCGGGCGCAGGAGGCCACCGCTTCCGGGCTGAGCAAGGTGTTTTTGAAACGGCCGTCCCAGAAACTACCGCGAAGGTCATGGCGGACATTGTAGCCTTCGGCGAATTGTCCCTTCAGGTCATGAAGGAATTCTGACGGATTGCCGATGCGCTTGCGGATCTTGGCGAACTCGTCAGCTTGGCTCCAATCAGGTTCCTGAACCCGCCCTTCGGCAAGGGCCGCAGCGTAGTGCGCCTTCCAACGTCTCTTGACTTCTTCGTCGGAGAGGGCGTTTGCATCCAGCATTTCGAAGAGAAGGTGGAAGTGATTCCCCATGAAGGCAAAGAAACCGAGATTGACGGCGAAGAAGCTGCACAGGCGCCAGAGGTGGGCCTCGAAAATCGCGCGTTCCGTGGGGTCCTCAAAAGGGTAATAGCCTTTCTTCTTCCCCGCAACACGGTTATAGGCGTGGTAATAGCCCACGATGTTCTCGTGAAGCTGACGATTGATCTTAGCCATATTTCACCTCGATTTTGAAGGCAAATACACGTCGGGGCGATCAGCGACTCGTGAGCCGGCTCAGCGACGCACGGCAGAAGTCTTGGTCGGCAGCAGCGTGGGCGGGGCATTCGGGATGAAGGCGGGTAAAGGATCTGCGGGATCTCCTATGGTCTTATCGTCTTGCCACAGCTCCAGTTCCAAGTAGGCGCGATGGCTGGCAAGGACGGCGAGAGGGAATCCCGCATACATCTCGGCCATGCCGTGCCAGAAAAGGAGGAGCAGGCGTTTGGCTTCGCCGAAGCTGCGGCCGTGCCAGCTCGGGCGGCGCAAAAGCTCGCGCTGCAAACCCATGTACAAAAGATCGAGGATGACCGGGCTGACTAGCATCCCGGGGGTGAAATTCAGATTGCGCAACATGTTGTTAAAGAAGGTGCTGAGAAGGACCATTTCGGCATCTTGATCGGGGCTGACGCGATTGAAATCGATCCCCGGATGGCGGAACGCCATGTAGCGAAAGAGCAATTGCGCCAGATGCATCTTCTTGTGGCTTTCCCTGTCGCCGGCAATCCAAGAGCCTCCGAAGTCGAAGCGAAGCCCGCGGCAGGGCTCGTCGGCAAGCTTCGGCAGACGCGCTGGATTATCGATAAAAGCCTGGAAATCGAGGCTGCCACCGGCGTCGCGGATCTTGAGGAATTGCTTATGCGTCGGCAGCTGCGGGAAATCCTCGGTGTAACGCCAGCACGGCGCGCCATGAATCGCATCGCCGCCACAGGCGATGTCGGGAGAGCTGTCACCTGACATAGCGTCCTCAGGCAGAATCGCCGCCGCTTCCGAGAAAGCCCCGCCAGCTTCAATGTCCCAGCGGGCGGCGTAGTTGCGGGCTGTGACGATGGCGGCCAAACCCTCCTCCAGGGGAACCGGTTGCAGCTTCGCAGCTTTGATCCTCTTCTGCAGTAACTTTCCATCGAGGTGCTGGATCGACGCTGTGATGATGCCACGAGCCATGAAATCGAGGAAGAAAAAGCCGTAGACGAACTCGTCCTTGGCCTTCTGCCGCACCACCAAAAGCTGCGACTTGCGGCCGTCGAAATGCCGCAGCCAACAGCCGTGCAGCGGCAGGGCGCGGAGATCGGCAGGCAGATTTTCTGAAGGTGTTTGGCTTGAGTCGATCATGGGCTTGTCCTCAGGTTTCTGTTGGTGAAAGATCCTTATATAGCCTATAATAGCCATAAAAAATTCATTGCACAAGATATATCTGGAAGTTTTTTAGGCTGATAATTCAGTGTCTTCGGCTTACTTCAATCATGCCGCTCAAGAATGCAGCACAGATATCCCGCCCAAGGCCCTAGGTGCTAGGCACCTTTCGGGTCTCATTTTTGCGGGATTCGCATCGCTTGGCCGCAAATGCCGTCACCCGCGACATCCATTCCCGTCGATTTGAACCTGTTTTTGCCCAACCCGCAAAGCATTCGGCCCGGTCGCCTTGCGGCTTCCGGGGGAATCAGGAATGGGAATTCATCGTCGGACGCGGCCGCCGATGGCGCAGAGCCTCGCGCCGCGCTCGGACTCCTACACGGCGTGGGCTGAACTACCGGAGTGAAGCCATTACTCCCGCGAGCGCCCCTCAGTTTGTCCGGAACGACGGCGGTCTTCTGGAGCTGATTTGATCGTCTTCATCCCGGCTCAGAAACCAGGCGCTCGGCTGCGGCCAGCAGGGTCTCGGGCTTCTTGGCGAAACACAGGCGGATCAGGCGCTGCGCCGGATCGGGGGCGGCCGAGAAGGGGCTGAGAGGGATCGAGGCGACGCCGCGCTCGCGGGTCAGGCGGATGGCGAAATCGAGATCGTTTTCGTCGCTCAGGGCCGAGTAGTCGAAGAGCTGGAAATAGCTGCCTTGGCAGGGCCGCAAAGGGCGCAGGCCGGAGCCGGCCAGACTGGAGATCAGCAAGTCGCGGCGCTGCTCGAAGAAGTCGCCATGGCGACGGGCTTCGCGCAGGGCGCAAAGATCGGCGAGAGCGGCCTGGGCCGGAGTGTTGACCGAGAAGGTGGTGAACTGGTGCGCCTTGCGGAACTCGGCGCTGAGCGCCGCTGGAGCGAGGCAGGCGCCGACCTTCCAGCCGGTGCAGTGGAAGGTCTTGCCGAAGC
The DNA here is from genome assembly GCA_945877655.1 of Lentisphaera araneosa HTCC2155. GTDB lineage: Bacteria > Verrucomicrobiota > Lentisphaeria > Lentisphaerales > Lentisphaeraceae > CAMCSH01. The sequence continues at coordinate 4,974 of CAMCSH010000113.1, read as the reverse complement.
TCATACAAACGAAGCTGCGGGACCGCAGGACTTCGCGGGAGCCGCAGGAGAAATGGCGGCGGCCATCGTGGACGATGCCGGCGTAGACTTCGTCGCTGATCACCCAGAGCCCGTGCTTCTCAGCCAGGCTCTCGAGGGCGATGAGGTCGGCTTCGGTGAAGCAGGAGCCGGTCGGGTTGTGGGGTGAATTGACCACGATGGCGCGGGTCCTGTACGTGATTTTTGCGGCCGCCGCATCCCAGTCCCAGCGGAAATCCGGCGCCTTCATGGTCACCGGCACCGGCACCGCTCCGTTCATCAGGATCGCCGGCCCGTAGGAGTCGTAGGCGGGCTCGAAGATCAGGCATTCATCGCCGGTATGAAGCAGGCAGCCGAGAGCCGAGAACAAGGCCTGCGTCGCCCCCGCGGTGATCGTCACCTCGCTGTCCGCATCGTAGTCGATGCCGAAGTCTTCCCGCATCGCCGTCGCCAAGGCCAGCCGCAGCTCCGGCAAACCGGTCATCGGGGCGTATTGATGCCGCCCCGCCGCCAAGGCCGCGACGCAGCGCTCGGAGAGGCGCGGATCGGGGTCGAAATCGGGAAAACCCTGGGCCAGATTGACCGCTCCGTGCTGGCGAGCCAAGGCGCTCATGACGGTGAAAATGGTGGTGCCGACATGCGGCAGTTTCGACGGGAAGATCATCGGGGATTCCTGGTGGCTTGCGGAAGCCGCAAGATAATCCTTTCTGAGTAAGTCGCAGGCCGCAGAAAAAGATGGAGCGCGGCAGTCCGCGGAGCGACTGCGGCCGGAACTTCCGGGGTGCAGATGAGGCGCTTGGCTGGTGCCGATTTTGCGATGAAGCTCATCATCTCCGGCGCGAGTCAAGGCCGCACATCGAAGGGCCGCAGTCGCTGCGCGGACTGCCGCGCTCCATTCTTCTTCTTCAGCTCATCCCTTCTCTTGAGCGGAAGATTTTTGGCCGCGAAGCTCCAGCCATCGCGCCCGGTCGAGATACATCCGATGGAGCCAGACTAAATGGCGTGTCGCCCAGAGTTTTCGACAGCGCTCCAGCCATGGAATCACGTGGGGAGCAAAGCCGAGTTTCTGCAGCAGTCTTTGGCAGCGATGATTGCCATGGAAGTAGTCAGCGAAGACATAGTCGACCTGATCGGCGAAAAAGGAGTCGAAAAGCTGACGCAAAGACCGGCTCATGATTCCTTGCCCCCAACATTCTGGCAGGAGACTCCAGCCGCAGGTGACGAGATAGAACGCTCCCTGCCGCCAGTGAGTATGGCTGATAAATCCGACGATGCCGCCATCGATTTCAATGACATGGATGCGGACTTCGTAACCGGGGAAATCAAAGCCCGATAAGACTTTCTGAAGGAAATCCTGCATAAGGGGCGAGGGCGGGTATTGCCACTCGGCGATCCGAGGATGCGCTTCAAGGCGCTTGAGGGTACTGAGATCTGCCATGGATGCGGGCCGCAAGTTCACCCAGTCACTGGTTTGCTCCTCGAATTTGGACCAATTTATCGCCTCAAACTAGGGGTTTTTCGCGTCGCAGACTCGTCGGTCAAGGTGAAGCCAGAGTGAATGAACACGCGTGCCTCCGGGGGATTGAATCCAAGCTACGACTGACGGTGGTGGAATGCAAGATGGAGCGCGGCAGTCCGCGGAGCGACTGCGGCCGGAACTTCCGGGGTGCAGATGAGGAGCTTGGCTGGTGCCGATTTTGAGATTCATTTTCACTTGTTCATTGGGCGACAAGTGTTTAACACGAACTTGATCAATCGGCAACAAAAGGCGAACGGCGGCATGGGAATGGGTGGTTAAGCTTGAGCCGAGACCTCGCGATTTCCACCCATCAATCAAAGGATACTGATCATGGCAAACACACGTAAACGAGTCACCACCCCGGCCGATGGAATCGATGAAGTCCTGGCGGAACTTCTCGATGTCCGCAAAGACATCCTCGAATCCCTGGTGGTTGCGGCCCCGCTGATTCAAGAGGTGCATCCGCGTTTTCTCGAGAGCGCCCGCAATCTGCTGCATTATCTGGCCTTGCGTCGACGCGATCTCCGCAGCCTGCAGCAGCGGCTCGCCGCGATCGGTCCTGCCTCGCTGGGTCAAGCCGAGTCTCATGTTCTCGCGACCTTGGACGCCCTGATCATGATTTTCAACCGGCAGAAAGGCCGGAACTGGCTGCAGCCCGCCGGTGAACTGCCTTCCATCGGCTTCACCCGCGGCCAGGAATTGCTGCACGCGCACACCGAGGAACTTCTCGGCGGCAATGCTCACGGCCGCTCGGTGCGGATCATGGTGACCATGCCCAGCGAAGCCGCCCACGATTACACTCTGGTGCACAGTCTCCTCGAGCAGGGAATGGATTGCATGCGCATCAATTGCGCTCACGACGATGCCGGCGCCTGGCTGAAGATGATCGAAAATCTGCGCCGCGCCGAGAAGGCGATGAAGCGGAAATGCCGCGTCGTCATGGATCTCGCCGGCCCGAAGCTCCGTACCGGCCCGCTCGAGCCGGGGGCCGTGGTCGTGCGGCTCCGTCCGCACCGCGATGACTACGGCCGTCAGACCGCCCCGGCCCGCATCTGGTTGACCGCGGCGGAATCGCCCGAGACGCCTCCTTCGTCGGCCGATGCCGTCCTGCCGGTGGCCCGCGCCTGGTTGAGCGGCCTGGTGCGCAGCGACGTCATCAACTTCCTCGATGCACGGGAGTCGCCTCGCGATTTCCGCATCGTCGATGTCACCGAGCGCGGCTGCTGGGCTGAGATTCATAAATCGGCTTACATCGTCCCCGGAACCGAGCTCAGGGCCGATCGTCCCCGGGTCGGCAAGACCACGGTCTTCCCCTTCTCGGCGAAAGAGAATTTCATCTTCTTGAGCCAGGGCGATCACCTGATCGTCACCCGCGATCAGCAGCCGGGCCGCCAGGCGACCTTCGACAGCTCGGGCGCGATTCTCACTCCCGCCGTCATCGGCTGCACCATCCCGGAAGTCTTTGAGGACGTCCGCTCCGGCGAGTCGATCTGGTTTGACGACGGCAAGATCGGCGGCGTCATCGAAAAGGTCGAGCCGGGCCGGGTTTTTGTCCGCATCACCCAAGCTCGTCTGCGCGGTGAAAAGCTGCGTGGCGACAAGGGGATCAACCTGCCGGAAAGCAATCTCCGGCTTGCCGCGATGACCGACAAGGACATCGAAGATCTGAGCTTCGTCGTCGGGCACGCCGACATCGTCGAGCTGTCCTTCGCCAATAACGTTCGCGACGTCATCATGCTGCAGCAGCATCTGGCGCGTCTCGGCAAAAAGCAGCCGGCGATCGTCTTGAAGATCGAGACTCGCCGCGCCTTCGACAACCTGCCGGAGATGTTGCTGATGGCGATGCGGGCGCCGTGCTGCGGCGTGATGATCGCCCGCGGCGATCTCGCGGTCGAGTGCGGCTTCGAGCGTCTTGCCGAGGTGCAGGAGGAGATCCTGTGGATCTGCGAAGCCGCGCACGTGCCGGTGATCTGGGCCACCCAGGTGCTGGAGACCCTGGCCAAGGAAGGCCAGCCGTCGCGCGCTGAAATCACCGATGCGGCGATGGGCCAGCGGGCGGAATGCGTGATGCTCAACAAAGGCCCTCACGTGATCAGCGCGGTCAGGGTTCTGGATGACATCCTGCGCCGCATGCAATCTCACCAGACGAAGAAGCGCGACATCTTGCGCGAGCTTCATCTCGCCCACGGCTTCCTGTCGGAATCACGACCCGCCACTTCCGGCAAAGCGGCGAGCAAGAAGACCACGGCGGGGTGAAGGCACTTAGGGAGTAAGGGAACAAAGGAGTAAGGGAGTGAGCTGCAGGGAGCTACTCCTTTACTCCCTCCCCCTTCACTCCAAAGTCGCCGAGGTATGCGGGGGCATACAAGATCAAACCGGAGTTACACAGGTCGAATTTTATCGAATGTGGCTCGCCACAGTGTATCCTAGGGTTTTCGAGTCGCTGCCAGCGAGGCCACTCGTCGGCAGCAAGAATACATCATAATTTACTGATTAAAATAAATGGCTTTTAGTTAAGTCTTTGGCCGCGTGCTGAATGGTAGCAGTTGTAGATATTTATGACGATTTAAAATCTTCAAAGATGCTTGCAATCGCTATCCATATTGTCGACATGGAATTATGATATTCGATCTTTGCAACAATGTCAAAACAAAAAACACAAGGTCAGAAACCATGAACGAACACTCCAGCCGTCCTGAAATTGAATCTTTGGAAGAACGCATTTTGTGTTCGGCGACGCTTGTCGACGACACCGTCGTGGCAGTTGCTGTCGAAGCACCGGAATCGGGCCAGGTGCAGCTTGTCGCCACCGAACTGGTTTTTATTGATGCTGCCGTCGCCGATGCCGAAAAACTCCTGTCGCAGACTCCCGCCGACGCCGAGATCCACGTCCTCAAGGCGGATCAGGACGGCATCAGCCAGATCGCCGCGGTGCTCGAAGGACGTAGCAACATCCGCGCCCTTCACATCATTTCCCACGGCAGCGCCGGCAATGTTCACCTCGGTAGCACCGACCTCAATGTCGACAACGTCGCCGCCACCACCGTCTGGCGCTCCGCTTTCGGAGCCCATGCCGACATTCTGCTCTACGGCTGCGACGTGGCCAAAGGCGCCGTGGGCGAAGCCTTCGTTGCCGCCCTCGCCGATGCCACCCAGGCCGATGTCGCCGCTTCGGATGACGACACCGGAACCGAGACCTTCGGCGGCGACTGGGATCTGGAAGCCGCGACCGGCAGCATCGACAGCGCCGGCATCGTCGGCGCCGAGGTCCAGTCGACCTGGCAGCATCTGCTCGCGCCGCCGGTGATCAACGCCCAGGGCTTCAGCATCGCCGATGTCTTCCTCAATACCGCTGTCGGCACCATGCTCGCCAGCGATCCCGACCTCGACACACTCACTTATTCGATCACCGCCGGCAATGCCTCTGGCGTCTTCGC
>CAMCSH010000112.1 GCA_945877655.1 Lentisphaera araneosa HTCC2155 | reverse complement strand
CTTTGGCGACCTTGTGGTGCCGGTTGCCGGCGGCGGCGACTTGCGGCAGGTGGGTGATGCAGAAGACCTGGCGTCCGGCGCCGAGGGCGCGGAGGCGGCGGGCGACTTTCGCCGCGGTAGTGCCGCCGACGTTGGCGTCGATCTCGTCGAAGATCAGCACCGGGATGCCATCGGCTTCGGCGAGGACGGTTTTCACGGCCAGCATGACGCGCGAGATTTCGCCGGAGGAGGCGATATCCCCGAGCAGCTTGGCCGATTCCCCGGCGTTGGGAGCGAAGAGAAAATCAACACGGTCGCAGCCGTGAGCGGCGGCTTCGGCGGGGCTGATCTTGATGCTGAAGCGGGCGGCTTTGAAATCGAGTCCAGCGAGCTCCTGGCCGATCGCTTCGGCAAGCTTGTCGGCATGGGCCTGGCGGACGGCGCTGATGCGGCGGGCGCAATTGAGGTGGCGTTCCTGAGCCTCGGCGAGCGCGGCGCGGAGCTGGTCGCGACGGCCGTCTCGACCCGAGGCCGCGTCGATTTTGACGGCGAGGCGTTGGCCGCGGGCGATGACGTCGCTCAGCTCGGGGCCGTATTTGCGTTTCAATTGCTGCAGCAGGCGGAGGCGTTCGTCGAGGTATTCCAGTCGCTCGGGATCGAGCTCGCTGCCGGCGGCGAGATTTTCCAATTCGCGGGAAAGGTCGAGAGTCTCTTCGGTGACCGAGTTCAGTCGTTCGATCAAAGGTTTGGCGGTGACCGGGTCGTGACGGCTGAGCTGTTGCAGGCAGTGGAGGGCGCGGCGGAGGAGGTCAGTGGCGGAGGGTTCGGCATCGCCGAGGATGGCTGCGGCCTGAGAATAAAACTGGATGCTGTCCTTGGCTCCGGCGAGGCGCGAGTGTTCTTCCCGGACGCTGACGTCTTCGCCGGCTTCGAGATCGGCGTCGTCGATTTCTTTGAATTGGTGGCGGAGGATTTCCAGTTCGCCTTCGTCGGCGAGGTCGCGGTCGAGGGCTTCCAGCTCCTCCTCGAGGGCGCGGGTCTGGCGCCAGGCTTCGCCGCAGAGGCGGAGCTCGTCGGCGAGGCCGGCGGCGCGGTCGAGGATGTCGCGTTGACGGCTGCTTTCGGCGAGGGCGTATTGTTCGCCGGGGGAGAAGAGGTCGATGAGCAAGGCGCCGAGGGAGCGAAGGGCGCTGAGGGGCACGGCGACGCCATTGACGAAGCTGCGGCTGGCGCTGCTGCTGAGGGTGCGGCGGAGAAGGAGCGGGCCGTCCTCCATTTCGATGCCGGCTTCATCAAGAAGACGGGCCACCGAAGCGCGGACGGCGGGATGTCCGTCGAGGTTGATCTCCGCCGCCAATTCCGCCTGGCGTTCTTCGCTGCGGATGAGGGATTTATCCGCCCGTTCGCCGAGGAGGAGACGGATGGCGCCGAGGACGACGGATTTGCCGGCGCCGGTTTCCCCGGTGACGACGTTGAGGCCGGGACCGAATTCGACATCGAGTTCTTGAACGAGTGCAAGGTTGCGGATCGACAGGCTGACAATCATGGCGGAGTTCCGGGTTGAATGATGCGCACGGATATTAGCTCCAATTGGCGGAGCTTGTCAAGCGACTTTCAGCTATTGAGCGCCGATCCCTTACCAACGGCCGTTGAGGACAAGGCGTGCCTTGACATGGCCTTGCGCAGCGGCTTTCTCCAACCATTGCCTAGCTGCGACGACATCCCGTTCGCCGCCAAGGCCGTTTTTCAAGGCGACGCCGAGCTGATATTGGCTTTCGCTGTCGCCTTGTTCAGCTCTCCGCTTGAGTTCGAGGTACTGTGGCGGCAGGATCGGATCCGGAGAATTGTTGGTGGTGGAGTCGACTTTGTAGGACTTGACTTCGCCGGCTGCTGCCTGGATTTTGGCTTGGGCCCGCAGCCGAGCCTCCTCACGTTCTTGATCATAGAGTTCCGGGTTGTTTTTCCGGAATTCCTTCACCGGATCGACCTTCACCGGATCCTTGCCATCCGCCGCTTGCGTCGCATTGGCAGGAGGATCGACGAAACGAATCGCATTTTTTCTCTTCTCAGGTTTGGGGCTCGAACTAACGCCACGTTTCAAGCCGATTCCGGTCGCCTTCTTCTCCTTGGCTTTTTTGGCTTCCGCCGGAGTTAGGATAGTGACTCCGTTGACGTTTTTGGGAGCCGGCGCATTGTCGCTGCCATCGACAAAATACACCCCGTTGGAGTCCTTTTTCAGCTTGGTTTTGCCGTAGTTGTAGCTGCCATCGCCGTTGTCCGTGATGGGCAGTTGTGGAGCTGTCGCCGGAGCCGCCTGGTCAGCGCAGGAAAAAAGCAGACATATCACGGCCAAGATGAAGGAAAACCGGCATTTCATGCGAGACTCCTAGAGTTTGGAGCTACACTAGCGAGCAAAAAGAAAAAAACATGTCTTTCACCCCGACTCTCTGCCGTCCCGGCTGCGCCGCCTGCTGTGTCGTCGTATCGATTTCCGAAACCATTCCTGGCCTGGGCGGCCCCAAGCCTGCCGGTGTGCGGTGTCCGCATTTGACCCCGGAAAATCTCTGCGAGCTCTTCGGTTTGCCCGAGCGCCCCAAGGTGTGCTCCAGCTATGGCGCCACCCGCGAGCTTTGCGGCGAGCGCAACGAAGAAGCTTGGCAGCGCCATACCGAATGGGAGCGGCTGACTACGCCGGATTGAGGTACCTACGTAGCACTCCGGCGCATCTTGAGGAATTCGCTTGCCGGACGCCGCGATTTCCCGGTGAAGCAAGGTATTTTCCGCGCCATCATCCCGGAACCCCTTCCATGCTTCGCATTTACTACATCCCTTGCCCGTCGCGCAACTGCGCCCTGGAGATTGCCCACGGCGCCATCGCCGCCGGCCACGCCGCTTGCGGCCAGGTGCTCGGCGAAGCCACCAGCGTCTACCGCTGGGACGGCCAGCTTTGTGAAGAACCGGAATTCGTCCTCATCCTGAAAACCCCCGCGCTCCGCGCCGCTGAACTGGAGTCCTTCGTGAAAAGTCATCACCCCTACGCTCTCCCCGCCCTGATCTCCTGGGAGGCGAGCGCCAATGCCGAGTATCTGCATTGGGCCAAAACCACTACAGCTCAGTTGGAGTCCTGATCATGGCGGACGATCGCGGCATCCCAGTCTTCAGCGCCCAGGACATCACCCTCTCCTACGGCGGCGACAACATTCTCGACGGCCTCACCCTCAACATGCACGAGGACGACCGCATCGGCCTGCTCGGCCGCAACGGCTGCGGCAAGTCGTCGCTGCTCAAAATCATCGCTTCCGGCGTCGCTCCCTCGGGCATTCTCTCCTACCGCCGTGGCATGCGCCTCGGCGTCCTGCCCCAGGACTTCATGCTTGATGATACCCGCAGCGTCCTGGAGAACATCCTCGACGGCGCCAAAGACATTGCCGCCATGCTGGTCGAATACGAAGCCCTGCCACATGACTCGGTTCGCGCTCACGAGCTCGAAGACCGCCTCACTCTCCTCAAGGGTTGGGATCTCGAAGCCGAAGCCCGCAGCCTCGTCCTCAACCTCGGCACGCCCCCGGCTGATGCCATCGTCGAACCCCTCTCTGGTGGTGAAAAACGCCGCATCGCCCTCGCCAAGACTTTGATCTCGCAGCCCGATCTGCTCATCCTCGACGAACCGACCAACCACCTCGACTCCGAAACCATCGAGTGGCTCGAAGGCACGCTGCGCCAGTTCAAGGGCGCCATCCTGATCGTGACTCACGACCGCTTCTTCCTCGACCGCGTCACCAACCGCATCGCCGAGCTCGACAAGGGCCGCCTCACCTTCTTCGAAGGCAACTACTCGTCTTACCTCGAGCAGAAATCGGCCATGGATATGGCTTCTGAAGTGGTCGAGCACAAGCGCCAGCAGCACCTGAAAAAAGAGCTCGCCTGGGTTCGCGCCGGGGTCAAGGCCCGCGGCTGCAAATCGAAGTCACGCGTCGCCCGCTACCACGCCGAAGCCTCGGAAGAAGGCTTCACCGAAAAGCTCGACATCGACCTCGTCATCCCCAAAGCCCCGGTGATGGGCAACCGCACCGCCGAGTTGAAAAACGTCAGCAAGAGCTACGGCGACAAATCGCTCTTCGACGGCCTCGACATCGCCTTCGAACCCGATAAACGCATCGGCGTCGTCGGCCGCAACGGCCTGGGCAAGTCGACCCTGCTGAAGATCATCCTCGGCGAAGTGCAGCCGGATGTCGGCACCGTTGAAATCGGGCCTCGCACCGTTTTCAATTACATCGACCAGAACCGCCTCAATCTCAACCCCGACAACTCGGTGTTGCAAGAACTCGCCGGCATGAACGACTGGGTCAAGCTCGGCGACGAGACCATCTCGGCCCGTGGCTATCTGCGTCGCTTCCTCTTCAGCGACGAACGGATCAACACCAAGGTCGGCCGTCTTTCCGGCGGCGAGCGCTCACGTCTCCTGATGGCCAAAATCCTCAAGAACGGCGGCAACTTCCTGATTCTCGACGAACCGACCAACGACCTCGACCTGCCGACCCTGCGCCTTCTCGAAGAAGCACTGGTCGCCTTCGAGGGTTCGGTCCTGGTGATTTCTCACGACCGCTACTTCCTCAACCGCGTCTGCCAGCAGATCGTCGCCTTCGAAGGCAACGGCGTCGTCGTCACTCAAGAAGGCGACTACGATTACTACCTCGAGAAGCGTCAGGAGCGCCTCAACGCCGCCAAAAAAGCCGCCAATGCTCCGATCAAGACCAAGGTTGCCGCCCCGGCTGCGGCGCCAGTGGCGAAAGCCACCGCGGCTCCGGCGAAAGCCGCGACTCCCGCAGCACCTGCGACTCCGGCCCGCAAACTCAAGTGGGCCGAGCAAAAAGAGCTCGACGTCATGGAAGCCACCATCGCCGCCGCCGAAGCCGCGCTTGAAGAGATCGAAGGCGTCCTCGCCGATCCGACCACTTACATGAGCCGCTCGAAAGAAATCCCCGAGCTCAAAGCCAAGCGCCAAGCAGCCAGCGACAAGGTCGCCGCGGTCTATGCCCGTTGGGAAGAGCTGGAGAAGCTCAAGGGCTGAGTAAATTGATGTCGCGATATCTGACGATGTCGCGACATCATTCCGGCGCCTTGATGCCGAGCACAAAACAGTAGTTGGCAAAGGCTCGTTTTGCGGCTTCCGCAATCAGCTCGACGAAGCTTGCCTCATCGCCTGCGGCGGCCTGATCCAAGGCCTGGTAATAAGCGAGGCGTTGGCCGACTTCGATGATCACGGGTGGGAATCCGGCTTTCATCAGCTCAAAATTGAGCAGCAGGCGTGAGGTCCGGCCATTGCCGTCGGTGAAAGGGTGGATATTGACGAAACGGGAATGAACCAAGGCGGCGCGGACTACAGGGTGGAGCGTTTGCGCTTCGCCTTGGTACCAGCGGAAGAAGGCCGCCATTTCCTCTTCGACTTGTAGGTGGCTAGGGGGACGATGGCTAGCACCGGCGATCAGCACATCGACCTTGTGGTAAGAGCCGGCGTTGTCATTGTCGATCTTGGTCAGGATGAGCTGGTGCATCTCCTTGATCAGCCGTTCCGACAGGGGCTGATGCTGGCGGATACAGTCTTCCAGATAGCCGATGGCCTCGACATGGTTGACAGCCTCGAAATGCTCGCGTAGGGACTTGCCGCCGACGGTGATGCCTTCCAGGACCACCTTGGTTTCCATCAGGGTTAGAGTATTGCCCTCAATGGCATTGGAGTGGTAGGTCCAGCGCAGCACGAGATCGTCGCGCAGGTTTTTCACCATTGCCGGCGGCAGCGGCCGATGTTGGTCGAGAAGGGTGGGAGAGGTCAGTCATTTAGGTCTGAGCTCATCAAAGAGGGCTTGTTTGCGCTTTAACTCGACGGCGGGATCAAGTTGCTGCATGTATTCGACCGAAGAAAGATCGTCTCCGCGCTTGCGGTTTTGACGAGGCTCCAAGGCCTCAATTAGAACAGCTTCAAGAGCAGGTATGATGAGTTCGGCAGCGAACTGTTCTGGTAGTTGCCCTAAGACGCCTTTGCTGTCGACTGGGCGAAGTCCGAACCAAGAGAATCGGTCCCAACGGACGGCGAGGCGATCTTTGGTGTGTTCATAGAGGCGAGTGCCGAGAGGGCGATCGGTGCTGCGTCCGACATAGACGATTTCTCGTCCGTCATACAGCAGGTAGATGCCAAGTTGGCTTGAGAAATCAACAGAAGAAGCCCCGAGTTGCTGGACTCCAAGAATCTTTGGGGACCTCACCCATTCAATCGCCTCGCGCTTCCAAAACATGCCGAAAGAGGAGATGACTGCGTACTGCGGATCCTCGATGTCCGGCTCTACGGAAGTTGGCGTTGAGGATTTATTTGGTTTGAGATTCTCTGTGATTTTTTCTGGCGCAGTAATTATAGAGGAGATTGAACTCCTATTGCGCAATGTAAACAGCCCTTTTCCAACCCTGAGATAAGGGGAATTATCTCCGTCATGCTTGATTGATTCCGAGATCTGGGCATTTACTGTGGCGGCAGGTGTTGCACCCAAAGTAGTTCGCAGTTCACGATCTAAAATTTCCTTCGTGATCTCATCGTAGTGGAGAGCGTTTGGGGAGTTGGCCAAAACTGAATTGATGGCCTCTTTCCAAGTAAGTTGCTGTTTGGCCATGACCTCACTCCTCGCTATCGAAGTGCGCGAAGAAGTCCTCGCCCTTGTTGTTGATGATGATGAAGGCGGGGAAGTCTTTGACTTCGATCTTCCAGACCGCTTCCATGCCGAGCTCGGGATATTCGAGAACTTCGACCTTGGTAATGTTGTCCTGGGCGAGGACGGCGGCGGGGCCGCCGATGGAGCCGAGGTAGAAGCCGCCGTATTTGCCGCAGGCTTCGCGGACTTGCGGGGTGCGGTTGCCCTTGGCGAGCATGATCATCGAGCCGCCGGCTTCCTGGAAGGGGCCGACGTAGGGGTCCATGCGCTGCGCCGTGGTCGGGCCGAAGGAGCCGGAGGCCATGCCGGTGGGGGTCTTGGCGGGGCCGGCGTAGTAGACCGGGTAACGCTTCATGTACTCGGGCATGCCTTCGCCCTTGGCGAGGCGCTCCATCAGCTTGGCGTGGGCGATGTCGCGGGCGACGACGAGGGGACCGCTCAGGGAGACGCGGGTCAAGGTGGGCTGGTCTTTGAGCTTGGCGAGGTTGACTTCCATCGGGTCGTTGAGGTCGAGGGCGATGAGCTGGTCGACCGCGGCGGCGGCGGAGCTTTGCAGGAAGCGTTCGGGGGTCTCGTCGAGCTGTTCGAGGAAGACTCCGTCCTTGGTGATCTTCGCTTTGATGTTGCGGTCGGCTGAGCAGGAAACTCCGATGGCGGCGGGGCAGGAGGCGCCGTGGCGCGGCAGGCGGATGACGCGGACGTCATGGCAGAAGTATTTGCCGCCGAACTGGGCGCCGAGGCCGATGTCGCGGGTGACCTGCAAGACCTTGGCTTCGAGCTCGCGGTCGCGGAAGGCGCGGCCCGTGAGATCGCCCTTCTCGGGCAGGTTGTCGAGGTAGCCGGCAGAGGCGAGCTTGACGGTCTTGAGGGTGGCTTCGGCGGAGGTGCCGCCAATGACGAGGGCGAGGTGATAGGGCGGACAGGCGGCGGTGCCGAGGCCGCGGACCGCTTCTTCGATCCACTTGAGCATCGATTTCTCGTTGAGAAGGGCCTTGGTCTTCTGGTAGAGGTAGGTCTTGTTGGCCGAGCCGCCGCCTTTGGCCATCATCAGGAATTCGTACTTGCTGCCCGAGGTGGCATAGAGGTCGATCTGGGCGGGCAGGTTGGTGCCGGTGTTTTTCTCTTCGTACATGCTCAGGGGCGCGACTTGCGAGTAGCGCAAATTGTCGTGGGCATAGACTCGGAAGACGCCCTCGGAGAGGGCCTTTTCGTCGTCGCCGCCGGTGAGGACGAACTGACCCTTTTTGCCCATGATGATGGCGGTGCCGGTGTCCTGGCAGGAGGGTAGAACACCTTTGGCGGCGATGGCGGCGTTCTTCAGCAGTTCACGAGCGACGAACTTGTCGTTGACCGAGGCTTCGGGGTCCTTGAGGATCGAGGCGAGCGACTCGAGGTGTTTGGTGCGCAGGAGGTGGGAGACATCGTGGAAGGCTTCAGCGGCGAGGGCGGTGAGGGTTTCGGGAGCGATCTGAAGGAACTCGAGATCGCCGTGCTTGACCACTTCGACGCCACCGATTTCGAGCTTGCGGTATTGGGTCGTGGTGTCTTCCGCGAGTTGGAAGGCGGGGGCGTAATTGAAGTCGGCCATGGTCAGAAATCTCCTTGGGTATTGATGAGTCGCACACCTTAGCGGAGTCCGCACAAGCTGCAATGAAAAAGCGGCGTGCCGGAGAGGGCAACGCCGCTGATTTTTTAACAGGCGGGGAACTTAGACGAAGAGATTCTCGGTGTAGACGGTGTTGATGCCGTCGGAGATCTTCAGGGTCAGATAGGGGTGATCTTGGAGGGGATCGGTTTCAATCGTGACGTATTTGGCAAGGTTGTAATAGAACCAAGTGGTGTCGGTGGTGCCGATCATCATTTTGGCTCCATCGACCTTGGCAACGCTGACTTTCAACTGGCTGAGCATCTCGTCATTGATCCATTCGTCATCGATGACGTTGAGGTTGAGCTTGAAGAGGCCGTCGCCGAGGATGCCGGATTCGCCGTCATTGAGATTGGATGTCTCAATAATCGGAGCGTCATTGACGGTGGTATACGATGTAACCAGATTAATGTGGTTGGACTCCCCTGTGAAGAATACGTCATCGTAGTCCTCGTCACGGGCATAGAAGCGGATGCTGGGGGCACTGTTGCTCAAGGCGGTGATTGTGACCTGGTTGTTCTTCAGGTCGGCCAGAGTGAAGGTGACGTCTTCAGTACCGGCGACGCGGAGTTCAAAGCTATTAGCAACGCTTTGGTCGAGGAAGAAGTGGATACTGTCGTCATCAACACCGGGAATGTACTCAGAATCCGTGTATTTCAGTTGTTTGGTGGTCAGCATGACTTCTTTATTTTCACGCAAGACCAAGGTGCTGCCGATTTTCAGAATGGGGTCATCATTAGTTTCAGCGAGACCAGTGACGATTTTTTGCGACTTGATGCTTTTGCCCATGGAATCAGAGACAGTGAAGGTGAAGGTGGGTTTGTGGCCCGGTTGGCCGTCCTGAACAAAGAAGACGCGACCTTCATTGAGCTCAGAAAGGGTGAACGAGCGGGTGTTTTTGTCATCAAGGGTGAAGGTGCCGCCGGAGACACTGTTCATCGACAGGAGGAGGCCTGTCGGCTGCGAGTAGTCATCGACAATGTTGCTGATACCCATGTCGGCCAGGGAGACGGCATTTTTTTCGCCTTCATCCCAGGTCGACGGAGCTTCCAAGTAGGTAATGACCGGGGCGGCATTAAAGCTGTACTTGAAGTCAAGGGTGCGAATCGGCAGGAAGCCTTGCAGCAAGGGGGTGGAGTTGTCGAAAGCCGCCTGATTGATGTAGACAGCATAAGCGATGTCGAGATTGGACTTGGTCAAGGATTTGTCATCATAATGGTATTTCAGCTGGATATCGCCGGATGTGAGGTCTTCGTACTTGAATTGAGCCGTGTTGACTTCGACATTATTCTGCCAAATCTTGATCGAATCGTCGGTGCCCCCCTGCCCCTGAACATCAAGGCGGATGACGTAGTTATCGAACTTGGTGAAGTTAATCTGGTTGGCATTGACCAGCTTGAAGTTCTTCGTGGTCAAGGTGACCCGATGTTCGGCTTGGAGGTTGAGTCGGTTGGTGATGACCGAATCGGGAGTAGTGAAGGCGAATTTACTAATCACTTCATTGGAGAAGGAGCGGTCGAAGGCGATGGCGCGGACGTCGACTTCGACCTGGGCATCCAAAGCGCTGCCAGTATGAACAAACTCAACCACTCCGGAGGCCAATTCATCGACGCTGAAGCTCTTGACTTGGCGGTTGTCGATCATCACTTTGCCATTGAGACTGGAAATCACTTCATAACGTAAGATCGGGCTTTCCTTGTCGACTTTGTCATCGACGATATACATGCCTTGCATATTGGCGCGGCCGTGGTAAGGCAGGGCGGGGATCGCTTTCCGGACAAGCAGCGGCGTGTCGTTTTCACGGAAATAGGTGAAGCCGTGACCTTCAAAGAAATCCAGCGTGCCGAAGTTGATCGGCGCGGTTCCGGCGCTGCCGACGTAGTCAACGGATAAACGGATGTAAGGCGACTTTTCACTGCCATCATGAGAGAAGGTTCGGGTGCCCATATACATGTCGTACAAAGTGAGTGAACGGAAATTGGAAATCCCTTCGATGTTTGCACCGCCTGTGGAGGGGGAGATAAGAATTTTTTTCAGATCCGCATCAGAGTCACTGCCGTCGTGCTTGAGATAATTGGCAACATCCAGAATCCAACCTACAGGAGCTGTGCCGCCCTCGGAGATAATCAGGGGGCTGTCTTTCATTTTGAAGGCATAAGGTTTCGGCATGTCGAACTCCTTGACAGGTAGGGGTGAGGATCCGCTGGTATGGCGGCGATCGCCTTAGGATACACAGTGGAGGGGATTTGCCAAGCTTATTTTTTGCGTCCACGAGACTTCTTGATCAGGCTGTTGGGGTCTTCTCCCCGCTCCAAGGCTTTGAGGCGATCGCGAAGCTGGGCGGCTCGTTCAAATTCCATCGCGGCGGCGGCGGCCAGCATCTCAGTCCGGAGGCGCTGCAATTCATCTGCGCCGTACTTCGCCGCTTCTTCGGCGACCTCATCGGCGCTCCATCCCTTTTTCTTGGCCGGGCGCGCCAAGGGGGAGCCTTGGCCTTCATCGTTGTTGTGCAGACTGGCTTGGATACCGCGGATGACGGATCGAGGTGTAATGCCGTGTTCGCGGTTGTAGGCTTCCTGGCGGCTGCGACGTTCGTCGGTGATGCGCAGGAATTCTTTCATCGAGTCGGTTTTTTTGTCGGCATAAAGCAGGCAGCGTCCCTCGGCATTGCGGGCAGCGCGTCCGGCGAGCTGGATCAAGGCGGTGGTGCTGCGCAGGAAGCCTTCTTTATCGGCGTCGAGGATGGCGACCAGCTTGACCTCGGGCAGGTCGACGCCTTCGCGCAAGAGGTTGATACCGATGAGGACATCGACAACGCCGGAGCGCAGGTCGCGCAGGGTTTCGATGCGGTCGAGGGTGTCGACATCGGAGTGGAGATAGGTCGCCTTGATGTCGATTTTCTTGAGCCAATCGGCAAGATCTTCGGCGGTTTTTTTGGTCAAGGCTGCAGCCAGTACGCGGCCGCCGTTTTCGATAGTGCGGTGGATCTCCTCGACCAAGTCATCGAGCTGATTGGCAAGGGGGCGGATTTCGACCGGCGGGTCGACCAGTCCGGTGGGGCGGACGACGAGTTCGACCGGCGGACCGCCGCAATTCTCGTAGTCGGCCGGGGTGGCGGAGACGAAGATGGTCTGGCCGAGAACGGCTTCGAACTCTTCGAATTTCATCGGCCGGTTGTCGAGGGCGGAAGGAAGACGGAAGCCGTGTTCGACCAACATGTTCTTGCGCGACTGGTCGCCGTTGTACATGGCGCGGAACTGCGGCAGGGTGACGTGGGATTCGTCGACGATGGTGATGAAGTCCTTGGGAAAGAAGTCGAGCAAGCAGAAAGGGCGTTCGCCAGGCTCTCTGCCGGTGAGATAACGCGAATAGTTTTCGATGCCCTGGCAGTGGCCGATCTCGCGCAACATTTCCATGTCGTGAACGGTCCGCTGCGACAGCCGTTGCGCCTCGACCAGGCGGCCTTTCGATTCAAAGAAGGCGACCCGCTCCTCCATCTCCTTCATCACTTGCGGCACCACCGTGTCGATCAGCTCGCGCGACGCGGCGTAGTGCGTGGCGGGGAAAATGGTGACGCTGTTGAGTTTATCGAGAAGCTTGCGGCTGAGAGGATCACGCAAGGTGATCGAGTCGACTTCGTCACCGAAGAATTCAACCCGGTAATATTCGTCGCGCCAGGCCGGGTGGATGTTGACGGTGTCGCCGCTGACGCTGAATTCGCCGCTAGTTGCGGCAATGTCGTTGCGTGAGTACTGAGCTTGGATAAGGGCGCGGAGAAGCTTATCTCGACCTTGCCCTGCACCCACGGTGATCGGGACGCAGAGCTTGAGGATTTCGGCGGGGGTGCCGAGGCCGTAGATGCAGGAAACCGAGGCGACGACGATGACATCGTGGCGTTCAAGCAAGGCGGTGGTGGCGCTGAGGCGGAATTTCTCGATTTCGTCATTGATTGCCGAGTCTTTGGCGATGTAGGTATCGGTGGAAGGGATGTAGGCTTCCGGCTGATAATAATCGTAGTAACTGACGAAGTATTCGACGCGGTTGTTGGGGAAGAAGGCCTTGAGCTCGGAGTAGAGCTGAGCGGCGAGGGTTTTATTCTGGGACACGACGAGGGCAGGCCGATTGACGGCTGCGATGACGCTAGCAGCGGTGAAGGTCTTGCCGGAGCCTGTGACGCCGCGCAGAGTCTGGAAGCGCTGACCTCGCTTCAATCCCGCCACCAAAGCGGCGATAGCGGCGGGCTGGTCGCCGGCGGGGGCGTAGTCGCTGTGGAGATCGAATTTCATGAGTTTAAAGTTTAAGGTTTAAAGTTTAAGGTTTAAAGTTTAAAGTCTTGCAGGCGAAGCAACGAATGAAAGATTTCATGATGTACGACTCCTTTAGGAGAGATGCGAAAACGAGGCCTTGGGCCGG
>CAMCSH010000111.1 GCA_945877655.1 Lentisphaera araneosa HTCC2155 | reverse complement strand
TCTTACAAACAAATGCTGTGGATCAGCATCGGGCTGGTGATGGTCTTCGTTCTCGCCTGCATCGACTACGAGGTCCTCGGCAGCAAGGTCTGGTGGATCTATTCCTTCGGCATGGTCCTGTTGGTAGCTGTGCTGATTTTCGGCACCGTGATCAACGGGCAGAGATGCTGGATCGACTTCGGCGCCTTCACCATTCAGCCGGCGGAGCTGGCCAAGCCATGTTGCCTGCTAGCGCTGGCATGGATCGCCAGCCGGCCTCGGACGCGACTGAAAGAGATCGGGCATGTCGGGCCGGTCGCCGCCGTCGCCGCTCTGCCGATGGTGCTGATCGGTCTTCAGCCGGATATGGGCTCGGCCCTGATCTTCGTGCCCATGACCGCCGCGGTGATGTATTTCGCCGGCATCCGCAAGCGCTACCTGCTCGTTCCCCTCGCCACCGGAGTCCTCCTCGCTCCGGCGATCTATTTCGTCCTCAAGCCGCACCAGCGAGACCGCATCGACACCTTCACTCACCCCTTCGTTCACCCGATCACACTGAAGATGGCGCAGAAAAAAGCAGTCGAGATGAATCTGCCGCCGGACCAGATCCGTCGCCTGCCGCACTTGCAGGATCCGCTCGACTTCATCTGGGTCGAAGAGGCTTACCGCCAAGGGAAGATCAAACCCGACGTATACAAAACCCTGCAAAGCTCGAAAAAACGCAAGACGGTGGAGGAATTCCTCGCCAGCGAAGGCTGGCAGGCCTGGCAGTCGCAGCTGGCGGTGAGCAGCGGCGGCTTGTGGGGCAAGGGGCATGGCAATTCGACCCAGGTCAAGCTCGGCTTCCTGTCGAAAGGCACCGCCACCACCGACTGCCTCGCCGCTGTCATCGCGGAGGAAGGCGGCTTCGCCATGATGTGCCTGATCCTGCTCCTCGAACTCGGCGTCATCTTCTGCTGCGCCCGCATCGCCATGTCCGCCCGCGACACCTTCGGCCGCGCCATCGCCATGGGCTGCGGCAGCATCTTCCTGATGCACACCTACATCAACATCGGCATGGCGATCGGCTACGCACCGGTCATCGGCATCCCGCTGCCCTTCGTCTCCTACGGCGGCTCTTTCATCCTCAGCTCGATGATCTGCGTCGGCCTGCTCCAGTGCGTCCACGTCCGCCGCGATGATGACGAATCGAAAGAAAAACTCAGCGAGTTGATGAAATGACTGCTATCACCCGTCCCGATCCCTATTGCCTCGGCCCCGCCAGCCTGGTCGTCGTCGCCGGCCTCGGCGTCAGCGGCCAGGCCGCCTGCCTGCTTGCCCGCAGCCGCGGCGCCCGCGTCCTCGCCGTCGATGAAGGTGCCGACGCCCGCGCCCAAAGCCGGGCGGCCAGCCTCCGGAGCCGAGGCGTCGAGGTGCTCATCGGCTGGACCCCGGAGCAAGGGCTTCCCGCCGCCGATATCGCTGTCCTCAGCCCCGGAATCCCGCCTCAGGGGCGCCTCGGCCAAGCCCTCGCCGCGAGCGCCCGTGAACTCGTCGGCGAGCTCGAATTCGGACTCCGCCATCTCCCTTGCCCTATCCTCGCCATCACCGGCACCAACGGCAAGACCACCAGCACCGAACTGGCCGAACACTGCCTCAAAGGCATTGGTCTCAAGGCCATCGCCTGCGGCAACATCGGCTTTGCCGCCTCCGAGCTCGCCCTGGCCGAGGAGCCGCCCGATTTCGCCGTCGCCGAAGTCTCCTCTTTCCAGCTCGACACCCTGCACAAAACCCGCTTCGCCGCCGGCGTCATCCTGAACGTCACTCCCGATCATTGGGACCGCTATCCCAGCCCGGCCGATTACAGTCGTTCCAAGCTTCGTCTCGCCGCTTTGTCGCAGCGCTGCGCCGCCTCGCTCCAAGTCGCGCGTCTGCCGGAAGCTGCAGAGCTGGCTTTTGACCTGGTTTTCGATAAAGACGGCGAGCCTTCTTGCCCCTTCCGCCGCCTCGGCGATGTGTTGATTCTCGACCCCGCCGGCATCAGCGTCGATCTTCGCGATCAGCCTCTCCGCGGCGGCCACAATGCCGAAAATCTTTTGGCCGTCTTGGCTTTAGGACACATGGCCGGACTCGAAACCGCCGCCCTTTTCCGCGCCGCCGGCAGCTTCAAGCTCGCCCGTCACCGCCAGGAAGAGGTCCTCAATAAGAATGGCATAGTCTATATAAACGACTCCAAATCAACAAATCCAGACGCCATGGCACAGGCAATCTTGCGTTTTGGCAGGGAGGAAGGCCGGGGCCTGATTCTTATTGCCGGCGGACGTGACAAAATGATGGATTTCTCCATTGTCAGCCCCCTACTCCCCCCCTATGTTAAGTCCATCCTCACCTACGGCGAGAGTGCCTCTTTGCTGACACGGCTTTGGTCTGATCTGGTTCCCTGCATGAGCTGCGAGTCTTTTGACGCGGCGGTGGAGGCGGCGATGGTCGCGGCCCGAGACGGCGATGCAGTGTTGCTTTCTCCCGGCTGCGCCAGTCTTGATTGCTTCAGCAGTTATGCACAGCGCGGCGACCGCTTCACCGAAATCGTCCAAAGGTCCCAACCACATGCGCTCTAAACTCATCCGCGCCGCCCTCGCTTGCGGCACCCTCTCTGCCGTCATGCTCCTCGGCAGCTGCTCCTCCTCCCACTCAAAAAAAGACAAGCAGGCCGAAGAAGACGCCAAGATGGCCGGCGACCTGTTCAACAACCGCGGCGGCAACCTCGCAGCTCCCCTGGTCAAGCCGGTCGGCGCCGAGTTTGGCGAAGCTCCGGTTCAGCTCCCCCCGAAAGTCGCAGTCACGCCCCCCGTTCCCGTTCCCACTCCCAAGCCCGCCAACATCGTCGTGGCCCCCAAGCCTATTGAAAGCGTCGACATCCCTGTCGTCGTCGCCCCCACCAAGCCCGTCGGCAAAGTCACCCCTCCGAAGGTTCCCAGCGTCGCCGCGACTCCCAAAGTCCCGAGCAAAGCCAGCACCTACAGCATCCAGAAAGGCGATATCCTCGGCAAGGTCGCCCAAGATCACGGCGTCAAAACCGCGGATCTCCTCGCCGCCAATCCCGGTGTCGATCCCGCCAGGCTGAAAATTGGCCAGAAGATCAACATCCCCGCCGCCGGCGCCAAATCCAGCGGCTCCAAAGCTCCCAGCTCGGCGACTAAAACCGGCAGCAAAACCGCAGCTAAAACCCCAAGCAAAAGCACAGGCTCAAAATCTAGCGGCAGCAAAGTCTCCTCCGGCGAGTACACCGTTGTCTCCGGCGACTTCCCCGAGAAAATCGCTAAGAAGCTCGGTGTCAAACAAGCCGACCTGATGGCCGCCAACCCCGGCCTCAATCCCACCGGTTTGAAAATCGGCCAGAAGCTGAAGGTCCCCGGCTCTTCCTCAAGCAGCGACAGCGCCCACGCAGCTCCCCGGGCTCATGATCCCGCCGATGTCGGCACTGCCCCCGTCGCTGGCGATGCCACCCCCCCCGCCCCGGCGGCTCCTGCTCTTGACATCAGCACTCTTGAGAAGCTCGCCTACACCACCGCTCCGGGCGACACCCTTGAGACTCTCGCCGCCAACATGAGCTCCACGGTCGAGTTGATCAAAGCCGCCAACCCCAGCATCAAGAGCAACGCCGATCTGAAGCCCAACACTTCGATCAGCATCCCCATCTCTCCCCGCTGATTCCTCCCACGACTGACAAAAACCCGGCAAGCCTCGGCTCGCCGGGTTTTTTGTGTCGGAGTGTCATCAACCTTGCGCAGTTTTGAAAATCTGTTATCTTCCGCAGCATGACAAGCCCACACCAGACCCCTTGGCCCTTCAGCAGAGTCGAATCGACCTTGCGGCTTGACCTGTGCGGCGATGAAACCGCCTTGAATCTCTGTCTGATGCTTCTCGCCGGCCGTGGCTTCACCATCGTTTCGAACAGCACAGCGGAAATACTCGGCGCCAAGATCACCCTGATCAATCTCCGTTCCGACGCCGGCGACGCCGTCCTCCAGGCCAGCGCCGAAGACGGCATCGAATTGATCTGCCCCCGCGACCTCGCCGAAGAACTCAGCGACCTTGCGATTTCCACTTCCGAATCGATTATCGGCTCCATTACTACTGGCACCTGCGGCTAAGGCCGTCGGCACCCTAGCATCCATCCCCAGACGATGATGACAGGCGACCCGGCGGCAAACAGCCCCGGGTCGCTTCTTTTAAGCAAAAACACAAGGAAAGACACCATGAAAGAAGCCCCCAAGAAACTCCTCAGCGTTCGCGTCCCCGCCACCTCCGCCAACCTCGGCTCGGGCTTCGACTGCATGGGCATCGCCCTCAACTTGTGGAATGAATTCGAGCTCTGGACCGCACCAGGCCAGGAAGACTCCATCTTGGTGGAATCCTTCGGCGAAGCGGCGGAACGAATGCCGCGCGACCGCAGCAACGCCATCGCCCGCATCCTCTTCGAAGAGCTCGAGGAAAGCCTCGGCCGCGAAGCTCCCGGCCCCCTGCGCATCGTCAGCCGCTGCAGCCTGCCCTGCGGCTCCGGTCTCGGCTCCTCCTCCACCGCCGTCATCGCCGGCCTGATCTTCGCCCACGCCCTCGGCCGCCCCGACCTCAATGCCGATAACATCGCCACCCTCCGCAAAGCCGTCCTCAACCGCGCCGTCGAGATCGAAGGCCACGGGGACAACGTCGCTCCTGCCCTCCTCGGTGGACTGGTTTGCGTCATCCGCACACAAACTGGCCGCACTCTCGCTCAGCCGCTCCCTTGCGCCGTTCGCAAAGTCGTCGTCTGCACCCCCGAATTCCACTTCCTCACCGTCAAGGCCCGCGCCGTCCTGCCGCCCACCCTGCCGCGCGCCGACGCCGTCTTCAACATCGGCCACGCCGTCCTCACCGTCGAAGCCCTGCGCAGCGGCGACCTTCGCCTCCTCGGCAAGTCGCTCGACGACCGCCTGCACGAGCCTTACCGCCTGCCTGCCATCCCCGGCGCCCTCGACGCCCGCGAAGCCGCTCTCGATGCCGGCGCCGCCGCCGTCTGCCTTTCCGGTGCCGGTCCCTCGCTCCTCGCCTTCGCCGACGAAGGCCACGAGCGTATCGCCGCCGCCATGGTCGCCGGCTTTGCCTCGATCGGCATGAAGGCCCATTCCCGCATTCTCGAAGTCGTCGCCAACGGCACCGAAATCAGTCTCGGATGAAAGGTCCCGGCAGCACCATTTACACCTTGGTGAAAGAGGTCGAGTTCTCTCACACCGACCTCGCAGGCATCATGCATTTCTCCAACTTCGGCCGCTTCATGGAGGCGGTCGAGCATGTCTACCTGCGCACCGCCGCCGTGCCGGTGGTCGATCGCATCGACGCACTCACCCACGCCGGCTTCCCGCGTTTCGAGGTCCATGTCAAACACGAGCTGCCGCTGCGTTTCGGCGACCAGGTCGAACTGCGCCTGCAAGTGACGCGTCTCCGCCTCAGCGGCATCGAATACCGCATCGAATTTCATCTGCCGGCCGGACGCGCCGCGCTCGGCACCATGAAATGCGGCTACTGCCGTTTCGTCGACGGCGTCATCCATATGGCGCCGATCCCTGAGGGC
The DNA here is from genome assembly GCA_945877655.1 of Lentisphaera araneosa HTCC2155. Classification (GTDB taxonomy): domain Bacteria; phylum Verrucomicrobiota; class Lentisphaeria; order Lentisphaerales; family Lentisphaeraceae; genus CAMCSH01. The sequence goes on along the minus strand of CAMCSH010000111.1, from coordinate 7,198 downwards.
CACTATCAGCGTCTCGCGGAGGCCGCGGGCATCGTCTAGAGTCTTCAGTCCAGCAGGAGTGAAGCACCCCGGAAGTGTGATCTTCCGGGGCGTTTTCGTGCGCCGGGTATGGCGCCTTTGAACCTTTCAACCTTTCAACTCCCCTCAACTCGATTTCAAAGGGCCGAGACATTCCCGTCGAAATTTCCGAGGAAACGACTAAGGTTGCCGCCTCACAATTCGCACTGAGGAAACATGGATGAAGGAACAACAGCAGATCAGCAGGTTTTGGCCGCTGGCCCTTGGGCTGGCCGCCGTCTTGCTGTTGCTGCCGCAGCTCAGCCTGCCGCCTTTGAACAGCGCCGAGGCGCAGGCAGGTCTAGTCGCCCGCGACATGGTGGAATCGGGCGGATCGTGGCTGGATTGCACCATCGCCGGCGACCGTGTCGAAGTGCCCTTCCTGCTGGTCTGGGCCGCCGCCTTGAGCTCCTTGTCTTTCGGCGAAGTCAATGAATTCACCCTGCGCCTGCCCTCGGTGATCTCCTTGCTGCTCGCGGTGCTTTCCGGCGTCCTCATGGCGCGGCGCTATGGCGGCAATCTCTCCGCCTTGATCACGGGTGCTTGCGCGCTGAGCAGCATCGGCGCGGTGCAAATGGCGGCAAAGGCGGATGGCCAGGTGATGTCGGCGGCTCTGCTTGGCGCTGCCTGGCTGGTCTGGTTCGAGCTCTCCCGCAGCGGCTCGCGCTGGCTCTTCGCTTGGATCGGCGGTCTCGGCTTGGCATTTTTGGCATCCACGCTCAGCGGCTTGCACTGCCTCGTCTTCTTCTACCTGCCCCTGATTTTTGTCCGCCGTCCCACCGATGTCCGCAAACGACTGTTTCAATTCCAGCACCTCGCCGCTCTGGCCTTGGTCACCGTGGCAGCGATGCTCCTGCAATGGCTGCTGTCCCTCGGCGGCGCCCAGGCTTTCGCCCTACTGCCACCGCTTTTCTCGAATGACATTGGCGACGTCCAATTCCATGCCCGGGAAGAGGCGGTCGGCTACTTTTCACACCTCATCAGCTTCCCTTTCAAGGTCGGGATCTACCTGCTCCCCTGGACCCTTCTCGCCTGGCCGGCCTTCTGCGAATCCTTCCGCTCCTTGGAACGTCACCCGCTTCTCTTCACATGGTTGCGGACCGCATGCATAATTCCTTTCATCGCCACCTGGCTGATCCCGGACGCCAAGGTCGACACCCTGCTGCCTCTGCTGATTCCGATTTCCGTCATGACCGGCCTGCATTACCCGATGCTGATGCGCCGCCATGAGGCCATGCTGCGCCGCTGCTTCGTCTTCATCCTGGTCCTGATCCTGATCGTCTCCGCCAGCCTGGCGGCCTTGTACCTGAGCCAGATCCTCGTCCGGCAGCATCCCACACTACCCTTCTCGCTGGAACGCTCGCGGGTGATCCTGCCGATGAGTCTCTTCGCCGCCGGCTTGTCTCTGTATCTCCTCGCCTCGCGCCATCATGCTGCCACCAGCTCCGCCTTCCGCCTTCTCGGACTCCTGGTCGCCCTGCACCTGGCGACCCCGGGCTTGCGCCAGTTCTTGCGTCCGGCGGTCATAAGTCAAGAGGAATTCGCCAGCAGCCTGGCGCCGAAAATCCCGGCTGGAACCGCAGTCGCCAACGCCGTTATCCGCGACAACAACAAGCAGCTCAATCTCTGGGGCGAACTCTTTCACCTTCAACGCCCGATCCTGCCGGTCCGCGGTCCTCTTCAACAGGAATCCCTGCCGAAGGAAATCTACGCCATCGGACGATCCTCCCCTCCCTTGAGCCAGCGCCTCCGCGACCCGTCCTGGTACACCTGGGAAGTGGTCGAAAAACTGGCGCCCTACAACGGCATCAACGACCTTCAATTGTGGCGCGGCATTCATAAATCTTCTGCACCGTGAAACCACTAGTGCAGCTCCTGCCCGGAATGGGCGCCGATGCCAGGCTGTATAGCCGCGGTTGGAATTCTCTCGACGCAAGCTTTCCGGAATGGCCACGCTGGCAAGGCGAACGCAGTGTCGAAGCCCTGGCTCAAGGCCAAGCTGGTTCTCAACGATAGGCTAGCCAGCCGATGACGCGGCTGCCGAAAAACGACAGCAGGAACATCGAGCCGGAGGAGATCGGCATCAGGATCGCCGCTTTCAAAGGCGTCAGTTGGCCGCTGGCCGCTAGGCAGACGCCGGCGCAATTGTAGAACAGCGACAAACCTAAAACCACCCAGACCAGCCGCACCGCCAGACGGGCGAAATTCAGGTGGCGATCGAGACGCGGCACCGCCGAACCGAGCAGGACGCCGTCACAGGCGGGACAGAAGGTGCTCTCGGCGCCGGCAACGGCAAGTCCGACATCGGCAGCACGCAAGGCTCCGGCGTCGTTGAGGCCGTCGCCGACAAAAAGCACGCGGCTACCGCGACGCCGCAATTCGCCCACCGCGGCCAGCTTATCCTGCGGTTGCTGACGGAATTTCAACAATGCGGCGGGGATCAGGCGGCGAAGTTCGTCGGCATCCTGCTCGCTGTCGCCGGAAAGCACCTCGACGCGTTGTTCGGCCAAGCCCTGCGCCAATTGCGGCAGCCCGGGACGCCAAGCGGGAGCGGAGGCGAAACGGCCGAGCAAGTGGCCGTCGATGCGCAGCCAGGTCCCGGTGACCGAATTGGCCCGGCAGAACTCCGCCGAGCCGAGCTCAATCGTCGCCGCCGCCGTCACCGCTCGCAGGCCGCCACCCGGCGTTTCATGAAATTCCAAAACCCGAGGCAGCTTCAGCTCGGCCGACAGGGTGGCGGCGATGGCTCGTGCGACCGGATGCAAGGAATGGCGCACCGCCGCCGCGACCGCCGCCTGCTGAGCTAGGTTGAGCACTTCGCCTTCCCAACGGCAGCTGCTGTTGGCGGCATCGGTGAGAGTTCCGGTCTTGTCGAGCGCGACGCAATCGATCTTGGCCAGACGCTCGAGAGCGGCCGCATCTTTCAGAAACAAGCCGTCCTTGGCGGCGCGCCGCGCGGCAAAGCCGAGGCTGAGGCTGGAACCCAGTGCCAAAGCACAGGGACAGGCGACGACGAGGACGCAGTTGAAGACCGTGATCGCCATTGCTGCGCCTGCCGCAAAAGCCCAGTACAGAGCAGCCGAGCCTGCGACCAGGAAGACACCGACGCTGAAGCCCCAGCCGGCCTTGCGCCCGAGTTCGAGAGTGGAGAAATCGCGGGACTCGCGAAACACCGCGTCTTTCCACAAACCGGCCAGATACGAAGCGTCGATGTCGCTCTCCGCCCGGACCTTGATCATCGCGCCGGCCGAACGAGCCCCGGCGAAGACGCGGTCACCGCTCCGCACTGGAACCGGTCGGGATTCGCCGGTGACGAAGCTGTAATCGAGAGCTCCCTCTCCTTCCACAACGATGCCATCAACGGGCAGCAATTCCCCTTGACGCAAGAGAACGCTGTCCCCTCCTTTGAGGCGATCGCAAGGGACAGTTTTGCTGAGGCCGTCCTTCTCCACCGTGCTCCACAGCGGGAAGAAGCTGCGGTAATCGTTATCGAAAGCGAGGCGGCGGGCGGCGAGGCGTTGGAACCAGCGCCCGGAGAGCATCAGGAAGACCAGCCCGCAAAGGCTGTCGGCGTAGCCTTCGCCGCGACCGGAGAGCACTTCCCACCAGGTCTGGGAGAAGAGTGCCACAAGCGCAAAAAAGACCGGAAAATCGAGGCTCATGCTGCGGTTTTTGACGAACTGCCAGGCGGCCCGCCACCAATCGTGGGCGGAGAAGAGAAACACCGGCAGGGTGAGAAGGAGGTTAAGTCCGCCGAAAAGCCGGGCGAGGGTCTCGTTGCCATCGAGGCCGAAGTAGGCGGGAAAGGAAAACAGCATGGCGTTGGCGAAGCAGAAACCGGCGACCACGAGCCGGATTAGCGGCAGCCGCGATTCGGACCGTTTTTGATCGGGGGCGACGCCGTCGCTGAGGCGGAAATCCGGTGCATAACCGATGCGCTCCAGGGTTTCCGCGATCTGCCGCAAGCCGATGCTGCGGGGGTCAAAGAGGATGTCCGCCTCGCCCTTGGCGAAATTGACTCTCGAGCTGAGGATGCCCGGGCTCAAACGACCGAGATTCTCGACCAGCCAGACACAGGAGATGCAGTGGATTTGCGGCAGCCGCAAAGTCACCAGGGCGCGATCTTCCTGACGGAATCGCAAGAGCCTCTTGGTCAATGCTTGGTCATCGAGAAAAGCCCAGCGTCCAATTTCGCTCGGCGCCTGCCGCGCCCCCGGCGAATCGGCCATGTTGTAGTAGTCGCCCAAGCCATTTTCCTGCAGCAAGGTGTAGACCGTGACGCAGCCGGCGCAACAGAAGGGCAGGGAGTCTTTTTGGATCAAGATCGACGCACACGGGCTGCCGCAGTGGCGGCACTCGACAGCGATTTTCTCTTCCACAGCAAGTTCAGACATGGGGCTTCCTCTGATTTTCATCAAAGAGTCAAAGCAGAAGCCGCATTGCGGTGCCCCCATTCAAAACTCATTTCTCTTCTAATCAGTGCATTGCAATTTAAAAGCCTCCGGATCCGGAGGCTGACGAGAATTCAAGGCACTGCACTGAAGCCAGAGAGATCCTGTTGATCCGGCAGGCCGTTTTCAATCCACCATTTGATTCTGGCGAGATCTTTTTCATCCGGACGTGGGCATTTGGACTTTTTCGGCGGCATCACATCTTCATCATCAAGGGACAGATTCATGGATTCCCAAGCAAGGGATTTCTCGAGGTCACGGGCGACAAAGGTGCTGCCGGCCTCGCCGCCTTTCATCGCTGCGGCGTAAGAGTCGAGACGGAGCTTGCCTTTGACCTTTTGTGCACCGTGGCATTCGGTGCAGGACTTCTCGAAAATCGGCAGGATGAGGGTCTGGAAGACCGGTTTCGACGCTCCGGCAGCGACCGGGCTGAGCGGAGCGGTGTCGATGTGAGGAGGAGCTTGAACTGGCGGCTGTTCTGCCGGCTGCAACCAGGATTTCAGCGGCTCGGGGAGTTTTTCGGTGAGGAAATCCTCGCCGTGCGACATGCCGCCGCCAATATGGCCGGTGGCCCCCATTGCAGCGAGCAGAAGTCCGAGAACTCCGAGCTGCACGGCTCGGGCGACATTTTTCCAAACCAGAAGGGCGGCGACACAGGCAATCACTGCGGTGACAATGCCGAGATTGCGGTGCAGCAACATGTCATCTGAATGCTTGTCACCCATCAGGCTCAGTCCGGTAATCACGCTGAGCACCGCGGTGGCTGCGCCAAAAACATAAAGAATAGGCAGCGCTTCACGCGCCTTGCGCGCCTTCTCCGAAATGAAAGCCAGGCTTTCAATCAGGGCGATGGCGGAGAAGACGCCGATCGGAAGGTGGAGAAGAAGAATATGGAAGGGGCCGATCGCCGGCCACAGGCTGGAGGCAAAAATCATGGGAAACCTCTGAATCAAGATGGTTGGAGTAATGATCCTTTATAGATCAAGCACAAGTCAATTTGTTCCCTTGATCCCGTCGAAAAACGCCTGCACTTCCGCGAAAGTGCAGGCGTTGACCTGGAGCTGCTCGACTTTGCCTTTGACAGCGATCTGATGGCGACCGCCCAAAACGGACTCCGCCGGCAGGAGCGAGCTGAAAGGAGCATTCATCACCAGATCGCAGCCGAGGTCCTTGGTGGCGCTCTCGAGGCGGAAAGCGGTGTTGACGACATCGCCGAGAATGGTGTTGTCGGTGCCGATCCCGACCGCGGCGTCGCCCTTGTTCAGGCCGACCCCGATGTGGAGTTCGCGATGCAGCTCGGGGAAGCGCTTGGTCATTCCCCGGGTCAAGATATCAAGCTCGAGAGCGGTCTTGAGCGAGGCGATGGCGGCACTGGAGTCATTGCGATCGACTTCCCACTTGGCCAGGACGCAGTCGCCGATGAACTTGTCGACGACGCCGCCGTTGCGTTCCACCGTCTCTTGAACCGATTGGAACCAGTAGCTCATCACTTTGGTGAGGAGGTCGATGGGGATGGACTCGGATAAAGCGGTGAAGCCGCGGATGTCGGAAACCAGGATCACCACCGAACGGATGTCGGCGCGGATGTAATGCATCGTTTCGGCGAAATTAGTCCCCGCCTTGGTCGAGACATTGTTGTTGACTGTCTCTTCCATCGACACCGGCTGGATGAAGGTGATTTGCGTCTCACCGATCACCACGCGGTCATTGGCCTTCAGCTGAACGGGGGCGCTGATGCGTCGGGAATTGAGGAACACGCCGTTGCGGGAGCCAGAATCGAGAACGTAATAATCCTTGCCGATGGCGCGAATGATGGCATGACTGCGTGATGACAGCGGATCGGGAATCCACAGGCCATTGGAACGATCACGGCCAATGGTGAGCACCAAAGGGCAAGGCATGCTCTCGGTACGACCATCGTGGTGACGTATTTCCAGATGCGCTGACATTCAAAAACCGCCGCTTATTTCTTGGTGAAGGGGTGCAGTGCGTCGCGATCGAAGAAGTCGTTGGTGACTTCCATGAAGCGATAGAAGCGGCTGCCGAAGGACTTCTCTTGGCTCGAATCAAGCTTGCCGCGCATCTCAATCATCAGCCCGGTGGTCTGGGCCAGGCGCTGCGCCAGGACGCGGGAGATATGGAATGCCAGTTCGGGCTCGCGCTGAAGCGATTCGACTGCATTTTCGATCACCAGGAAGACGCAATCGGAAGTCGCCGTCACCTGCGCGATGGTGGCGCTGCCGGTGAGAATGCTGACTTCGCCGAAAATGGCGCCGCGATTGTCTAACTTGCAGATCTCCTGGCCGGAGCGGGTGACCGACACCGAGCCGGATTGCAGGATGTAGATATTGCGGCCCTGAGCGCCTTCCTCAATCACTTTCTCGCCCGATTTGAATTCGGCTTGGGGAAGTTTCAGATCCGCGACAGATGAAAAGCTCATGTCAGTCTCCTGTGTTTTTTTGAGGAAGCTCAGGCGCTAGTATACCTCACCATAGTGGCAGGCGGCAAGCGCTTTCATGAATTTAATTACAACTCAGCCTGTCTCGAGAGTCAAGAGTTCTCCCCGTCCAGCACATTGGCTTTGAGAAGCTCCATGTGCAGGATAGTCATCTCATCGACAATCTCAAGCAGTCGTTTGTGGTTGTCTGAGTAGCTTCGGGCGATTGGCTCGCGTTTCTTGCCAAGGAAGA
>CAMCSH010000110.1 GCA_945877655.1 Lentisphaera araneosa HTCC2155 | reverse complement strand
CCCGAGCCGGGCCAAGTCATCGTGCAGTATCAGCAGATCGTCGCCGCCGATAAAGCTTTCTTCAAATCCAACGAAGCCATCGTGCAAGCGTAGCGACCGCAGGAGTCCGGCACATGGCTAACACCTACAGCTCGCTTCATTTCCATCTGGAATTTTCCACCAAACATCGAGTCAATTGGATTTGCCCAGAGCTCCAGTCAAAGCTCCTGCGGTCGCTACGCGACGCGGCGACATATTTATCGCAGCCACCGGGGATTAAAATCCCCGGCTACCCTAGTTTCAGTCGCTCCGCGACGAGCGCAAAACACCAAGCAACGGGACCTCATGGCTGCGAGCAGCCCCAGTCCTTTTCCACTGGGCTCGCCGGCATCCTGCCCGTTCTTGTTCGTCACAGAGCGAAAATCCTGGGTGCCTCGGCGTCCCCTCCGGAGCAGCTTTGCGTTCGTCACAGAGCGAAAATCCTGGGTGCCTCGGCGTCCCCTCTGGAGCAGCTTTGCGTTCGTCGCAGAGCGAAAATCCTGGGTGCCTCGGCGTCCCCTCTGGAGCAGCTTTGTGTTCGTCACGACGCGACGAACGACTCAGCGCCTGATTTGCACAGGTGTAAATCAAGTCACCCGGAATCGAAGGGCTTGAGCTCACCGGTCTTTGGGAATAACAGGGTTGATGCGCTTGAGTCCGCCTTCCGCCGGCAGCTATTCCACGGGGAGTTCCTGGATGCTGATGTCCTTGTAGGCGACGATGGTGCCCGGCTCCTCGTTGCTATGAATCTGAACTGCGATGATCCCTTTCAGCGGGATCTTCGGATCCTTCTCGGTGTAGTCAACCGTCTGAATGCCATTGAGCCAGATTTGAATATGCGGGCCCTCGCAACGGATGCGGTAATCGTTCCATTGTCCAAGCGGCTTGCCGGCCTTGGCTTTGATTTCCTTGCTGGGATCAACGAGGATACCTCTGCCGCTTTCGTCGTAGAGCATACCGTCGTAGCCAGCTCCGAGGTCAGCCTGATAGCCGCGGACTTCATTGCTGTTGGGAATCCGTTTTGTCCTGAATTGCACGCCACCGTTGACAAAGCCCTTGCTGCCCTCGAGTTTCCATTTCAGGCGCAAGTCGAAATTCTGGTATTCCTTGGAGGTCGCAAGGAATTCATTTTTCGGCTGGCCCTTGACCAAGGATCCTGCCATCAGGCTGCCATCTTCGATGCGCCAGGTCTTTGCGACCTCGCCTTCCCAGCCGGTGAAAGTCTTGCCGTCGAACAAGCTTTGCGATTCAGGTGCGGGCGCGGTGGATGGCTCGCCGGCTCCGAGGACCAGCGAGAAAATGAATCCGGTGAAAAAAGTTGCTTTTATGTCGTGTCTCGCTTGGGGAATTAGAAGTCAGTTTGCGAATCATAGACGATCACATGACGCCACATCTTCTGGCACTGGCCAATAAATTCCAAATGCAGCGGATGTTTCTGGTAGCGATCGTGCTCGTCCTGATCCATGAAATGACAGGTGATCGCGAAGTCAAAGGACGAATCGACCACTGGCCGCGAGCTGGCGATCGGAATCCCGATCGAAATCCCTCCAGTTGATGGAATTTTGGCCATGGCCAAAAACTTTTCTTGAAACAGCGCCTTGTCTTCGCTCGACAGTGCCGGCTGCAGCCAGATGAATGCGTGATGAATGAACATGTTTAATCTCCGTTTTGAGTTTTTGGGGGATCAGTTCAAGCGAAAATCCGCAGTTGAAAGGTTGAAAGGTTGAAAGGATTAGCTGCAACAGCAACAACTAACGACAATGACGCAAAGGTTCTGCAGTCATTTGGGCGACCCTTGAGCGATGCACTTAGATTCGTCTCTTATGGCTGTTGTTCATGCGCTTGCGTTTCAACCTTTCAACCTTTCAACCCGGTTCCATGCCTCTGCTGCGGTTTTTAGGTTCAAGCCTGAATTGTTTGCCGATTTTCCACCTCATCGACATGGGGAATCTAAGCTTCATGGAAGTGCCTTGATTAGGCCAGAAGCCCCTTCACCAAATGCGCCTCCTCGACGCCGGTGAGGCGGGTATCGAGGCCCTGGGATTTGACCGTGAAGCGCTCGTGATCGATGCCGAAGAGATGGAGGATGGTGGCGTGCAGATCGCGGATATGGACGGGATTTTCGGTGATGTTGTAGGAGAAGTCGTCGGTGCTGCCGTAGCAGGTGCCGGGCTTGAAGCCACCGCCGGCGGCCCACATCGAGAAACAGCGGGGGTGGTGGTCGCGGCCGTAATTGCTGGCGGTAAGCTGGCCCTGGCAATAGACGGTGCGGCCGAACTCGCCGCCCCAGAGGACGATGGTGTCGTCCAGCAGTCCGCGCTGCTTGAGATCCTGCACCAGGGCATAACCGGCCTGGTCGACATCGTGACACTGGTCCTTCAGGTCTTTCGGCAGGGAGTTGTGCTGATCCCAGCCGTTGTGGGTGATCTGGACGACACGGGTGCCGCGTTCGATCAAGCGGCGGGCGAGGAGTGCGGAGGCCGCAAAAGTGCCAGCCTTTTTCACCTCGGGCCCGTACATCTGGAGAACGTGCTCGGGCTCTTTCGACAGGTCGAGAAGCTCTGGAACGGAAGCCTGCATCCGGTAGGCCATTTCGTATTGCTTCATCCGTACCCGGGTTTCCCTATCGGCGTAGTCATCGAAGGTGAGGGCATTCATCTGACCGAGGCCATTGAGCATGTCGCGGCGGAGTTCGCGGCTGATCCCGGGTGCGTTCTGGAGGTAGAGGACCGGGTCGGTACCGGAGCGCAGGCCGACGCCGGAGTTTTCCCCGGGGAGGAACCCCGCGCCCCAGAGACGAGCCGGGGTGGCCTGGATGTTATCCCTGCCGGTGTTGGAGTGGCTGGCTTGGAGGACGGCGTAAGTCGGCAGGTCGGTGCTCATCGAGCCGAGGCCGTAGCTCAGCCAGGAACCGAGGCTGGCATAGCCGGCGTTCATGTTGCCGGTGTACATGTACTGCATGGCGGGCTCGTGGTTGATCGCCTCGGTGTACATCGAGCGGATGACGCAGATGTCGTCGGCCATCCGGGACCAGTGGGGCACCAGCTCGGAGAACTCGGTGCCGCATTTGCCGGCGGGGGAGAATTTGAACACCGAAGGAGCGACCGGGAATCGCGCCTGACCAGAGGTCATGCCGGTGAGCCGTTGTCCTTTTCGAACGGAATCAGGAAGGTCCTTGTCGAAAAATTTATTCAAGTCCGGCTTGTGATCGAGCATGTCGATCTGCGACGGGGCGCCGACCATCGACAGATAGATCAGTCGCTTGGCCTTGGCGGGATGATGCAATCTGGTCAAGGCTCCGCCGCTGAGAGGGGACGACGCCGAAGCGCAGCCGAGCAGGGGCATGGCCAGTGATCCGAGAAGGAAATTGCGGCGGTCGAGTGTGAACATGGTGGACCTCGTTAATTGTTGAGGGTTTCGTCGAGATTGAGGAGCTGCGATGTGAGCATGATCCAAGCGGCGAGAGTGTCATTCGCCAGGCCTTCAGGCCGGGGCGACTCGCCGACAGCGATCAGCTCGGCCGCTTCTTTCTGATGGGCGGCGAAATGAGCCTGGAAGCGCTGCAGCGCGGCGGCCATGATCTTCAGTCGCGAGCTGTCGGCGCGGCGCGAAGTGGCGGTCTGGTAGGCGAAGGCGAGGCGCTCCTCATCGCTACCCGGCCGTTTCAGGCATTGCTGAGCGAGGCCGCGGGCGGCTTCGACAAATTGCGGATCGTTGAGGGTGACCAGTGCCTGCAAGGGAGTGTTGGTGCGTTCGCGGGTGGCGCAAGGCGACTCGCGGGAGGTGGCGTTGAAGGTGTTCAATCCTGGCGGCGGCACAGCGCGTTTGATATAGGTGTACAGGCTGCGGCGGTAGAGCGATTCGCCTTTATCCTGAACGTAGATGCGGGTGTTGCTGACCAGCAGCGACGGGGGTTCCCACAGACCAGCCGGCTGATAAGGCTTGACCGAGGGACCGCCGAGTTTTTCGACCAGGAGCCCGGAGGCCTGCAGGGCGACATCGCGGATGACTTCGGCATCCAGGCGGTGGCGGGGACCGTGGGAGAGAAGGCGATTGCGCGGATCCTCCTCCTCGGCGGCGGAGCTGACCCGAGCTGATTGGCGGTAGGTACGGCTGAGGGCGATGGAACGCAATAGGGCTTTGGTATCCCAGCCGGAATCGCGGAACTGCAAGGCGAGCGCATCCAGCAGTTCAGGATGGCTGGGCGCTTCGCCGGTGGTGCCGAGATCGACGGCGGTGGCGACCAATCCCTGGCCGAACATCTGCTGCCAAAGGCGGTTGACGGCGACTCGGGCGGTGAGGGGATGATTGGGCTCGAAAAGCCATTTCGCCAGACCGAGGCGATTCTCCGGGGCCTTGTCGGCCAAGGGGACGCCAAAGGCGGCGGGAACACCCGGGAAGACCTGCTCGCCCTTGTGGTCGTACTGGCCGCGGATCAACACATGCGCCGAGGCGCGCTGCGGCCGTTCGCGGGCGATCAGGGTTTCCGGCGACTGGAGAAGCAGCTTCTCGCGTTCCGCGCGAAGCGCTTGCTCGCGTCCTTGAAGACTGAGAAATTCCTGCGACTGGGCCATGGCCGCGATTTCGGCCGGAGCCAAATTGCGACTGTAGATGCGGAGATCGCGAGCCTGACTCAGATCGGCTCCGTCGCCACTGGGGCTGCGGCGACCCAATGTGATCGGCGCGGTAGTCGCGAAATCCCCTTTCAAGGTATTGTTCATCAGCTCGGTCTTGGTGACAAGGACGCCGTCGAGATACAAGGTCACAGCGGCAGGCTTCGCCTTGCCATCGTAATTGACAAAGACGTGATGCCAAAGCTCCGGATCAAAGTTCTCGTTGATGGCGATCTTCAAGCCGCTATTCGGCCAGGACTCGATGAAGTGGACTCCGATGCGACCGTTTTCCGTCCACAGATCCCAGCCGCGATGAGCCTCGGCGATGTTCATCTGGGCGAGGACCGATCCGGCGCCACCGCGGTGGGCTTTGATCCAGCCGCCGAAGGAGAAACCGTCGCCAGAACGGAAGCTGGCCGGGCCGATGTCGCCGCTGACTTCTCCAAGCACGGGCAGCGAGGACGCACCGGCTGCCGCAGCGCGGCGTGGCAAGTGGATTTTCTTCCCGCTTAGGCTCCCGGTGTAGCTGCCGTCGCGATCGGGATTGAGCCGCAGGACCAGGTCATTGCCGACAGCCGGAGTGCTCTTCTCAGTCATGGCATTCAAGGCCCGATCCACCTCTTCACTTTGCTTGGCGATCTCCGCATCCATAGCGGCCAGGCGCTGGGGATCTGCAATCAGCCGCATCACCGGCGGCGTATTGGCGACATTACCGTCCATGGCCGGGGTGTCGATATTGCGGAAATAGGCACTGAGGCGGTAGAAATCCTTCTGCGAAACCGGGTCAAACTTATGGTCGTGGCAGGCGGCGCATGCAGTGGTGACGCCGAGCCAGGCGGCGGAGAAAGCTGTAACCCGGTCCTTGTCGTAGATCGCCTGATACTCTTCGTCGATCGCGCCGCCCTCGTTAGTGGTCGGATTGCAGCGCAGGTAGCCGGTGGCGACGAGTTGATCCGTGCTCGGCGCAGGGAGGAGATCGCCGGCCAACTGCTCGATGGAGAATTGGTCGTAGGGCTGATTGGCATTAAAGGCCTTGATCACCCAGTCGCGGTAGGGCCAGATGGCGCGGTGGTTGTCGATGTGGATGCCATGGGTGTCGCCATAACGGGCGAGGTCGAGCCAGTGGCGGGCCCGCTCTTCGCCGTAGCGAGGAGAGGCGAGAAGGCGGTCGACAAGTTTTTCATAGGCAGCAGGATCTTTGTCTTGGACAAACGCCTCGACTTCCTGCGGTGTCGGCGCCAGACCGGTGAGAGCGAGGCTGGCGCGGCGGATGAGGCTGGGCCGATCGGCTTCCGGGCTGGGGGACAAGCCGGCGGTCTTCAAGCCGGTGGCGATCCAAGCGTCAATGGCGTTGTCACCCCAAGCGACGGGCTTCACCTTCGGCAATGGCCGGGTCTGAGGCGGCACATAGGCCCAGTGCGGCTGATACACGGCTCCCTGCTTGATCCAGCGGTGGATCAGATCCTTCTGCGCGGCACTCAGAGTCTTATGGCTCTTGACCGGCGGCATCACTTCCTCGGCATCTTTGGAGCTGATCAGCTCCCAGGCGAGGGATTTTTCTGGATGCCCGGGTACGATCGCCTGAAGTCCCTCGGCATTGGGTTTGGTGGCATGCTGGAGTGTATCGAGCTGCAAGTCACCTTTGGCTTTTTTGGCATCGGCGCCGTGACATTGGAAACAGGTGTCCTGGAAAATCGGCCGGATGTCGCGATTGAACTCGACTTGCGCTTCTTTCTCCTCTCCGTGGAGCAAGAGCGCTTCGAGGAGGAGGATGCCGAAGATCCCAGCTGTCATTGTTTTCAACATGTAATGTCTCCTTAGGTTTAAACTGTCATCTATCAGAATCTCAAGCAAGCCAAAGGTTGCTCACGACTCTGGAATATCGGCATCATATTTTGGAAGAATCACGGAGTCCTGGGCTGATGTTTCGACCTCAGGCTTGCGCTGCTCGTCACGACGCGACGCGGAATTCCTGGGAGCCACGGCCTCCGTGCCGCTTGTGTTGCGCTCGTCGCTAAAGGTTGCCCGAGGTCTTCTGGCTTGAGCTGGCAACTAGCCCTGAACGTGATTTCTACTCCCCTCCCAAAGCTTAGGACTTGTAAAGGATTTAATCTGATGTCATCTTGTCGCAGATCATATTTTTCGTCAGGAAAATATATAAACTCATTTACTAACATCTAATTAGGTCATTCACGATGAACTGGCTGACTCCACTGCTCCTGTTTTTGCTCTCCGGCTGCCTGATGAGTGCTGCCGAAACCAAGCCCATGAATATCATCGTGCTGCTGGCCGACGACTGGCGTTTCGATACCCTGGGCTGCGCCGGCAACCCGATCGTGCGGACGCCGCATCTGGACCGACTCGCCGGTGAGGGCATCCGCTTCACCCAGGCTTGTGTCACCACTTCCATCTGCGGCGTCAGCCGCGCCAGCCTGTTCACCGGGCAGTGGATGTCACGCCACGGCAACCAGAAGTTCGACGCCTTTAAAACTCCCTGGGCCGAGACCTACCCGGGTCTCCTGCGTAAGCATGGCTACTACGTCGGTCATATCGGCAAATGGCATAATGGCAAGTTCCCCACCGAAAACTTTGATTTTAGCCGCGCCTATCACGGCAAATACTTCATCAAACAGCCCAACGGCAGCCTGATCCATGTCACCACCAAGAATGAAAACGATGCCCTGGAGTTTTTGAAAGCCCGCCCCACCGACAAACCCTTTTGTTTGACCCTCGCCTTCAGTGCCCCACATGCTGAAGACAGCAATCCCCTGCAGTTTCTTCCCCGTCCGGAAAGCATGGCGTGGTATCAGGATGTACGCATTCCCGTGGCGCCAAGCGCCACTGAGGAGGCCTTTCACAAGCTCCCGCCGTTCATTGCCAATAACAAGAATGAGGGGCGCACCCGCTGGCGTTGGCGCTTTGACACTCCCGAAAAATATCAGACGATGATGAAAAATTACTTTCGCTTGTGCACCGAGGTGGATAGCGCCTGCGGGAAAGTCATCGCCGAGTTAACCCGGCAAGGCCTACTGGACAATACCTTGGTGATCTTCACCGGCGACAATGGTTATTTCCATGGCGAACACGGCCTTGCCGACAAGTGGTACCCCTTTCAGGAAAGCATCCGCGTGCCGCTTATCGTCCGCGACCCACGTTTGCCAACAGCCAAACGAGGTGCCACCGATGACCATTTCGCCCTCAATGTAGACCTGGCACCCACCATCCTAGCCGCCACCGGCCTTGCTCTGCCAGCAAAGATGCAAGGCCGTGACTTCGCCCCCCTCTACCTTGCCACCCAAAAACCTGCCTGGCGCAGTGAATTTTTCTACGAACACGCCATCGTAGGCAGTCGTGACTTCATTCCCGCTTCCCAAGCCCTCGTCCGCAAGGATTGGAAATATTTCTACTGGCCCGACTTTAATACTGAACAACTGTTCCACGTCGCCGCCGACCCATTCGAGGAAAATGACCTGATCGCCGATCCAGCCTGCACCGAAATCCTCACCACCCTGCGCAAACGCTTCCACCAACTCAAGGCGGAGGCAAAGTAAGCTCCGGCCGTTACGCTCAATCCGACATTGAGACTTGTGATTCTATCGACGTGTATCACTCCATTTTGATCTTGGATTCGCTTCACAGTCAGCGTCGAACCAGGGAGATAGGGAGGTAGGAAGTAAGGCAGGAGCACATAAGAGCTCACTCCCCAACTCCCTCGTTCTCTCACGCCCTAGCTTGGAGTTGAGAATCCCTAGTGATACAGCTTGAAAAAGACCTCTGGTACACTTCGTCACCAAGAGCGGCCATCTCTTTGCCGCTTGTTGATCTTTGGACTTGTAAGGATATAAACCTGTTGTCAGCTTGCATAGTTCATGTTTGTTCGTCATGTGGACCACAAACAGGCAAAGCACGTAGGAGGGCACTGAAATGATTACTCCCAAAAAAACGCTCGTCCATACCGTCACCACCTTCATAATTGCCGCAGTTCTGGCGACGCCCCTGCTAGCCGCTCCGGCGGCTAAAACCGCAGTTCCCGACTTCACCAAGGGCGACCCCATTCCCGCCGGGGCGCAGCATGATTGGAATCTCGGGGCCACCGGGCTTCGCGGCTGGATTTTTTGCGATCAAATGGAGACCACGGAGGCTCGGCAGATCGCGATCACCAAGGTGAGCAAAGGCTCCCCCGCCGCAGGAATTGTCGCTGTCGGCGATGTCATCCTCGGCGTCGGCGGCAAGCGCTTTGTCGCCGATCCGCGGACCGAGTTCGGCAAAGCGCTGAGTCTCGCTGAATCCGCCGAGGGCGGCGGGAAGCTGATCCTTAGCCGTTGGCGGGCCGGGCAGATCGACGATGTCGCCCTTAAACTCCCGATGCTTGGCAGCTACAGCGCCACCGCGCCCTATGATTGCCCGAAATCGAAGCGCATTCTTGAGCTGGGCTGCAAGGCCCTTGCGGCCCGCATTGCCAAACCTTCTTACGAGCAAGATCCGATCCCGCGATCACTCAATGCCCTTGCCCTCTTAGCCAGCGGCGATCCCGCCTACCTCCCCCTTGTCAAGAAAGAAGCCGAATGGGCGGCGCACTACTCGTGCGACTCGATGCAAACCTGGTATTACGGCTATGTCATGATCCTGCTCTCCGAGTATGTGATGGCGACCAACGATCGCTCGGTGATGCCAGGCTTGAAACGGCTCGCCCTCGAAGCCGCCAAAAGTCAGAGTGCGGTGGGTTCGTGGGGCCACGGTTTCGCCTTGCCCGATGGACGGCTCGGCGGCTATGGGATGATGAACTCGCCTGGCCTGCCTTTAACCATGTCACTGGTGATGGCTCGTAAGGCAGGCGTGAAAGACCCGGCGGTGGACCATGCCATCGAACTTAGC
The DNA here is from genome assembly GCA_945877655.1 of Lentisphaera araneosa HTCC2155. Lineage (GTDB taxonomy): Bacteria > Verrucomicrobiota > Lentisphaeria > Lentisphaerales > Lentisphaeraceae > CAMCSH01. The sequence continues at coordinate 3,301 of CAMCSH010000110.1, read as the reverse complement.
GCCGACTTGTTACGGTTCTACATCGGCAAGGGAGCCATTCCCTATGGCGACCATCACCCATGTATCGAGATCCACGAAGACAACGGCAAGTGCGGCATGGCGGCCGTTCTCTTCAATCTTCTTGGAGACGCGAAAGGGGCAGAGTTTTTCTCGCGCTTGAGCACCGCCTCCCACGGAGCCGAGCGGGATGCCGGACACTGCGGCAATTATTTCAACCTCCTGTGGGCGATCCCAGGGGTCGCTCAATCGGGTCCCCAGGGGACGGGAGCGTGGATGGGCGAGTACGGCGCCTGGTATTTCGACCTCGCCCGCCGTTGGGACGGAAGCTTCCCCCACCAAGGCCCGCCAGAGACTGAAGAGGACAGCTACACAGGCTGGGATGCCACCGGCGGCTACCTGCTGGCCTACGCGATGCCGCTGAAGAAGATTTGCCTGACCGGGAAACTCCCGAGTGTCGCGCCGCAGATTAACGCCGCCACCGCGCAGGCTCTCATCCTCGATGGTCGTGGGTGGGGCCCCAAGGATCGCGCGAGTTCTTACGATAAGCTGACTGGAGAGCAGTTGTTTGAACGCCTGGCTAGCTGGTCGCCAAGCGTCCGCGAGCGGGCCGCGCTGGCCTTGGCTCGTCGTCAGGATGTGCCTCTTCCCCGCTTACTGAAAATGCTCGAATCCCCGGACCTCGACTCACGCTACGGTGCCTGTCAGGCCCTGATCGCCCTGCGCGACCGTGCGGCTCCTGCCGTGGAGGTCCTAGAGAAGACCTTGGATGCACCCGATCTCTGGCTGCGCATCAAGGCTGCCGATGCCCTTGCTGTCATCGGCGAACCCGCAAAGAAAACGGTGCCAAAACTTCTGCGGCTCCTGACCCAGGTTGATCTGAAGAATGATCCGCGAGGCATGCAGCAAAGGTATCTCACCTTCGCCCTTTTTGATCAGGGTGAGGAACATGGTGCCGGGATGCTCAGCACTTCGTTGGTCGGAGTGGACCGAGACTTGCTCTATCAAGCGGTGCGTGCCGGCCTCATGAATCAGGACGGCCGCGCTCGGAGTGCCATCGGCACAGTTTACCAAAACCTATCCGCCGCCGAGATCAAGCCCATCCTACCTGCCATCTATCAAGCGATTATTAAACCCGCGCCGAGTGGTGAGATGTTTTCCGACAGCATCCGCGTCGAGGGGCTGCGCCTTCTGGCCAAGCACCGGATCAAGGAAGGTCTCCCGGCCTGCGTGCAATACGCCCGCGATCAGAATCCTTGGGCAAGCGAAGAGCGGACCCCTGAATTGATGAAGATCCTACTCAGCTACGGAGCTCACGCGAAGTCGGTCATTCCGGAACTGACAAAACTTGCCGAGTACTTTGCAAAAGACGAAAAGGACTTTCCCGAGGAACTGATGCGCATGAAGACCAAGTGCGTACGCGAGACGATCCGCAAGATCGAAGCGTCGAAGAATTACCCGAAACTCACAGGGCTTGCCCCCTAATTGCGAGCGGCCATCTCTTTGCCGCTTGTTGATCGTTGGGCTTGTAAGGATATAAACCTGTTGTCAGCTTGCATAGTTCATGTTTGTTCGTCATGTGGACCACAAACAGGCAAAGCACGAAGGAGACACTGAAATGATTGCTCCCCAAAAAACGCTCGTCCATATCGTCACCACCTTCATAATTGCCGCAGTTCTGGCGATGCCTCTGCTAGCCGCTCCGGCGGCTAAAACCGCAGTTCCCGACTTCACCAAGGGCGACTCCATTCCCACCGGGGCGCGGCATGATTGGAATCTCGGGGCCACCGGGCTTCGCGGCTGGATTTTTTGCGATAAAATGGAGACCACGGAGGCTCGGCAGATCGCGATCACCAAGGTGGACCAGGGCTCCCCCGCCGCAGGAATTGTCGCGGTCGGCGATGTCATCCTCGGCGTCGGCGGCAAGCGCTTTGTCGCCGATCCGCGGACCGAGTTCGGCAAAGCGCTGAGCCTCGCTGAATCCGACGCGGGCGGCGGGAAGCTGATCCTTAGCCGTTGGCGGGCCGGGCAGATCAACGATGTCGCCCTTAAACTCCCGCTGCTTGGCAGCTACAGCGCCACCGCGCCCTATGCTTGCCCGAAATCGAAGCGCCTTCTTGAGCTGGGCTGCAAGGCTCTAGCGGCCCGCATCGCCAACCCTTCTTACAGCCAGGATCCGATCCCGCGATCACTCAATGCCCTTGCCTTGTTAGCCAGCGGAGAGCGCGCCTACCTCCCCCTGGTCAAGAAAGAAGCCGAATGGGCTGCGCACTTCTCGTGCGACTCGATGCAAACCTGGCATTACGGCTATGTCATGATCCTGCTTTCCGAGTATGTGATGGCGACCAACGATCGCTCGGTGATGCCAGGCTTGAAACGGCTCGCCCTCGAAGCCGCCAAAAGTCAGAGTGCGGTGGGATCGTGGGGCCACGGTTTCGCCTTGCCCGATGGACGGCTCGGCGGCTATGGGATGATGAACTCGCCTGGCCTGCCTTTAACCATTTCACTGGTGATGGCTCGTAAGGCAGGCGTGAAAGACCCGGCGGTGGACCATGCCATCGAACTCAGCGCCGACTTGTTACGGTTCTACATTGGCAAGGGAGCCAGTCCCTATGGCGACCATCACCCGTGGATCGAGAACCACGAAGACAACGGCAAGTGCGGCATGGCGGCCGTCCTCTTCAGTCTTCTTGGAAACGCGAAAGGGGCGGAGTTTTTCTCGCGCATGAGCACCGCCTCCCACGGCGCCGACCGGGATACCGGACACACCGGCAATTTCTTCAACATCCTGTGGGCGATCCCAGGCGTCGCTCAATCAGGTCCCCAGGGGACGGGAGCGTGGATGGGCGAGTTCGGCGCCTGGTATTTCGACCTCGCCCGCCGTTGGGACGGCAGCTTCGCCCACCAAGGCCCGCCCGAGACTGATAATGACAGCTACTCAGGCTGGGATGCCACTGGCGGCTACCTGCTGGCCTACGCGATGCCGCTGAAGAAGATTTGCCTGACCGTGAAACTCCCGAGTGTCGCGCCGCAGATTAACGCCGCCACCGCGCAAGCTCTCATCCTCGATGGTCGTGGGTGGAGCCCAAAGAACCGCAACAGTGCTTTCGACCGACTGAATGAAGAGCAGTTGTTTGAACGCCTGGCTAGCTGGTCGCCAAGCGTCCGCGAGCGGGCCGCGCTGGCCTTGGCTCGTCGTCAGGATGTGCCTCTTCCCCGCTTGCTGAAAATGCTTGAATCCCCGGAACTCAACTCACGCTACGGTGCCTGTCAGGCCCTGATCGCCTTGCGCGGCCGTGCGGCT
>CAMCSH010000109.1 GCA_945877655.1 Lentisphaera araneosa HTCC2155 | reverse complement strand
GGGGAGTGAGCTCTTATGCGCTCCTGCCTTACTCCCTCACTCCCTGGTTCGACGCTGACTGTGAAGTGAATCCAAGATCAAAATGAATTGATACACGTCGGGGAAAAAAGAAACAGCCTCTTGGCTTCTCGACAAGTGCGACGCCGCCGAAGCCGGCTATCTTTGCCGCCCATGAATGCCGACAGCTCCAACAACCGCACTCTCCGCCGTCTCGACGATTTCGCCGAGGCGGGTCTTCTGCCGCCCGGCGCCGATGCCGCCAAGCTCGGCGAAGTGGCGCGGCAATTCAGCCTCGCGCTCAGTCCGGAACTGGCCAAACGCATCGGCGGCAGCCCCTGTTCCGATCCCGTCGCTCTGCAATTCGTCCCGGACGTGCGCGAACTCACCGTCGATTTTCGTGAGCTGGCCGACCCGATCGGCGACGATTTCCATTCGCCGCTGAAAGGCATCGTCCACCGCTATCCCGACCGCGTCCTGCTCAAGCCGACGCACAGCTGCGCCGTCTACTGCCGTTTCTGTTTCCGTCGCGAAAAGGTCGGCCCTGGTGAAGAGACCCTACGCGATCCCGAGCTCGACGCCGCCATCGCCTACATCGAGGCGCGTCCGGCGATCTGGGAAGTCATTCTCACCGGTGGCGACCCCCTGGTTCTGCCGCCGCCCCGCCTCGCCGCGATGATCCGCCGTCTCGCCGCCATCCCGCATGTCGAAGTGATCCGCATCCACAGCCGTGTCCCGGTGGTCACGCCGGAGCGGATCACGCCGGAATTGCTGCAGGCCCTGCGCTGCCACAAAGCCGTCTGGTGCGTCGTCCATGTCAACGCCGTCGCCGAGATCGGCCCCGCCGCCGTTTCCAGCCTCGCGGCGATGGTCGACGCCGGCATTCCGCTGCTGTCGCAAAGCGTCCTCCTGAAAGGCGTCAACGACTCCGCCGCGGCCCTGGAAGCCCTCTTCCGCCGGCTTTGCGGACTCCGCATCAAACCCTACTACCTGCACCATCCCGACCTGGTCCGCGGCACCAGTCATTTCCGCGTCAGTCTCGAGCAGGGACAAGAGATCATGCGGCAGCTCCGCGGCGATCTTTCCGGCATCGCCCAGCCGACCTACATCCTCGACATTCCCGGCGGCGCCGGCAAGGTGCCTTGCGGCCCGGCTTACCTCCGCCCGCTCGCCGACGGCTCCTGGGAAGTCGAAGACCCGAGCGGCAAGACGCATCATTATCCGGGTTGATGGGTTCGGTTCTCCTTGACCCATTCAGCGGCCCGCAGACATCGGTTTCAGCGCCGGCTCTTTTTGCCGTCGAGCTCGGTGAGGGCCTGATTGATGGCGGAGTGGAAGTTCCGTCCACCGTCGCCGCCGAGTTCGCGGTCGATAGCTTCGAGTCGTTGCACCAGGTCGCGGATGAGGGGGCGCGGGACGATGCCGCCGGCCTCTTTGCAGAAGTGGGTGCGGCAGCCGAAAGGACGCGATTCGTAGATGGTGCAGCGGCCTTCGGTGTTGATCAGAGGGCAGGCGCCGTCGGGGTGTTCGGCGATTTTGCGGAGCCCGCGAGCCCGCACCGCTTTGGCGGCGACCAGGGCTTCGCCGCGGGTCAGGAAAGGGACGTGGCCGGCATTGCGGAAATGGCAGCAGGCGGCGCGGGATTGGCAGCTGTTGGGGAAGTCGCGGGCCGAGGTGTCGACGTAAACCTGACGCACCTGGCGCAAAAGCTCGTCCTGCTCGTCGGCCATGATTTAAAAGTTGAAAGGTTGAAAGGTTGAAAGGTTGGAAGGTTGAGCTTCACCAGCAGCAATCCCTCCTAACGAGAACAAGCCCTTGTCTCTCCTGGACAATTCCAAGTGATTTGGGAATGACCTTTTCTTCTCGTTCTTGTTCATGATTTTCCTTTCAACCTTTCAACCCCTTTCAACCCGGTTTCGGCCTGCTCTCAGCAGCGGCAGCGCAGCGCGAGGCGACCGGCGACTTGCAGCCAGGTGTCGATCGACAGCTCTTCGGCGCGGGCGGTGGTGGAGATGCCGAGATCGTTGAAGACTTCGGCGGCGACGCCGGCGGGGAAGATCGGCTCGACCAGCTTGCGCATCTGTTTGCGGCGTTGCGAGAAGGCGGCGCGGACCACTTTCGACAGCACTTCCATCACTTCCGGCGAGGGAATCTCGCTCTTGCGACGGAGGCGGATGAAGGCGGACTGGACATTGGGGCGCGGGAAGAAGACATCGGGCGGCACGGCGCGGAGGATTTTGACATCATAGGCGGCGCCGAGGCGGACGGTGAGGGAGCCGTATTCTTTCGAAGAGGAGTCGGCGGCGAGGCGGTCGGCCATTTCGCGCTGCAGGAGGAGGAACATCTCGCTCGGCGGGCTGACCAGTTCCAGGCATTGGGCGAGGAAGACGCTGGAGATGTTGTATGGCAGGTTGGAAATGCAGCGGAAATCGCGGGGCAGCTGCATGAAGCTGGCGATATCGGCTTTGCAGGCGTCGGCCTTGAGGAGGTGGAAACGCGGGTTGGCGGCGAATTCGCTTTCCAGATAATCGGCGAGCTTGGCGTCGAACTCGATGGCGTAGACTTCGCAGCCGGCATCAAGCATGAAACGGGTGAGGACGCCGGCGCCGGGGCCGACTTCGAGGATCGGCTCGCCGGGGCGGAGCTGCAGCTCCTTGACCATCGCCTGGAGGAGATTGCCGTCGACCAGGAAGTTCTGCCCGCGGGAAGGTGAGAGGTGGATGCCGCGCTCGGCGAGCAGGGCGATGAGTTCCGCCAACTTCACTTTTTCTTGTCCTGCGGGATGACGGCGCCGAGACCTTGCATCAGCTCGATGCTGGCGCCTTTGCGGAGACCGCTGATCCACTCGCTGTAGAGGCGCTTGTACTGCTCGTCCTCGAGGTCGTCGCGGATCTTGTCCTTGAGCTCGTCGAGGGGCATCAACCCGCCGGCCTTTTCGGCCACCAGCTCGATCAGGAAAAAGCCGTTCTTGGTGGCGATGATGCCGCTGCGCTGGCCGGGCTTGAGCTTGGCGATGACCTCGAGGAAGTCGGCGCGGATCTCGTTGCGGGCCTTCATGCCCATGTCGCCGCCGTCTTTTTCGGCTTTCGGCAGGAGCGAACGGCGGTCGGCGACTTCGGCGAAGCTCTTGCCGGCGGCGATCTCGGCGAGGGCCGCTTCGGCATCGGCGTTTTTCTCCACCATCATCAGTCGGATCTGAACTTGCGAGGAGCGCGAATAGAGATCCGGATTGCGGTTGTAGAAGAGGCTGATGTCCTGCGGCGTGACGACGATCTTGCGGCGGACGTTCTCGTTCATCATCAGGCGCACCGCCAGCTTCTCTTGAATCTTGTCGCGGAACTCCTCCATCGACAGGCCGCCACGCTCGAGATTGCGCAGGAACTTGTCGCGGTCACCGGCGCTGTCGCGGGCGATGATCTGCTCGATCTCGGTCTCGATCAGGGTTCTGGGAACCTCGTATTTCGAGTTGTGGAAGGCGGTGAGGATGACCTGGTTGTCGATCAGCCGCTCGAGGCTCTGCTGACGCGCTTCCATGACTTTCTGGTTCACTTCCGAGGGCGCCGCGTGGGTGCGGATGTCACGCTCCTCGCGCTGCACCATGTTCTTGACGTCGAAAACCGTGATCGCCTTGCCGTTGACCTTGGCGGCAATGCCGTCGCTGTAAGTGCTCGATTCTTCCGCCGCCGACAGGCTGAGCGCGAGAAGACTGGTCAAGAGAAAAGCTGGGATCTGGTTCATATGGGGCTCCGTCATTTTGGCCGGCAATTTAGAGGCTCGGCGACAGATTGCACGGAGACTGGCGAAACATCATCCGGATTGATGAGGCGCTTGTTTGTGGTTCTCTCGGTGTTTGCTGATGCTTACTCGACCCAACGACGGGATCAGAGCAGGACGAGGTTGTCGCGGTGAACCGCTTCTTCGTAATAATCCTGGGCCCCGAGGAGGGCGGGGATTTCGGCGCTGCGGGCGCCGCGGATACGGTCGAGTTCGCCGCGCGAGTAGTTGGCGATGCCACGGGCGAAGACGCGGCCATCGGGGCCGGAGATTTCGACCACGTCGCCCTTGCTGAATTCACCGCGGAGCGAGCGGATGCCGCCAGGCAGAAGGCTGCGGCCCTGCTCGTTGACGGCCCGGAAGGCGCCCTCGTCGACGATCACCGTGCCGGCGACTTCGGGGAAGAAGGCGAGCCAGCGCTTGTGGGCGCTCATCTTCTCGGCCGAGCCGGGGAAGAGAGTGCCGACATCTTCGCCGGCGAAGATGCGGCGGAGGTGGCTGAAGTCACGGCCGTCGGCGATCCACAGGCTTTCGCCGACCGTCTGGCAGCGTTCGGCGGCGCGCAGTTTCGAGATCATGCCGCCGGTGCTGAGTTCATTGCCGTCGGTACCGCCGGCCATCGCCAGGATTTCCGGGCTGACTTCCGGGATGACGCTGATGCGCTCGCCGAAGGAGCCGTCGGGAAGGAGCTGGCACATGCCGTCGATGCTGGTGAGCAAAACGGTAAGGGGGGCCCGGGCGAGGATGCCGACGAGCGCGGCGAGGCCGTCGTTTTCGCCGAAGCGGATTTCCTTGACCGTGATCGAGTCATTCTCGTTGATCACCGGCAGGACGCCGGTGCGGAGCATGGTTTCGAGGCAGTGGCTGAGGTTGAGGTGGCGACGGCGGTGCTTGACGTCTTCGGCGGTGAGGAGGAGCTGGCCGCAGTGGAAGCCGCGGGCGGCGCATTCACTCTCGTACATGCCCATCAGCAGGCCCTGGCCGACGGCGGCGCACATCTGCAGCTCGGGAAGTTCCTTCGGCCGCTTGCTCATGTTCAGCGCGGCCATGCCGGCGGCGATGGCGCCGGAGGTGACCAGGATGACCTGACGTCCTTGATTGCGGAGATGGGTGATTTCTTCGACCAGCTGCGAAATGCGCTCGGGATCGGGACGGCCGGAATTGTCCACCAGAAGGCGGCTGCCGACCTTGATCACCACCCGCTCTGCATCTTTGAGCAGCGCTTCACGCAGCTGCTTGCCGTTCGAAGTCATGGAAAATCTCCCTTTGATTTTTTCGCCCTACATTGCCACCGCTGCCGCGCCTCGCTCGGGCTCGTCGGCAAATTATGACGGCAGGGACACAGAAGGGGGCGACCGCAGAAAGGGAGCGCGGCAGTCCGCGGAGCGACTGCGGCCGGGATGTCCGCAACTGGCAAGGCGAAGGGAACGTGGGAATTGCGGCCGTCGCATATCACGAAAGTGACGCGTTCAATTCTTCGGACTGGCGCCGGAAATGGAGGGGCCGCAGTCGCTGCGCGGACTGCCGCGCTCCGGCTTGTCTCGCTTGCTCGGCTACTGACGGAAAAGCCCTTTGGCGCTAAAGTGGCTTTCTATGTCTAGCCTCAGCTCCACTTCCGATCGCCTGTTCACCGCTGCCTTGAGCGCGGTGCTGGGTATGTATGTGCTGCTGCTGCTGGTCCTGCTTTTGGCTGATGCCAGCTTCATCGGCTGGGGCGATCTGCGCCATTGCTGGGAAGATCCGGCGCTGCGGGCTTCCTTCCGCCTCACCTTGATGTCGTGCACGGTGTCGGCGGTGCTGGCGGTGCTAGTCGCGCTCCCCTCGGCCTACATCCTCTCCCGCTGCCGCTTTTTCGGCAAGTCGCTGGTCGAGGTGATCTGCGACATCCCGATCATCCTGCCGCCGCTGGTTCTCGGCGTCTCCTTCCTCATCCTGGTCAACCATGTCCGCTTCGGCGGGCTGTCGCTGGAGGATACCGTCGGACGCCTCAGCGGCGGGGCTTTTGGCATCACCTTCCAAGTCGCGGCAGTGATCCTTTGTCAGTTCACAGTCGCGACGGCCTATTGCATCCGCTCCTTGCGGGGGGTTTTCGAGGAGATCAGCCCGCGCACCGAGTCGGTGGCCCTGACCCTCGGCTGCAGCCGTGCCGGGGCCTTCTGCCGGGTGGTTCTGCCGGAGGCCCGACGCGGCATCGTCAGCGCCTTCACCATGGCCTGGGCCCGCTCCCTCGGCGAGTTCGGCCCCTTGCTGGTTTTTGCCGGCATCACTCCCTTCAAAACCGAGGTGCTGTCGAGCTCGGTGTATCTGCGTTTCACCACTGGCGACCTGCATGGCGCCGTCGCCGTTTCCTTGTTGATGATCAGCGTCGCCCTGGCGGTGCTGCTGACCCTACGACTTCTGAGCCGGGGGAGGGTATGATTCGCCTCGAAAAGCTCAGTCTGTCCTTGGGTTCCTGTCACTTGCGGGATCTCGATCTGGAGTTGGAGCGGGGGACCCTGAACATCCTGCTCGGGCGCAGCGGTTGCGGCAAGACCACTTTGCTGGAAGCGCTTTGCGGTCTGCGCAAGATCGATTCGGGGCGGATCTGGTGTGACGACGAGGAGATCACGTCGCTCACTCCGGCGCAGCGGCGTTTGGGTTATGTGCCGCAGGATCTGGCGCTTTTCCAGGCCTTGAGTCCGCGGGCCAATCTCGCCTTCGCCCTCGACATCGCGGGCTGGTCGCGTCCAGCGATAACGGCGCGGGTGCAGGAGCTGAGCGCTTTGCTCAAATTGGAAGCTTTGATTGAGCGCAAAAGTCTGGTCGGCTTTTCCGGCGGCGAACGGCAACGCCTAGCCCTCGGCCGCGCCTTGGCTTTGCGTCCCCGGTTGCTGCTGCTCGATGAGCCCTTTGCGGCGCTCGACCCGGAATTGCGGCAGGAGCTCGGCAGCATGCTGCGCCAACTGGCGCGCCAGGAGCAAGTGACGATCCTGATGGTGACCCATTCCCGCGCCGAAGCCGAAACCCTCGGCGACAGCCATTGGCGGTTGGAGAACGGCAGCTTGAAAACGGGCTTGGTTTGAGCTCATTTTTAACCACGAAAAACACGGACGACACGGAATTTTGAGGATGAGGATGGAGTCGACTTGAGTTATTTCTTCTTTTCGTGTGCTTCGTGTATTTCGTGGTCAAACCTTGAACTTTAAACTCGGTTTTCAGTGCTTGTGATTGCCGCTGCAGCCGAAGTGGCCTTGGGGGGAGTGGGCGGCCTTGGCGGCGCATTCGAGGCATTCGACCCAGCCGGTGGAGCCGTCGGTGTAGTGCTCGTTTTTCCACACCGGGACGCGGATCTTGATCTCGTCGATGATGTAGCGGCAGGCGTCGAAGGCGGCGTCGCGGTGGGCGCTGCTGACCCCGACCCAGACGGCGATGCCGCCGATCGGCAGCAAACCAGCGTGGTGGACCGCGAGGCCGGCGTAGATGCCGAACTTGGCCTTGGCTTCGGCGATGATGGCGTCGCCTTCCTTGATCGCCAAGGCGTCGTAGGCCTGGTATTCCAGCGCCGTGACGACCTTGCCGAGATTGTGGTTGCGGACCCAGCCTTCGAAGGCGACAAAGCCGCCGGCGCGGGGGTCGTCGAGGCGGGCGCGGAGGGCGACCGGATCGATGGGAGTGCGGGAAATTTCAAACATAGGGGCCTCAGCAGTTAAGAATTAAGAATTAAGAATTAAGAATTTAGGAGCTAAGAGTTTGAACATTTGCAGCGCCAATTTTTAACTCTTAACTCTTAATTCTTAATTGATTTATCCGCCCGAGACCGGGGGGATGAAGGCGACGCTGTCGCCGTCTTTGAGGGGGCTATCCCAGGGGGCGAAGCTGTCGTTGACGGCTACGCGCCAGGCGGCGGCGCGAGGGCGGAGCTGGCGTTTGGCGCGCAGTTCTTCGTAGAGGGCGGCGGGGTTGGCGGCGTTGCTGTCGAGGGTTTCCGAGCTGCGGCCGGCGTCTTGCGACAGGATGGCGAAGTAGAGCATTTTGAGTTGCATGGAGGCCTCGTTCAGGATGGGGAGTTGAGCTGGCGGAGAGCGGCTTGGCGTTCCTCCGGGGTATTGCAGTTGTCCAGCCAGCTGCCGTAGCCGGGAAGGAGCTGGGTCGGCGAGTTGATCAGCATTTTGCGCGGGCAGGTTTTGCCGAGGGCGAGGAACTGCAGCAGGCGGCAGCGGGCTTTGGGCTCGTAGAGGGCGAGCAGGGGCTCGGGGAAGCCATCGTGGGTCGAAGTGTAGGCGGTGGCGAATTTTAGCGGATTGCGGCCGGCGCAAAGGCGGCTGAGGGCTTCCGGCGTGACCAGCGGCAGATCGCAGGCGAAGACCAGCCAGGAGGCCTGCGGCTGCTGGGAGAAGGCGGAGAGGATGCCGCCGGCGGGGCCGAGATCGAGAAAAACGTCGTGCAGGCGAGTCAGATGCCTGGCGTCCTCGGGCAGCGTCTGTTCGGCCCGGCAGGAGACCCGGATTTCTGCGCAAAACGGTGCCAGCAAATTCGCGGCCTGGGCGATCATCGAGCGGCCGTGGTAATCGAGGGCGCCTTTATCGACTCCCATGCGGCTGGAGCGTCCACCGGAGAGGATCAGGCCGTGGACCGGGATCGCAGCGATGCGGCGGGCGATTTCAGTGTCGACGGCGGCAAGGATGCCGGGCAGGTCGTCGCGGTGCAGCACCGGCCAGGGGAGCCCGGCGGCGAGGCTGAGATCGGGGGTGATGAGGGCGATGACTTCTTCCGGCGGCAGGCTCGGCAGGAGGGCGGCCATTTCACCGGCGGGGTCGAGGAGGATGAATTTGCGGAGGGCGCGATTGTGCTTGTGTCCTTCGACCAGGACGAGATCGCAGTCGAGCAGGGCGGTGGCGCGGCTGAGGTCGTCGAGCGGGCCGGAGCGGATCACGGCGTTGCTGACGGCGTTGTTGATCAGGACACTGCTTGCGCCGGCCTGGCGCAGGACAAAGGTGTCCTTGCCGGGATGATCGACGTCGAAGTGATGGGCGTCGTGTTTGGCGTAGCCGACGCTACGGCCCTGGGCGCTGAGGGCGCCGGCGAGGCGGCTGAGGAGCGTGGTCTTGCCCGAACCGGAGAAGCCCGAGAAGGTGATCTCGTAGGGATGAAAGACCCAGGGGTCGCGTTTCTTGCCGGATTTGCCGTGATGCTGCTCTTGAGACATGGGGGGAGGCTCCTTGATCGTGGCGAGCAAAATAGCAGGCCTGCCGTGGGTTCTTTCGCTGGTGACGCAAAGATAGCTTGATTCAAGAGAATAAAGTCCATTCCCCAGCTGCAATTGGAGCTCTCAGGGGAACGGAACCGGGTTGAAAGGTTGAAAGGTTGAAAGGTTTTTAGGTTGAAAGGATTAGCTGCAACAGCAACAACTAACGATTATGCAGTAAAGCTTCAGAAGTCATCTTCGCCAACCTTGAGAGAGGCTCTTGGATTCGTCTCTTGTTGCTGTTGTTCATGTGCTTGCGTTCCAACCTTTCAACCTTTCAACCTCGCGTCAGGGCTTGGCGAGGCGGGTCGCGAGTTCGTGCTGGCCGAGGCTTTCGGCGAGGACGCTGGCCCGGACCCGGACGGCTTCAGCGAGCCGGGGGTCGCCACCGCCGCCGCTGCTTTCCTGACCCTTGAGGCGATAATGAACTTCCAGGCAGGAGGCGAGGGCGGCTGGAAGATCGCCGAGCTGCTCCTGCAGGCGGGAGCGGAGAAGGAGGTCCTCGGAGTCGCTTTCCTGCAGGACGGCGAGAGCTTTTTTGAGTTCGCCGACTTCGGCTTTTTCCTTCAGGAGGAGGCGGGCGCCAAGACGGGCGATTTCCGCTGCGGCGGCTTTTTTGATGTCAACGCGGCTGAAGTCGTCGGTCAGTTTCGAGATCGGGCCGGTCCAGGCGCTGCCGGCTTTGTCTTCGGCGGCGACGAGTCGGCACCAGGCCCGCAGGCCGTTCAGCCGGGCCTCATCGCTGAGCTTGGGTTCGCGCAAGCCGGAAAGAGCGCCGGTGAGAACGGCGAGGCCGGGCTTGTCGCCGGCGAGGGCGGCGGCGGCGAGGGCGCTGACCAGTTCCTCACCACTTGCACTTTCGAGGCGGCGCTTGAGGAGTTCGAGGCGGCGTTCCGGAGTTTCCTGGTTGAGCGACAGGAGGGCATAAGTGCTGCCGGCGCCGGCGCCGGGCTCGGTTGCGCTTTTGGCCAGGATGTCGCGGGCAGCGGCTTGCTGGTCGCCAGCTTGCAGCAGGGCGCTGCGACGATGCTGCCAGAGGCGGACTTCGGCGGGATCGGTTTCCGCCCAGGCGCTGATCAAGGCGGTGGCGGCGGCGAGAGCGAGCTCGCGGTCGTTGCCGAGGGCGGCGAGACGCCATTGCAGAGTCAGAGCTTCGCGGCGCAAGGCGGGATTCTTTTCCGCCGCGAGATATTCGACGATCCAGTCCTGCGCCTGTTTGCCTTCGCCGGTGGCGGCGGCGAGGCGGGAGCTGACCAGGAGCCACTTCGGCCGCAAAACCGCGTCAGAGGCGGCTTTTTCGGCTTTTTCGAGACGTTCCGCGGCCTCCTTGAAGTGGCGGTGCCGGGTCAAGAGATCTGCGGCGGCGAGGGCGGCGGCGCAACGGCTGCTTTCCGGACCCCGGGTGGCGACGACGTCCCAGGCTTCCAAGGCCTTCAAGGCTTTTTCGCCTTCGGCTTTTTCAAGGAGAAGCGCGTGGCGGCAGAGGGCGTCGGCCCAGCCTTGCGGGTCGGGAGCGTAGTCGGCGGCGGCGTGGTAGGCGGCGGCGGCTTCGTCGTAGCGCTCTTTGTCGCTGAGGAGTTTGCCGAGGTCGAGCGCGGCGAGGTGGCGGCCGATGCTGCGGGGCGAGGGGGTGGCGACGGCACGGCGGAGTAGGGCTTCGGCCTTGGCCCAGTCCTTGGTTTCGACTTCGAGGGCGGCGAGTTCGCGGCACATCTGGGCTTCGTGCTCGGTGGCGGGAAATTCCTTGAGCAGCTGATCCATGCACTGGGTTGCGCCGTCGACGTCGCGTTTCATCAGCTTGACCCGGAAGAAGGCGAGCTGCCAGCGCTCGTTTTGAGAGGGGAAGCGAAGAAGGCGCTTACAAGTGACGAGGACCTCGGATGCGGCGTCGCTTTTGCCTTCGCGTGCCAGTCCTTCGGCGAGCCGGAGGAGTACATCCGAGCCGATCTTCAGGGTGCGGCGGCTGAGCACGTCTTCGGCCCGTTTGACCACCAGGTGGGCTTGGTCGAGTCGATTGAGGCGAAGGAGTGTCTGCACCAGCAGCAGGCAGTGTTCATCGCGGTTGACGAAGTAAGCGCTGTTGGCCGCGAGGTAGGTGGCGGTCTCTTCGAGATTTTCACCGGAGGCGACGCGGAGGCGGCTGTCGATGGTGATCAGATCGAGTGGATCGACATCGCCGCGCTGCTTTTGCCGTTCGAATTCATCCTGGGCGAGTCGGGCCGAGGCCTTATCGTTGTCGCGCCAGGCTTTTAAGGTCAGAAGCAGAGCCCGCTGAATCCCCATTTGCGACACCAGGTCGGGATCGCCTTGGTACAGCGCTTTGCTGCGGTCGATCAGATCAGCTCCTTCGAGCAGGGAGCCCTCGGCTTCCATGACCCGGATTTCCGCCTGCAGGGCGGTGTAGCGGCGCTTCAGCGAGCCGGCGCCGCTGCCATAGTTGTGGGCCATTTCGGTGGCAAGGGCTTTACCGGCTTCGATGCTGCCCATGGCGAGCAGGTTCTGCACTGCGTTGTAGAGATTTTGGGAGACCAGATCCGGATCGTCGCTGCGTCGGGCGGCCTCTTCGTAGAGCCGTGCTGCCTCGTCGTTGCGATTCCGCCTTTCCTCCAGCTCGGCCCGCTCGGTCAGGGGATTCGAGGCGTCCGGCGGCGGCACGGCCGGTGCCGTCACCCACGCCATCAAGGCGGAGCTCAGCCAAGCCATACCAACCGGAGGGGGCACGGAATTCAGCCGCGCAGCTTGCCGATGCGGCGCAGCACGGCAGTGACTTCATCGACTTTGCCACCAGTTTCCTGCGACAGGCGGCGGGTGTCTTCTTCGAGGCGGACTTCGAGGGTCGCCATGGCGGGGGAACGCTGCTGCTCGATGTGGCGGCCGACCTTGGTACGGGTCATTTCTTCGTTGACGCGGCGGTAGTCGTTGACCAGGTCGACCGGCTTGCGCGAGTAGAGCAGGCTGACGCTGACGCGTGGCACTTGCAGCTGCGGGTTGCGGACGACGCTATAGTGCGGCTGGACCTTCTGAGCGGCGAAATGGTCGAGGATGTTGTAGAACATCGCGGCATCGTGGCCAACGGGGATTTCGAGCAGGAAGAGGGCTTCAATCGGGGCGTCGGGACGGAGCAGTAGCTCGTTGTAGTGCTGGTCGATCTGGTCGCCGAACCAGCGGTTGGGATCGTAGTCGAAACAGCTGAAGTAGTTGAAGAAGGATTTCTGGCGGAAGGCCTTGAAGTCCTCGGGGTCGATGTGGCCTTCAAGCAGCTCCAGGGTGTCGCCTTTTTCAGGGATGGCATCGAGCTGAGCCAGCGATTCGGCGATCATCTTGTTGAAGGCGTCTTCGGTCAAACGCTTCTCGAATTTGAGACGGTTGCTGACCAGGATGATGTTGCCGGTGTTGCCGCTGTCAACCGCTTTGCTCAGCGGGCCCTGCAGGAACTCGATGGTGTTTTCGACGTATTCCAGCGGTTCGCGCTGACCGTAGGGGAGGACGATGACGAACTGGGTGCGGTCGGCTTCCGGCAGGTCTTTCCAGCTGGCGAAGGTTTCCAGCAGCTGGGCGCTGATGCCGTTGCCGGTGCCGCCGCCGGAGGAGGCGATGACGGTGTTGCCCTTGCTCATCGGCAGCAATTGCGCCCGGACCTGGTTGAAGGCGGCGCGGCCGAGCTGGGGATCTTTGCGGGAGCCCTTCAGTTCGCCTTTTTCGGTGCTGGCGAAGGCGTGAATTTTGTGCGTCACGGGCAGGCGTGACAACTCTGCCTCGCTGACATTCACTGCTGCGTTGTTGCCGCCGATTTGGGCTGCAATGCGGCCGCCCGCTCCACCA
>CAMCSH010000108.1 GCA_945877655.1 Lentisphaera araneosa HTCC2155 | reverse complement strand
AAGGGCGAGCTCAGCCTCAAGGTGCTGGCAAGCAATGTCAAGGTCTTGCGCCACATCATCGACCCCAAGAACAAGCTCGCCCTCATACATGCGCGTCACGCGATCGCGCTTTGATCTATACGTGCGCGACCTTTTCGGACGGGATCTTGAAGGGATGTGATCCAAGTGGCGAAGTGGATCGCAAGGAAAAAGCCGGAGAGGATCGACAGGCCGATTTGAGCGCGCGACAGCGCGGCGATCTCTTTTCGTCCTTTCCAGATCACCAAAGGCAGCAGAAACACTGCGGCGAGGCCGACGCGCCAAGCTGCAGTGACCAAGCCGGGGGCATCGGCCATCTTGGCGAAAATGGCGCCTGACGAGACCGCGCAGATGCCGAGGCTGAGAACTACCCAAGGGAGGTAGCTGCGAGTGACGTGGGTGGAATCAGACATGAGGGCCTCAGCATATTTTTGAGGGCAATCAATCACGCGAGAATCGCCTGTCGCTCTGGCGGCAAGGAGCGAGGCAGTATTTAGGACAAGAAGGTTTTTAGACCTGAGCTGATCCCGAGGCATCGCGGCGGGCGTCGGCCTGGAGGTCGATGACGCGGTCCTGCTCATCGACGATTTCGCCGGTGATGACTTCGAGGACGTCTTCGAGAGTGATGATGCCGGCGACGCCGCCGTATTCATCGACGACGACGGCGAGGTGTTGGCGGCTTTCCTGGAATTCCCGCAGGAGCCGGTGGGCTGGGGCTTGGCGGGGTACGAAGCGGACGTTGCGGCTGAAATTGGCGACCGGCTCGTCGCCGCGGCCCTGGACCAGTCCAGCGAGAAGGTCGGAGCGCAGAACCATGCCGGTGACTAGGTCAGGGCTGCCGTTGATCAGGACTATGCGTGAGTGAGGGGCTTCTAGGATTTGAGTCTGGAGCGAGGCGAGGGTGGCGGCGGCATCGAAGGAGAACATCCGGACGCGCGGCGTCATGATCTGCGAAGCGAGGGTGTCGTCGAGTTCAAAGACCTTCTGGATCATATCCGATTCATGGCCATCGATCTCGCCTTCATGGGCGCCGATGCGGGCGAGCATGCGGATTTCGGATTCGTCGGTGGTGGCGCCTTCCTCTTTGCGAAGCATCGGCTTGGTGATCAGGCTGATGAACCAGACCAGGGGAGTGATGATGATGGAGATCCAGCGCAGCGGAATGGCGGAGTTGTAGGCCACGCTTTCGCTGTGTCTTTCGCCGAGGGTTTTGGGGAGGATTTCGGCCAGTACGATGATGAGGAGGGAGAGTAAGCCCATGAGCAGGCCTAGGGCCCAGGCGACGCGAGGGTCATCTTTGCCGAAGGTGGTGCTGAAGTGCGCTGTGGCGACGACGCTGATCAGGGCCGGGCCGTTGGCCCCGAAGATATTGGAGAGGATGACCAGGACCGAGATAGTGCGGGGCATATCATCGGTGACATCCTTGAGAGCGTGGGAGCGGCGGGTGTTGTGCTCGAGGAGCTGGCGGACGCGGGCTTCCGGGATGGAAAGAACCGCCGCCTCGACGAGAGAGCAGAGGCCGGAAGTGAGAATGACAGCGGCAGAGAGTAGTAAGAGGGTAAACATGGGTTTGAGTGAAAAATCAACTCAAGACCGGTCTTCGTCAACGAAGCTTTCTTTACCGCCAGAGAAGTATTTGTCTTCATCGATGATGATGCCGGAGGGATTGCGTCCGCGATCATCGACGCTAGTGAGGCGGGAGATTTCGTTATTGGAAAGGCCATTGATGGAGATGCCTTCCGGCTGGGCTCCCGCGGCGGGTGGCAGCTTGACACTGGTCTGAGGTGCGGGCGGACGGCTGAGGGAGGCGGCCGTCGGGCTGCGAACTTGGGGCGGGGCGGCGACCGGTGTTGCGGCGCGGGGAGGAGGGACGGAGTGCTCCGTTTTGCGGCGTCGGGCGAAGAAGACGCCACCACCGACGAGGCCGGCGAGAACGAGAGCGCCGACGATGACCGGGACAACGGGGAAGCCTTCGCCTTCAGCGACGGGAGCATTTTCTGTGACCTGGGTGAGGACTGGAGCGAGCTCGTCCGCCTCTGCTTCAATGACTTTCTTGACCGGCTTTTTCTTGCTGTTTGTCGGAGCGGCGGTCACCGGCATTTGCAGTTTGCGGTCGTCCAAGTAGCCGCTGCCATCGGCGGGCACGGAAGAATCCGCAGCGCTGAGAAGCTGCGGGAGTGAACTGATCAGTGAGAGGCTTAAAACGAAAATGCGCATGATTCGGGGATGCTTGTACGGTTGGCTTTGAGAGGAAGCTAGAGGGTCTTGTTAAAAAATCAACCGTGGTCGAGTTGTGACATTGATAGCTTCAAAGCTTATGGGTCTGGAATGTGGCAGTGACGTCGCGGGCGACGACGGCGACGCGCTGGCTGATTTCGTCGAACATGGCCTCGAGGTTGCGGCTGGCACGGTCGGCGTACATCTTCACCAGGCCGGGACTGGCCTCGTGGTTGAAGACGACGAAGAGCACGACGTCGCTGCCGATGGCATGCATCAGCAGTCCCTTGCCCTTGCCCTGGTGGACGATGGAGTCGAAATCGCGCTCTCCGACGACGCCGGCGAGCTCGCGGGTGGCGGCGTAGGAACCGGCGACCAGGGCTGCCAGCAGCTCTTGTTCGTCGTCGAAGCCGACCCCTTCCTTGATCAGGACGGAGCCGCCGCGGTCGCAGAGGATCGCCACTGCGGCTTCGGAGAGGTCGAGCATCGCCTGCAGTTCGGCGGTCAGGGTGTCGCAGTCGGTCTGCGTGAGCTCATAGGCCATCATGGGGCGGCCTCGCGGTCAAGAGTTGTTGCGTTTGTCGAGGAAGTCCTGAAGGACCAGCTTGGCGATGGCATTGAGGCTTTCGATCACCCCGTCGCCCTTGAAGGCGGCGGCCTCGATGCTGGGGTGGCGGATCGGTCCTTTGTTGAGGAGGAAGTCGAGATATTCGATCGGCGAGGCATCGGGCAGGTCGCGTTTGTTGTACTGCAGGATGAGCGGCATCTTGGCGATGGTGTCGTTCTGGTCGCGCAGGTTTTCCTCGAGGTTTTGAAGCGACTCGAGGTTTTCGGGCATTTTGGCCAGGGACGAATCGGCGACGAAGACGATGCCATCGCAGGAGCGTAGGACCAGTTTCCGGGTCGAGTTGTATTTGACCTGGCCCGGCACGGTGTACATCATGAACTTGGTGGTGAAGCCTTCGATGGCGTCGGTCTTCAGCGGCATGAAGTCGAAGAAGAGGGTTCGGTCCTGGCTGGTCGCCAGCGAGCTCATCTTGCCTTTGGCTTCTTCGGGAAGACGGTCGTGCACGACCTGCAGGTTGGTTGTCTTGCCGCACATGCCGGGACCATAGTAGACGATCTTGAACTGGATCTCTTTCTTGGCGTAATTCACCATCGCCATAAGTTCATCTCCCGGTCGTTAGAGGTTCAGATTTCAAGTGCGGTTTTCCGGGCGGGCAGCTGAAGAGCTTGAGCTCGGGGCAATGGCGTTGAACGGCTTCCAACATAGCGCCGTCCAAGGGATTGATAAGGGCCAGGCAGAGGGCTCCCGCCTCCCGGCAGGAAAGAAGTCCTGGCGCGGCATGGTGCCAAGTGCGCCCCGGCGCCCAGGGGATGCCGAAAGAGGCGATCAGGCTGCCATAGGCGTCGGCATCGCGGTCCCAGGCGCGTCGCAGGCGGGCTTCCAGGGCGGCGCGGGGGTAGGCGATCTCTTCCTCCGGATCGAGGAGGCCATGGCTGAAGAGCAGATCCAAGAGCCGGGCCGAGGCGCGCCGCGACGGCTGGGGGAGATTGAGCTGAGCCAGGGAATCGGGAGGACGCGGACGGGGCGCGGTGACCGTCGACAGGCGGACCGCGGTCTTGGTCCGCTCTGCTGCGGTCGGTGTCGGCGGACAGCGAGGGGGCGGCGGCGCAGCATTGCCGGAATAAAGGTTGGCCCGCAGGGCGAGGACCCGGGCCCTGGCATGGCTGTCGTTGGGCATGCGATCGAGGATCGACTCATAGAGTCGGAGCTCATCCCACAATTTCTGCGCTTCGACGGAATCCATCACGGCCTCTCATTTCTTTGTGATCCAGTATAACACTGAAGCCGTCTTGAAATCAAGGTCCGCAGCAAAAGAAGTGGCGAGCTTCGCAATGGGGCCTTGCGGTCTGTGACACTCGGGGGAAGATTAAGCGGTAACACTTGGGGGAGTTGGTATCATGAAGCGTCTAGTGGTCACTGGCGGTGCCGGCTTTGCCGGCTCGCACATCTGCCTGGCGGCGAAAGCGGCCTGGCTCGACTGTGAAGTGATCGCTTTCGACAACCTCCTGCGCCGCGGCTCGGAAGAGAATCTCGCCCGCCTCGCCGCCGGCGGTGTCCGTTTCATTCACGGCGATGTCCGCCAAACGCAAGATCTGGAAGCACTGGGGGCTTTTGACGCCCTGGTCGAGGCTTCGGCGGAACCCTCGGTCCTCGCCGGCAGCGGCGGCGGCAGTCCGAACTACGTCATCGCCGCCAATCTCGTCGGCGCTCTCAACTGCGCCGAAGCCTGCCGTCGCCACGGCGCCCATCTGGTCTTCCTGTCTTCCAGCCGGGTCTATGGCGTTGAAGCTCTGCGCGCCTGCAGCTTGGCCGAAAGCCCGGTGCGGCTCGATTTCGCCGCGGCACAAACCCAGGCCGGCGTCAGCGCCGCCGGCATCTCCTCGGCCTTCTCCACCAGCGGCTACAAATCTTATTACGGCGCCAGTAAATTTGCCGCCGAACAGATCCTCGCCGAATACGCCCACGCCGGAGCCTTCCCGGTGGATTGCGTCCGCTTCGGCGTCCTCGCCGGCCCTTGGCAGTTCGGCCGCGCCGATCAGGGCATCCTCACCTGGTGGTTG
The DNA here is from genome assembly GCA_945877655.1 of Lentisphaera araneosa HTCC2155. Classification (GTDB taxonomy): domain Bacteria; phylum Verrucomicrobiota; class Lentisphaeria; order Lentisphaerales; family Lentisphaeraceae; genus CAMCSH01. The sequence goes on along the minus strand of CAMCSH010000108.1, from coordinate 7,992 downwards.
CTCAATCACATCCTGCAGCGCCCCCTGCGCTACATCGGCTGGGGCGGCAGCGGCCGGCAGGTTCGCGACTTCCTTCACGCCGATGACATGACCGACCTGGTCCTGCGGCTGCTGCAATCTCCCGGTCTCCTGCAAAACCGGAGCCTCAACGCCGGCGGCGGCCTCGGCGTCAGCGCCTCCCTCGCCGAACTCACCGCCCAATGCCGCGATCTTTGCGGCGGCGGCCCCGAAATCCTGGCCGACCCGGTCACCCGATACGCCGACATCCCCTGTTTTGTCACCAATAATGAAGAGATTTCAGGACTAAGTGGCTGGTTGCCGAGAAAAAACCTTGCGGCGATCCTTTCTGACGCTTATAATTGGTTCAAGACAAGTCCCGGGCTCCTCGACAAGCTTTCCCGTCTTTGAGCCTCAACTTTCCGGAGATGAGTGTCCATGTCTGACCACCCTGAAACCACTGATAGCCGCACCATCGCCATGTCGCGAACTGCGGTGCTTCAAGGCGTGCGCCGCCGCAGGGTGGCCTATCTGGACATCACCTACCCCGATGGCCGCAAGGTCCTTCACAAAGTTGCCGACACCGCCGTCATCATCGGCCGCACCGAAGACAACACCCTTACCTTCCCCTATGGCAACGTCTCGCGCCACCATGCCAAGATCTACTCCGCCGCTGAAGAATTCGTGGTCGAAGACACCGGCTCTACCAACGGCACCTATGTCAACGGCACCCGCATCGCCAAGTGCATCCTCCGTCAACAAGATCTGATTCAGGTTGGCGATACTCGTATGGTCTATTCGGAACGTGAGGAACTCTTGCAGTGAGCAGTCGCCCCCTGATCACCTTCTGGGGCACCCGCGGCTCCATCGCCACTCCCGGCAGGTCGACCGAGAAATACGGCGGCAACACCTCCTGCGTCAATGTCGTCTGGGAAAACCGCCACTTCATCTTCGACGCCGGCACCGGCATCCGCGGCCTCGGCGTCGAAATCATGGCCGGTTCGCCCACCGCCTCCAAGACCGAAATCAACCTCTTGCTGTCCCATACCCACTGGGACCACATTCAAGGCATGCCCTTCTTCCAGCCGGCCTACTCGCCCCGCTTCCGCCTCAACATCTGGGGCCAGGAAAAACGCGACGTCATGCTCGAATCCGTCCTCTCCGGCCAGATGGACTCCAATTACTTCCCGGTGCCGATGTCCGCCCTCGGCTCCGATCTAGCCGTCCACCCGATCAGCGCCGAAACCATCCGCACCCAAAGCAGCGTCCAGGTCGATGGCGTGAAAGTCAGTTTCCAAGAGATGGATCACCCCGGGGGCTCGATCGCCTTCCGCCTCGAAAAGGACGGTACCCGCCTCGTCTACGCCACCGACAACGAGCTCAACCGCCAGTTCGATGCCGACGGCAATCCCTTCCCCGATTCCGAGATCGGCAAAGCGTATTTCGAATTCATCCGCGGCGCCGATCTGCTCATCGCCGATGGCCAATACACCGATGAAGAATACCGTAGCAAGGTCGGCTGGGGCCACACCTCCGTTTCCCTTCTCAGCCGCATCGCCCACAAGGCCGGAGTCAAGCATCTCGCCGTCTATCACCATGACCCGATGCACACCGACAGCTTCCTCGATAGCTTGAGCAGCGAATTCATCAAGCGCTACAAGGAGTCGACCCCGTCGATGGAGATCCTCTGGGCCCGCGAAGGTTTGACCCTGCAGCTCTGATGGCGATCCCCAACCTCACCCGCCTGGCCGACCCGGTCAAAGGAGCCTTCGCCCGTCTGCGCGAGGGCTTCGGTCGCCTCAGCGCCGATGAACGCCGCGCCGCCGCCGAAGCCACCGCCCGCCTCTTCGTTCTTCTGGTGCGCGCTGCCGGCAACGATGCCATCGCCACCAGCGCCATCACCAATCAGCTCAGCGAACGCTTCGGTCCCCGCGTCGCCGAGCTTTTTAATCATGAATTGGCCGCCGCCACCCCGCTCAACGTCGCTGAGCTCTGCCCACCGCTCCTGCCGGTGTCTCCTGACGACCGCCGCGCCATCCTCCATGCCTTGGTCACCGCTGCCTATCACGACAACTATCTCAATCCCGAAGAACGCCAGATCCTCACCGATGTCGCCACCGGCCTCGAGCTGGATCCCGACGCCTTGGAAGAGGAAATGGCCCATGCCGACGAAGCCATGCGGCAACGTGGCAACGCCTTGTCGATGGCCGGTCTCGCCGCGGTTGCCGCCGTCCTCGGCCTGCTTCTCCTCGTCGCCACCTACCTCACCGGCGTCCTCGTCGGTCTCACCCTCGCCTGTCTCTGCCTGCCTCTTCAGCGCTGGTATGCCCGAACGTTCCTGCCCAGCCGCCCGGCGCAGATGTTCATCGCCTTGCTCCAACCCGTCATCTTCCCCCTGCGCTTTATCATCGACCTCGGACGATCCCTCTGGCATGGCCGCCGTTTGCGCGAAATCCAGGAGGAACGCCGCCCCGACGAACGCCTGGCGAAACAATCCGTCATCCTCACTGTCACCACGCTCGCCGCCGGCATCGCCGGTCTGATCTTCATCAGCGTCGTCGTCTCGTCTCCTTGGTTCGATAGCGCCCGCCTCGATTTCCAGAAATATAAAAAAGAATCTCTCAGCCAAAGCCCGGGCGCCGTCGATGAGTCCGTCGCCACCACCCGCCCGGCGATCGAACGCGATCTCGGCGCCTACCTGGGCGACAAAGTCAGCCGCCTCAACGAGAAGATCGGCCACCTGCCGTGGCTCTCCGGCTTGGCACAATACCTCGACGATCCGGCCCACCGCGACCAGCTTTACCAACGCCTTCTCTATGGTGCCAACGGCAACGGCGGCATCGTCAACTTCGCCCTCGCCAACCTCGGCGCCTGCTGCCTGCACGCCTTCCTCGCCTTTTTCTCCTTCGTTTTCTTCCTGATCAAACTGGCCCACTTCCAGGTGCCGCAAAGCGGATCGCGCTCGCTCGGGCAATATTTCGCCGCCACCGTGTTTGAATCGGAATGGATGCCCCGCCTCCGCCCCGGCACCCAGAGCGAAGCCGCCGAAGCCCTCGATGAAATCATCCGCCGCCTCGAAGCCTGGGCCCGCGGCTTCGTCACCATCATGATCATCGAGACTCCCATCTATCTCATTCTTTTTTCCCTCGTCGGCGTCCCGCACGCCTTCCCTCTCGCCATCCTCGCCGGCCTCCAGGTCTTTGTCCCCCAGATCGGCCCAGCCGTCAGCTACGGCGCCACCATGATCATCTGCATCCTCGTCAGCGGCAGCGCCGACACCTCTTTCCTCCTCTTCCTCGGTGCCGTCACCTTGATCTATTTGGTGATCTGGACCTTCGAATGGATCGTCCTCTACCCCCGCTTCGTCGGCACCTCGCTCAACCTCAGCTTCCTCGAAATCATCATGGCCGTCCTCCTCGGCGGCATCTTCGTCGGCGTCACCGGCGCCCTCTTCGCCATCCCCACCGCCTCGGTCCTGAAATACCTCGTCCCACGTCTCTACGCCGGCGCCGGCCGCAATCTGCCGAAAGCGGCGTGAGTCGCCCCCTTGCGCCCGCCGCAAAAGCTCGCTACAATGCCTAGCATGACCAAGTGACCCAAGACCCTGTGACCAGTGAGTCACGACTGGAGCTCACACCCCACAAACCCCTTCCCCGGAGAATCCCCATGACCACAATCACTACTGCAACTGCCGCCGCCTCCGTTTCACGCCAGGCGGCCCACTGACCGGTCTCAGGTTTCCTTGCTCAGATGCCGCTCCGAATAAGCCGCCACGGCCGCTTCCCGGATGCCCCAGTTTGATCTCGATTCCTGAGTGACCGGGACCCCGTTCCCCCTCCTCAGGAGACTGTCTTATCATACCGCAAATCTTCGGCGACAAAGTTCGCCTCTACGCCTCGTCCACCTCCTGGATCGAAGGCGCCGCCATCCAACAACTGAAACACTCCGCCATCCTGCCCGGCGTTACCGCCGCCATCGGCCTGCCTGACCTGCACCCCGGTAAAGGCATTCCCGTCGGCGCTGCCATCCTCACCGAAGGGCTCGTCTACCCGCACCTTGTCGGCAACGACATCGGCTGCGGCATGGGCCTCTGGCAGAGCTCCTTGCCCGTCCACAAGACCAAGATCGACAAATGGCTCAAGAAGCTGTCGCTCGACCTCCCTTGGGAAGGCGACCACGACGCCTTCGTCACCGAGCAGGGCCTGCCCGAATGGACCGACGCGCTCGGCACCATCGGCGGTGGCAACCACTTCGCCGAGATCCAGAAAGTCGAGGAGATCCTCGATCCCGAGCTGGCGCAGCGACTCGGCTTGGTGGCGGAAAACCTGCAGCTGATGGTCCACTCCGGCTCCCGCGGACTCGGCGAAGCCATCCTGCGCTCGCACACCGACGTCTTCGGCGGCAGCGGCCTGACCGACGACTCCGAGCTCGGACGCGACTACCTGCGCCGTCACGACGAAGGACTCTTCTTCGCCCGTGCCAACCGTCGGCTCATCGCCCGGCGTTTCCTCGACGCCATCGGCGCCGAAGGGACGCAGCTCTGCGACATGACCCACAACTCCGTCACCCGCACGCCGCAAGGCTGGATCCACCGCAAGGGCGCCGCCCCTTCCGATCAGGATTTCGTCTTGATTCCCGGCTCGCGCGGCGACTTCTCCTACATCGTCCATCCGATCAGCAACAGCGTCGATCACGGCTGGTCCCTCGCCCACGGCGCCGGACGCCGCTGGGACCGCGGCTCCACCCGCGCCCGCCTCGAGAAACGCTTCTCGCCGGAAGGACTGCTCAAGACCAAGCTCGGCAGCCGCGTCCTCTGCGACAACAAGGACCTCCTCTACGAAGAGGCACCCGAAGCCTACAAGGACATCGACGGCGTCATCCAAGACCTCGTCGACGCCGGACTCATCCTCGTCGTTGCGATGATGCGACCGGTGCTTACCTACAAGACCGACGGAGGACGCAGCCGATGCAAATGCTGATTCAAATCACCTCCGGACGCGGCCCCGCCGAGTGCCAGCGCGCCGTTTCCCACATGCTGCGCTTTCTCACCAAGGAAGCTCAGCGCCAGGGATGGAGCTGCGACCTAGTCGAAGCCGAAGCCGGACCTCGCGGAAAAGACTGCCTGCTCTCCGCCTTGATCGAGATCGAAGCCGGAGATGCGGATGCCGCAAAACTGCGGACTTGGTCCTTGGAATTGTGCGGCAGCCATTTATGGGTTTGCCGCAGCCCATTCCGTCCCACTCATGCCCGCAAGAACTGGTTCTTCGGCGTCTCGCTGCTGCCTTCGGTCGACGAGATTCGTCTCGACCCCCGCGAGGTGGTTTTCGAGGCCTGCCGCGCCTCCGGTCCCGGCGGCCAGCACGTCAACAAAACCGACTCCGCCATCCGCGCCCGCTGGCTGCCCGGCGGCTTGGTGGCGCAGGCCTCGGGCGAGCGTTCGCAGACGCAGAACCGCCGCGTCGCCCTCGCCCGCCTGCAATCACTGGTCGACGCCCGCAACGCCGACAGCCGCGTTTGCGCCCACCAGCAGGCCTGGCAGGAGCACAACGAGCTCGAGCGCGGCCAAGCGCTGCTCAAGTTCACGGGAGAGGAGTTCCGCCGATGCTGACGCGCCGTTCCCCTACTGGATCGCTGGCGTCCCGCTGGCTTGTTCAGCGCTCTTTCGATCGGGACGATCGACCCACATCCAACAACAGCCGGCAAGATGCCGGCGAGCCCAGTGGAGAATAAACATGAAAAACCCTTTCCCCAAACGCCTCCTCCCACCCGCTCCCGCCTACACCCTGCCGCTCTCCCGTCGCGCCTTCCGCAAAGCCCTGATCTGCGGTCAGGGACGGGCTGTTCTGCATGTGCGGCAGTTCGGGGTGGCGGGAGTCGAGGATTTGATCCTGCAGGCGGTGTTCAAGAGCGCAGCACTCGAAGTCGGCGATGACCGCAGTGACTTGTTGCATTCTATCTTGAGGACTGCGGGGATGGAGCGACAGGCTATGGACGCACTCGACTCCTGGCTTGAGCAGACAGGAAACACCATGGATGTGCAGCACAGCGACCTCCTCATCCGATGGCATCAAGAAGGCGATAACCGGGCGCTGCAGATCATCCGCAAGCATGCAATAGCCGATGCGATCTCCGTCGAATATGCCTACCCAGGTAGCGCCTTGCTGCACTGGATCGAGCACGAGCCGGCACTCGCCATTCCCTTGATGATGAAAGCTTATGGTGAAGCTCTTCTTCAGGGGCGGCAAGTGGAGTGGACACCGGATTTTGTAGTCTACAACAAACCTGAACAAACGGCCCAATGGCACGCCCTCATTGCGGCCCACGCAAATGACACTCCCGCCTGCCGCGCTTTCGCAGAGGCCCACGCTCAGGTTTTGCGGGAACCGCGAGGCTCAGGCACCCCCCGACCTGATTGGTCTCAAATGAATGCCGAGGGCATTGAACAGGCCCTTCTACAACCAGGATCGATGATCTGGGAAAAAGGGGCGCTGTTGATCTCAGACGAAGTGATGCCCGAGCTCTATCACCGCATGGTGGCCACCCAGGATTTTAAGACCTGGATGGCCTTGATGCGGGTCTTCGGTTTCCGCAAGGCGCCTCAGATCGATCCTGACTGGTTCAAGATCGCACTCCGTGCCGGGCGACGAAAATCAGGTTATGCCGCGATTCAGGCACTCGCTCATTTCGATCTTCCATCCGTTCGCAAGCTGGGTCGTAAATTGAGCCGGTCCCGAAATCCTTGCACGGCCCAGATGGCGCTTGAGCTCTTCCGGTTTTCCCTACCTGTTCCGATTCATCAGCGACTGATGAAGCGCTTGCACAAGTTGAGCACACAAAGCTGGGGTTATCTGGATGCCCAAAGCCTGCGGACTGAACTTCCGTATGCTTTCACCGACTCCCTCTTCTCGAAGCTCAAAGAGATCGAACCTTGGGTCTCGAGTCTTCGCTCCCATCCTCATTTGTCGCGAGTCCCGGCAATTCAGCTCTGGATCTGGGAGAATGGTACCTGCGCCCTTTGCCGCAGCGACGCCTTCGAAGCTCTCGCTGCCCTCGGTGTTGTTTCTCCCGAGATCCTCTCTGAGGCCCTGGAGGATTCTTGCGAACTTACCCGGGAGGCCGCCGAACGGCTCCAGCTCGAGCGCGGCCAGGCGCTGCTCAAGTTCACAGGAGAGGAGTTCCGCCGATGCTGAATGACTGCAGCTCAATCTTGGGATCGCTGGCGTCCCGCCGGCTTGTTCAGCGCTCTTTCGATCGGGACGATCGAACCACATCCAAAAACAGCCGGCAGGATGCCGGACAGCCAAGTGGAAAACCAGTATGAAGAGAGAAGTTTCCCTGATTTAATTAACCATGTAATTCATGCATTGAATGCATGAATTACATGGCTATTGTGATCTTCGTGATTTCAAAAACTAGGGTGCCAGGAGGAGAGTCATGGAATACATCATCCGTCAATTGGAGGCGGCGGCGCAGAAGGCCTTGGCAAGGGCACCGGCCGTGGCGATCCTGGGGCCGAGGCAGTGCGGCAAGTCGACTTTGGCGCGGCACTTGTTGGCGGGCCGGCCTGCGGTGGCTCTGGACCTGCAGCGGCGTTCCGATCTCAACAAGCTCGCCGACCCCGAGCTGTTTTTCCGTCGTCATCGCCAGGAGCTGGTGTGCCTGGACGAGGTGCAATTGTTGCCGGAGATTTTTTCAGAACTGCGTCCGGAAATTGATCAGGACCGTCGGCCGGGACGTTTTCTCATTCTCGGCTCGGCGTCGCGGGAGTTGCTGCAGCAGTCCTCCGAGACCCTGGCGGGCCGCATTGCCTATCTCGATCTGACGCCGCTGCTGGTCAGCGAAATGGTGCTTCTTTACAACATTCTGTGCAAGTCTGTATTTCATTAGGCTGTCTCCTGAGTTACGATTTTCGCTCTTGAAGACTGGGTGAGTCGAAGTTCCGGTGACCGACTGATTGTGGTCTGGAGAGGAGCGTCGAGATCGAAGCCGAAATCG
>CAMCSH010000107.1 GCA_945877655.1 Lentisphaera araneosa HTCC2155 | reverse complement strand
AGGCCGCAGCGCTGGCGGAATCGGGCAGGGTGTTGAGGGTCGCGAGGGCAAGCTGTAGGACCTTGTCGGAGCGGTCGCGAAGGCATTCTTCGAGGAAGGGGATGTCGTCTTTGGCGGCCAGCGGCAGGAGCTGGGTCAAGGCGCTTTGGCGAAGCTCGGCCTTGTCGGCCTTCCAGGTCGAACGCAGCGATTCGAGGAGGACGTTGCGGCCGAGGGCGGCGAGTCCGGGCAGGGCGGCGAGGCGAGCTTCGGGTGTGCCTTCGAGCCAGGTGGTTTTGAGCTCGTCGGCATTGGCTTGCGGCGGCAGGTCCTTGAGGCGTTCCTTCCAGGCCGGGTTGAGGCTGAGGAGCCAGCGTCCGCGAGGTCCGTAGGCGGCGAGCCAGCCGGCGGGGAGCTTGCGTCCGGCCTCGAGGGCTTCGAAGGGCATCAATTGGATCGGCAGGTGCCAGCCGCGGGCGGTGATTTCGGCTTCGGCTTCGAGGCGGAGGGCGGAGTCGCGTTCGAGGCGGGTGAGGTATTCGGCCGTCGGCGGCGGCAGGAGATGTTCGGTCGCGGCGAAGTCGGCGGCGGCTTCGGCCGGGAGGGCGGGGAATTCAGCGGCGGCGAGGTCGAGGGTGCGCGAGGCGGCGCGGGCGAGGAGGAATTTCCAGCCGGGGCTGAGGCTGGGACGCAGGAGCAGGTCGTTGAGCTCGGGATGCGGCACGCTGAGGCCGTCTTCGGAGCGCAGGCCCTGGATCACCGGGATGAGGCTCGGGTCGAGGGCGAATTGCGGCGGACGCAAAGGCGTTTCGGGCAGGGGCGTGACCTGGGAATCCTGGATCAGCGACAGCACTTCGAAGGCGGAGCCGTCCCAGAATCCGAAGAGCGAGCAGAGGCGTCCGGCGCTGCGGCCGAGGAGGTCCCAGGGGCTTTGCTGAGCGAGGGGCCAGGAGCGTCCAGCGCGATCGATGAGGCAGGCCTGCTGGCGGGCGAAGCCGAGACGGACCTGGGAGAGGAGTAGCGGGAACTGGCGGGTCCAGGGACAGGCGGCGAGGACCTCGGCGAGCTGCTGCTGGGCGGCATCGAGATCGGCGCAGCCGAGCTGGGCGAGGTCGCTGAGCATGGCGGCTTTGCGCAGGGGCAGGAAGACCCGTTCGCGTCGGCGTCCGGGGGAGAGCACGGCATCGGCGCTGAAGGCCTGGCCGGGGCTGAGAAGTTCGCCGGGGAAGGCCTGACCGTTGACCGAGAATTTCAGCTCGGTGAGGAGGCGTCCGCTGCGGCTGCCGAAGATCCAGGTGCGCATCATCCGGACTCTGGGGAGATCTTCGACGCGCTGGCCGACGACGAGGAAGGTGTCGCTGAGGCGTTGACCCGAGGCGAGGGCGTCCTCCTCCTTCAGGCTGAGGCCGGACTGGAGGCTGACTTCGTGGACCAGTTCGGCATCGAGGGCGGCGCGTTCCTTCCAGGTCTGGAGGAGCAGGGCGGTGGCGGCGGCCAAATCGCAGAAGGCGGCGGGCCAGTGTTCGCCGCGGCCGAGAATTTCTTCGAGGCTGCGGACGCGGTTGGCGAGGGAGGGCGCCTTGTCGTCGACGAGGCGGGCGGCGAGGGTGGCGAAGCTGTCGCCGCGGGCGGGCAAAGTGGCGAGTCCGGTGCGCAGGGCGTCCTCAAGGAAGGCCTGGAAGCGATCGACGGCGGCGCTCAGGAGTTCATCGCGGGATTCGAATTTTTCGGCGGCTTTGGCGGGGTCGAGAGTCGGTGCCTCCTGGGCCTTGGCGACGGCTTTTTCGACCTTCTCGGCGCGTTTTTTGGAGGTCTCTTCGCGTTTGCTGAACCACTCGACGATCCACGCGGCTTCGGCGATTTCGGCGAGCGGTGCGGCGCTGTGGATGAGGAGCAGCGCGAGGCCGTGTTTGCAGGGGCGTTTGCGGGAGGGGCAATTGCAGCGGAAGTCCATGCCGTCGCCGAGGGAGACCGCGACGGTGTAATCGGCGGAGCCTTTGCAGACGCCCCAGAGGGCCCGTTCCGAGCGGCCGAGGTCGCGCCATTTGGCAGGCGAGGAGTTGGACTTGGCCGCGTCGAAGCTGGCGGCATCGGGGGAGAGGGAGCGGATCTGCTCGGTGGTGAAGGTGGACACGGGAGCGGCGCCTCCAAGTGAGGTGACTTGCAACAGATAGCAAGGGAATGGGTGTAACTTAAGCAGCTCACGGATTGTAAGTTACGCTGCGCTTCTGCGCCAGTCAAGAATGCGGCGGGGGAAGCTGGGCGAAAACTCTTGGGTCGGGCTTGCGCATCTTCCGAGCTGCCTGATTCCATCAAGAGGCTGGCGGATTCGGCGAAGTCGCTTCATCTTGAGGCGAGGAAAGTTTTCACCATGCCCAGCAAATACCCCGGCAGTCCCGAGCAGGTCCGTGCGCTTAGCGCCGTGATCTCGCTGCTGCGTTGCGTCAACTCCCTCGAGGACCGCCTGCATGCTCATCTACCCGAGGGCCTTACCGTCAGCCAGTTCGCCGTGCTCGAAACCCTGCTCCACCTCGGCCCGCTCAAGCCTTGTGAGATCGGGCCGAAAATCCTGGTGTCGGCCTCCAATCTGTGCACCGTCGTGCGCAATCTCGAAAAGGCCGGTTTGATTGAGAGGATTGCTCTCCCGGATGACCAGCGGACCTTCCAGGTGACGCTGAGCTCCTCGGGGCGGAAGTTGATCAGCGACTATTTCCCGGCTCATGCGAATCGCGTCACGGAGGAGTTCTCCGTTCTCCAGCCTTGGGAGCAGGATGCCCTGGCTTCGCTCTGCAAGCGCCTCGGCAAAGGTCGCCAAGAACCTTCTTGAATTCGATCGAAGGAATTTTCCAAGTTTCTTGCGCTTGGCTCTTGTCATTCGATGTCGAACGATATAGATTGACTCATAAGCCAAGCAGGAGATTTCCCATGAGTCTGATGATCCGTTTTGCTTCCGAGCGCGGCTACGCTGATCACGGTTGGTTGAAAGCTGCTCACAGCTTTTCCTTTTCCGAGTATTACGATCCGAAGTGGATGGGCTTCCGCAGCCTGCGGGTGATCAACGAAGATCGCGTCGCGCCGGGCACCGGTTTCGGCACTCATCCGCACAAAGACGCCGAGATCCTGACCTTCGTCCTCAGTGGCGCCTTGCGTCATCGCGACAGCATGGGACGTGAAGAAGTGTTGCGAGCTGGCGACGTCCAGCACCTCAGCGCCGGCGGCGGCATCATCCACAGCGAGGTCAATGAATCAAGCTCATCCGAGCTCCATCTCTACCAAGTCTGGCTGCTTCCTGAGAGTCGCGGACTGGTTCCCACTTACCGCGACCTTCCCGATGCCTGGCCAAAATCCGGACGCCGAATTGTCGCCTCTCGCGACGGCCGCGACGAATCTCTCGCCATCCGCCAGGATGCCACGGTCGAGCTTCTTGTTCTTGAGGCCGGAGCTCAGCTTGAGCTCAATCCTGCTCAGGGTCGGGCCTTCTGGCTGCAGGTGGTCGCCGGTGCGGCGACAGGCGACGGTGTCAAACTTGCGTCCAGCGACGCCTTGGCCATCGACGGGCAGTCCCTCATCCTGCACGTCGGAGATTCCGGACTTAAGGCAATTTTGTTCGATTTGAAATGAAAAATTAACCCATCCCGCAAACCAAGATCAGGAGTTTTTCCATGTCCAGCATCCTCATCACCGGCGGCAATTCCGGCATCGGTTTTGCCACCGCGCAACTCTTTCTCGCCAAGGGCTGGAAGGTCGGCATCGTCGGACGCCGCAGCGACGCTGTCGCTGAAGCGGTCAGAAATCTCGGCGACGGAGTCATCGGCTTCACTGCCGATGTCGCCAAGGTCAGCGATCTCTGCCGTCTAGCAGGCGAAGTCGAAGCCAATCTTGGCCGCATTGACGCCTTGTTCATCAATGCCGGCCTCGGCGAATTCCGCTCTCTGGAAGACACTGATGAAGCCTATTACGATCATGTCATGTCGGTCAACCTCAAAGGCGCCTTCTTTAGCATCCAGAAGCTTCTGCCCATGATCAACAATCCTGGCTCGATCGTGCTCAATACCTCGGTAGCCGGCAATCTCGGCATGGGCAATTTCAGCGCCTACAGCGCCAGCAAGGCCGGCCTGCGCTGCCTCGCCCGCTCGCTCTCCCGCGAACTTCTGCCCCGCGGCATCCGGGTCAACGCCGTCGCTCCCGGCCCGATCGATACTCCGATCTACGGCAAGCTCGGAATGCCGAGCGAGGCTATCGACCCGACCAAGGCGGCGATCGCCGGCATGGTGCCGATGCAGCGCTTCGGCACTTCCGAAGAAATCGCCCAAGCGGTCGAATTCCTCGCCACCTCCGCCTCCAGCTTCGTCGCCGGGATCGAGATCTCGGTCGACGGCGGCATGACTGAACTTTGATTGGCCCCACAAAACCAGGAGAATCCGATGTCTAAAATCGCTATCATTCACCACTCCGGATCGGGCAAGACCAAGATGCTTGCCGAAGCCGTCGCTGAAGGCGTCCGCGGCGTCGTTGGCGCGGAAGTCATCGAACTTGCCATCGACAGTAAAAAAATCGTCGACGGACGCTACAAGGACGAAGCCGTCTTCGCGGCTCTTGCCACCGCCGATGCCATCATCTTCGGCAGCCCGACCTACATGGGCATGGTCTCCGGCCAGTTCAAGACTTTTGCCGACGCCACAGCCGGCATCTGGTTCGGCCAGGGCTGGAAGAATAAGCTAGCTGCCGGCTTCACCACCTCGGGCTCGCCCTCCGGCGACAAACAAGGCACGCTGCAATACCTCGTCACTCTTGCCTCTCAGCACGGCATGATCTGGGTCAGCCTAGGTGAGATGAATGGCATCTACGCCGGCCATCCGGAAGCGACGGCGATCAACCGTCTCGGTTCCTTCACCGGCGTGATGAGCCAGGTCGCACCGACTCCCGAAGGCCGTCCCACTGAGGGCGACTTCGCCACCGGCAGAGCTCTCGGCCGACGCGTCGCCGAGCTCGCCGCCAAATTGTCTTGATCCCCCAAACAACCCAACATCAGGAATATCCCATGAAAATCATCGCCTCCCTCGCCCTTCTCGGCAGCGCCCTGCTGCTCAACTCCTGCGGCACTTGCGAAGACTGCAAAAATGGCGTTTGCGCCGTCGACGCAGCCGTCGCCACTCCCACCCTCAGCTACGCCGAGTTGTCGGCCGTGGTCACTGCGAAATCCGCCACCTTGGTCGACGCCCGTGCCGGCTCGAAATGGGATAGCGGCGAACGCATCCCCGGCGCCATCGGCCTGTCGCTCGAAGCCGACGCCGCCACGGTCAAGGCGGCCTTGCCCGATAAGAACGCCAGCATCGTCACCTACTGCGGCTCGGAGAAATGCCCGATGTCCGACATGATGGCGAAGAAGCTGCAAGGCCTCGGCTACACCAAGATCAGCGAGTTCAAAGCCGGCATCGCCGGCTGGAAAGCCGCTGGTGGCAGTGTCATCAAATAAGCTTGACTAGCGAACAAGGCCCCGGAGGAGACTCCGGGGTCTTGTCGTTACGGTTTTTCATTCAAATCCTGTCGCGCCGAAAAGGGATCGGGGTATCTTGACCCGCAATTTTTTAATCCCAAAGGTTTCAACACATGCGCTTAATGCTTCCACTCAGCCTGTTTCTTGCCATCGCCTCATGCAAGCCCACCCAAGCTCCGGCCGCTTTTGCGATGCCGCCGACACCAGTCAGCCTGCTCAGCATCCAGCTCGGCGAATATCCTTGGGCGCCGGAATTCCGCGCTGAAATCCGCGCTAGCCGCGAAGCGATTCTGCGTCCGCGCGTCTCGGGCATCATCCTCAAACGCGGCTATCGCGAAGGCGAAGCGGTGAGCGCCGGCCAGACTCTATTCGACATTGACCCACGTCCCTACGACCTGAAGCAGCAGATGGCCGAAGCCAAGCTGGCCGAAAGCGAAGCTGCGGCGAAATCGGCCGAAGCCCGCATCGGTGAAGCCGAAGCCCGTCTCCATGAAACCAAGGTCCGCCTCGAAGAAGCCAGCCGCGAAGCCAAGCGTCAGGAGCAACTGGTCGCCGCCGAAGCCTCGACCCGTCGCGAGCTCGATGCCGCCAAGACCCAGGAATCTCTGGCGCAAGCAACTATTGCCACTGCCGACAGCAGCCTGAGCGCCACGCGCGCTGCACTGCAATCCGCCCTCACCCTGGTGGCCAGCGCCCGCAGCGCTGTCGAGCAGGCCAAGCTCGAACGCAGCTGGTGCTCGGTGACCGCTCCGGTCAGCGGCCTCAGCTCCTTGCAGCGCATCGAAGAGGGTTCGCTGGTGTCGCCAGAAACCGAGCTCTGCCGGATCAGTGACTTGAGCGAACTCCATTGCGGCATCCTCCTCGGCGAAACCGAATTCCGCGCCATCACCGAAAAACTCGCCGCCAAAACTCTGGTCCAGAAAAGCCCCGGCAAGCTCCATTTCCAGCTCTTCAGCGAAAGCGGCGCGGTGCTCGCCGATGACGCCGAGGCCGATGTCAACGACTGGCAGCTCGACGCCAAATCGCAGACCCGCATCCTGCGTTGCGTCATCCGCAAAGTCGACGGCCGGATCTCCCCGGGCCAACTGGTTCGCGCTCGTCTCGCCGGCATCGTCATTCCCGAAATCATCGCGGTCCCTCGTCACTGCGTCTTCGACGGCGCCATGGGCAAATTCGTCTACGTCGCCGCTCCCGGCAAAGACATGGCGGGCAAGGACGCCTTGATGTCCACCCCTCGCCCCGTGTCAGCCGGCCGCTGGCTCAGCGGCCCCAAAGGCGAAGCCCTGTGGGAGATCAGCGGCGGCATCAAGCCGGGCGAATCGATCGTTGACGAAGGCTCCGCCAAGCTTCGCCCGATGCCTTCGGTGGTGATCGATAGCAAATCCTTGAGCCCTGCTGCCAAGTGATGTCGGCGGAATAACGCGAGCGGGGGAGCGTGCCCGCGATTGACGGCGAAGAAGCCGCACAGGCCCAGAGGGGCATCCTCGAAGAGGTAGCAGCCCTTTTTCTTCCCCGTTGTGCAGCTTCAGTTGATCTCTTTGAAGGCGGCAATCTCACCGCGAGGGCTTGACTTGCGTGGGGCTCGGGTGCGATATTGACCAGAGTTTCCTTACTGCTCACTCAGCATTATCAGCGATGGAGTTTATCCGCCGATGCACTTTCTCTTCCCGGTCTGGCTGGCTCTCATCCCCGCAGCGGCCGCGGCAGCCTGGGCCTGGCCGAGGCTCGGCCTCCGCGAGCCCTGGCGCTTCCTCGCCATCACCCTCCTCGTCATCGGCCTCGCCCGTCCCCAGCTCGAACGTGGCGGCGCCGGAGTCGACCTCTATGTCTTCTTCGATCGCTCGGTGTCGGCGGAAAACCTCGTCGTGCCGCACCTGCAGGAATGGGAGGAATCCCTGAAGAAGGGCAAAAAAGACGAAGACCGTCTCTTCTTGGTAGACTTCGCCGGCACGGCGGCGAAACGCGATCCCTCAGGAGGGGTCACCATTCTCGAAAATACCCAGACACGCCTCGGCTTCGCCTTGAGCCAGACCCTCACCGATATCGACAGCAGCCGCCCCAGCCGCTTCCTGGTGGTCACCGACGGCCATGCGACGGAGTCGCTCGGCGGTCTCGGCTAACGCCTCGGAGCCCAAGGCGTCCCCCTCGATTATCGACTGGTCAGCCTGGCCCTCGGCCACAATGCCCGGGCGGAAGCTTTGCGCGCTCCGGCACGTGTCCGCAAGGCCGAAACCTTCCCGCTCGAAATCGTCGCTGCATGCTCCGTCGACGGCCCGATTCCCTTCACCGTCGAACGCGACGGCCAGAAGGTGATGGAAGGGACGGTCAATGTCCGTGGCGGCCATGGCCGTCTGCGCCTGCAGGACCGACTCGAGGAGCCCGGTTTGCACCGCTATCTCGTCCGTCTGCGAGCCGCCGCCGACGAACTTCCCGGCGATGATACGGCTGAAGCCTGGGTCGAGCTCACCGGTGGATCGGTCGTCCTCGTCCTCAGCGGTCACAAGCCGTCGCCTGTCGCCGAATCGCTGCGCCGCGGCGGCTTCACCGTCAAAGAACCCGAATCCTTCAGCAAGCTCGGCAGTGCCGATCTCGGCGGCGTCAAACTCGTCTTCCTCGACGACATGCCGGCCCACTTGCTGCCCCAGCCCTTTTTGCAAAGTCTCGATTTCTTCGTCCGGGCCCAGGGCGGCGGCTTGATCATGTCCGGCGGCCAGTTCTCCTTTGGCTCCGGCGGCTATTACGGCTCGCCGGTCGATCCCTTGCTACCGGTCTCGCTCGACCTGAAAGAGGACCAGAGGCGCCAGGATGCCGCGCTTTGCATCGTCGTCGACCGTTCCGGTTCGATGAGCTGTCCGACGCCTTCCGGCAAGCCCAAGATCCAACTCGCAGGCGAGGCCGCGGCTCGCGCCGTCGAGCTCCTGTCGCCTCGCGATCGCTATGCCCTGATCGTTGTCGACTCCAGTCCGCACGACATTGTCAGCATGGCTCCGGTCGGCGGCAATCGCAGTGACATCGCTGCTAAAGCCCGCTCGATCGTGTCGTCCGGTGGCGGCATCTACATCGGCGAAGCTCTGCGCGCCGCCAAAGAAGAAGTCGCCAAGGCCTCGGGAATGCGACGCCACGTCATTCTTTTCGCCGATGCCGCCGACTCGGAAGAGCCGGGAGATTGGGAGGCCTCGGTCGCCGCGATCACCGGTTCCGGCGCCTCGATCACGGTCATCGGCATGGGCTCCGACACCGACTCCGACGCCGGACTCTTGAAGGCCGTCGCTTCGCGCGCCAAGGGACGGATTTTCTTCTGCCAAGACATGGACAAGCTGCCGCAGATCTTCGCCATGGAAACCGTCGCCGTCGCCCGCTCCGCCTTCATCGAAAAAGCCGCCAAGGTGCAGAGCACCGGACGCTGGAGCGAGATCGGCAGCCGCGATCCCGAATGGCCGCCGCAAGTCGATGGCTACAACCTCTGCTGCACCCGTCCGGAAGGTATTCTGTCGCTGACGGCCTTGGATAAGGACAAGTCGCCGCTCCTCGCGGTCGCCCGGCGTGGTGCCGGCCGCTGCGGCGCCATCTGCTTTCCGCTGTCCGGCGACTTCGCCAAAAGCGTCCAGGCCTGGAAAGGTTATGACGGCATGGTCCAGACCCTGGCGCGTTGGTGCCAAGCTCCGCCGGCGCCGCAAGGCATCGGCCTGCGCAGCCAGTTGGAGGGCAACACCCTGACCTTGGAGCTCCACAACGATTCTAGCCGCGATGCTGCTCTGGCGCTGAAGCCGCCAGCCTTGGTCGTCGCCACTCAGCAGAGCGAAATTGAGGAAGTCTCGTGGCAGCGCTTGCGTCCTGGCCTGCACACCGCGACTCTCCAACTCACCCCTGGGCAGCCTTTGAAGGGCGCCATCCAGGTCCTCGACGGGACGATTCCTTTTGGCCCGGTTTTTGCCGGCATCGATCCGGAATGGGACTTCTCACCGGCGGGTCCGGCCTCGATCCGTGCCCTTTCGATGAGCACCGGCGGCGAAGAGCGGACCGATTTCTCCAAGGCCTTTTTGCGGCCGCCGCGCCGCGACATCCGCGACTTCACCGCGCCGGTCCTGGCCATCGGGCTCATCACTTTCCTTTTGGCGCTTCTGATTGAGCGCACTGGCTGGAAACTGCTTCCTGACATCCGCCGATTCCGTCCGGCGCAAGCCGCACCGGAGATTGCCGTCGCCCTGCCGCCTACGCCAAGTGCGCCTCCGCCGCCGGAAGAGATCAAAACCGAAAGCACGGACGAAGCCAGACGCCGTCAGCGTTTCGAAAAGGCACGAAGGAAATAGTCGTTTTGGCTTAATGAATATGATCCGCGTGATGATCTAATCCTCCGGCTCCAGCAAGGAATTTCAATGGGGGAGTGATCGGCCTTACCTTCTTTGACTTTTGTCTGTCTTGCGGAGCTTGGAAGGACTTGTTGATCTAGTGCTCCGCCGTATCTTCCCGCCCTCCTAACATCAGTTTCATGGATCCCATGGCCACCAACATCAACTACCGTCCAGAAATCGATGGTCTTCGTGCCTTGGCTGTACTTGGTGTTTTGATCTATCATCTTAATCCCTCCTGGCTGCCCGGCGGCTATCTCGGCGTTGTCCTCTTTTTTGTCATCTCGGGCTTCTTGATCACCTCGATCCTAGTCAAAGGATGGGAGAAAGGCGATTTCTCCTACAAGGAATTTTATCTTCGACGGGCCCGACGTATCCTGCCGGCGATGTTGGTGGTGACGGCATTAACCTGTTTTGCTTCATATTTCATATTGTTTCCGGATGAAATGAAGAGTGCGGGGCGAGCCTGTCGCCAAGCCCTACTGTGCTGCTCGAATTATTTTTTCGCCAAAGGTGATGGATACTTCGATCCGGGGGCAGAAAGTAACCCCTTCCTGCACACTTGGTCATTGGGCGTCGAGGAGCAGTTTTATTTCGTCTTCCCGATTTTTGGCCTTCTCGCGTTTCGTCGCGGCTGGTTAAAGGCTCGTTGGGTCGGGGGTTTTGTCTTGATCGGCCTGATAGGCGCGTCCTTGTTGAGTCATTTCACTCCTACCTACGCCTTCTTTTCTTTGGAAAGCCGGGCCTGGGAGCTGGCACTGGGTTCCTGGTTGGCAGTGGCGAATGCGCGAGGCAGCATTTTGACCTGGCTCAAAACCGAAGTCTTTGGATTTTTGTCGCTCCTCTTGATGATCGTTTCCTTGATCTTCCTTGGCCGCAGTGGCGCCACGCCAGCCCCGGCGGCGCTACTGCCGGTCATCGGCGCGGCACTTTTTATTGCTGGTCGTGCAGGAGGTGAGTGCAGTCTTATACACCGCGTCTTCACCTTGCCGCCAATGCTGTATCTGGGCCGAATCTCTTATGTCCTCTACCTTGTCCACTGGCCGGTGATTGTCCTTGTGAAAGCCCGATTTGGCAATTTGGACGCTGCCTGCTTAGGCGGATTGGCGCTCCTCTCGCTGCTCATTTCGGTCATTTTGCATCATGGATTGGAAGAGCCATTGCGGCGGGGAACAGCTTTAAAAGCAACTTCAGTTTTCCTGTCCTTCCTCGCGATCGCCTGGTTATTGCTTTTTGTCGCCAGTCAGGTTACCGTCAGCCTCAAGGGCCAGGTGAACTCCCAGCTTTTAGCCGAAATGACCCGGGTTCTCCCTGAGTACACCGACAAAAAGGAAGGGCGGACGACGCCTTTTCGCATTGGCGACTTAAGCAAACAAGCCACTCTCGGACTTTGGGGCGACAGCCATGCCTTGGCCTTGGGGAAAGGGCTTGATCTCGAGTTGAAATCACGCGGGCTCTGCTGTGAAGTCTGGGCAAAAGGCGGGCATTTGCCAGGCAATGGCATTGAACTTAACGATGATCTCTTGGATATGAATGATCGTGCATTAAAAGCCCTGGCGCGGCCGGAAATCAAGACTGTTTTTATCGCAGCTCGGTGGTCTGTCTACTTGAAAGGAAAATCTTTAAATATGCGAGGTCGTAGCGTGGATGATCCTCATATCAAAAACAGTAGTAACGCTCAAGAAGCAGCGACCTTGATCGAAGCCAGTCTCGATCGTAGCATTCAGCAACTGAAAATGGCAAAAGGAAAGGAGATTGTCTTGTCCTATCCCGTTCCGGAGTTAAATGTCCATGCCCCTTATCACTTGATTAAGCTAGCTCGTAACGGCGACTCAATCGATGAGGCTCGCTTCAATTATCCACTCGAATTCTACATACAACGGCATGACCTCACTCTCCCCATGTTGGATCGCCTAGTGTCGAAATTTGATTTATTGAGTCTACATCCGGAGAAAATTTTCATCAACAAACAAGGCTTGCAGATTAGTGCTGGCGGCTTGGCTCTCTACTGCGACGACGATCACCTCAGCCGGGAAGGCGCCGTGCGCTTGGCGCAGAGTTTTTTTGATTTGAAAGAAGAAGACAAAAAGGCAAGGCCATAAAAATGAAGATCTCGTTTTGCGTCACATCGAGAAATCGCTTAAGCCAAATTTCTCAGACTCTCGAACACAATTTGAAGATGCTCGACGGTCGTCATGAATTGGCGCTGGTCAATTATGGTTGTGAGCAAGGATTGGACGACTTCATGGTTCAGTTTGAGCCCTTCATGAAATCTGGAGTTTTGAGATATTTCAGTGCCTTTGGGGTGTCACAATTCCATGCCGCCAAAGCGAAAAATCTATCGCATCGCTTGGCGACTGGTGACATTCTTTTTAATCTCGATGGCGACAATTTCATTTCGCTAGATATGATCGATAAAATTGTCAAACTTTTCGCGGAACATCCTTATGCTGTCATGCACGCTGCATCAAGTCACTCGACTGATGGAACTTGTGGGCGCATCGCGCTTCATCGTGAAAATTTTTATCATCTTGGTGGCTATGATGAGTCATTTTTGCCGCTCTATGCAGAAGATACCAATCTCATTGAGCGCGCCATGCTTCTAGGTTTGCCCTATTTCCATGTCATTTGTGAATCGCCAGCGCCAATTGAAAACCCGGTGGTTTCGGTGTCTCAGGTAAGGACTCCCTCTGGCAACAAGGAAATGAATGTCGCCAATAAGCGTTTTGGTAGAGTGAAAATGACACATGAAGGCGCTTGCCGAAGGTTTAATTTCTCGACCTGCACGGGTCGGCTGAATTTATCTTCGGAGATGATCATAACAGGTTTACATCCAGCGACTGCACCGATTTTACCGGAGCAAGAGTTTTATCTGGGCGAAGGATTGCCGCGTTGGTTGCAAGATCCCGTCCGAAATCTTCCCGGGCCCAAGAAATATAGCATAAATTATAGCTTATAAATGTTGAAATTTCTCCGCATGAATGTATTGTATCTAAGTCAAAGACAACGACTTGAAACAATTTTACGGAGCCAATCCA
>CAMCSH010000106.1 GCA_945877655.1 Lentisphaera araneosa HTCC2155 | reverse complement strand
CGGAGCCAGCCATGACCCTCGAACGCCTCCTCGAAGTCTTCAAAAACGACCCCGGTGTCATCTGGGTGATCATCGCCCTCGCCGCCGCCGCTCTCTTCATCACCGTCGAGCGCCTTTTCCATTTCCACCGCTGCCAGATCGACACTCGTGACTTCCTTGAAGGCATCTTCAACAACCTCAAGCGCAATAACCTAGTCGAAACCGTGTCGATCTGCGACGACACTCCCGGCCCGGTCGCCCACCTCGTCCGCGCCGCCGTCCTCCGCGCCGGTGCCAGCGAGAAGGACATCGTGCAAGCGGTCGACGAGGTCACCCAGGTCGAAATCGCCCGCCTTGAGCGGAACATCCCCGCCCTCGCCACCATCGCCCAGGTCGCGCCTCTGCTCGGTCTGCTCGGCACTGTCGTCGGCATGATCCAGGCGTTTGAACACATCCGCGGCGCCGCCACGATCAACCTGAGCTCTCTTGCCCCCTTCATGGAATCGGCGCTGATCTGCACCGCCTCGGGCCTGGTCGTCGCCATCCCCAGCTACCTGTTCTACAACTTCCTCGTCACCCGGGTCCAGGCGATCATCAACGAAATGAACATGGCCGCCTCCGAGATCGTCTACTTCCTCACCCACAATCCCATCAAGGTCGAAGGCGAGACCAAGCCTTGACAAGTTGCATGTTGAAAGTGTTGACCCCCTGCCTTTCCACACCGCAACTTTCAACTTTAAACCTTAAACTTTAAACTCTCGGCCTCTCCATGCGCTACCGCACACGCCTGCAACTCTTCACCGGAAGGCTCGACACAGCGGCCTTCATGAGCGTGTTTTTCTACGCCGCCTTCATCTTCATCCTCGCCATGTCCTTCGATTTCCAGCACGGCTTCCAGGTCAATCTGCCCAAGGTCCAAGGAGGCACCGGCCTCGCTGCCGACCGCCTCGTCATTGTCATTTCAATGCCGAAAGACAAGGCTGCCGCCGGACCGCTTGAAGCCATCTGCCTCTTCAACGCCCAGCGGGTCCGTTGGAGCGAACTCGATTATGAGCTCTCCAAAGTCATCAAAGGCCGCACCCTTCCCGGCGATCGCCGCCCCATCCTATCGGTCAAGGCCGGACGGGAAGTCCCTTACGACTGCATCATGCGGGTGATCGCCGCCGCCCAGCGCCTCAATGTCACGGTTAATCTGGTCACCGATCCCTCTCCCGCCCGCCCGGAGGCCGCAGGTGCCGCGGACTGAACCGAGCCGGCGCCAGCGTCGTCCCCTGATATCGATCTTCGGGGTCTGCCTGCTGTGTCTCGCCGCCCCGCTGCTGCTCTTCCGCGTTGCCGAAGCACCGCCTTCGACGAGCAGCCGCGACACCGCAGCCAGCCCGATCTTCAGCCTCGCCGCCAAGTCAGACGACGCCGCCAGTGCCGAGATTCGGGCGATGGAAGATCTCGACGATCCTCGCCGCGCCATCAGCCTGCCTCTGCCATCGCTGCCGCGGGGCGACCAGGCCGAACTGGCCTTGCCCCGCCAAAGCGCCGATCTGCCCCAGCCGCAATGGCCGGAAACGCCGATCTGCCCGCCCCTAGTCAGCCCCGATCTGCGCCGCAGCGCCGCCGACGCCTGGCCCCTGCCCGCCGCACCGAGCGAAACCCTCGCCGCAAACCCCGCCGTTTGGCCGCTTTGGCTGGAAGACGGCCAAGCCCTCCTGCCCTGTCCCGTCGCCGCTCCTTCACCAGCGCCTGCCGCCGGCGCGGAAACCCGCCTTCGCGCCGTTTATCTCGGCGGCATCTGGTCGGTTCAGCTGATCTCCGGCTGCGGCGATGCAAAGCTCGACACCCTCGCCCTCGCCGCCGCCCGCCAGCGCCTCATCGCCCGTGACGCACGCGGCAACCAGCCCGCCGCCGAAGGCCAGCTGCTTGAGCTCGCCGTCATCTGGAGCAAGGCGAAATGAGCCAGCTACTAATTTGGAGATTTCCTAATGTCTAAGCTCTGTTTCGCATTCTTCACTCTCCTCTTCGGGGTGAGCTGCCAAAGTCAGCCCCCCCTTGAGATCCTGAAGACTGGCTTCTATGAAGCCGCTTCTGATTCCAACAAGATGTACGCAGCCCTGGAGAAATCATCCCTTTCCATTTCTCTACATTTTCATCAGGGTATTGGTGTCTTTGATAAGGCTCGGCACGAGTGGATCAAGCTCGACAAAATCGAAGATTTGAAACCCTATTTGGCCAAGTGCAAGAATCGGGAATTTGTCGTCATTTCGACCGGCATGGCCGAGTGGGACAAAGAACCCGAATTCATCAAGCGCATCGCCACCTGGTGTCGTGAGTTTGGATTCGACGCTGTCGTTGTCAGCCCAAACAACAATCAGGGCCTTTGCATCAGCGAAATCATTGTCACTCGCTAAGTTGCCTCATGAATCCACTCCGCCACTATCCCCGCCCCGCCCTCGACCAGCCGCTCTGCCTGCTCGCCGGACGAGGCATGTACCCCTTCACCGCCCTGCGCGCCGCCCGTGCAGCAGGCGTGCCGCGCATTCATGTCGTCGGCATGATCGACGAAGCCGAGGCGGCCCTCGCCGCCGAAGCCGATAGCTGCGACTGGGTCCACGTCGGCCAGATCGGCAAGGTGATCGACTCCTGCCGCAAACGCCAGGTCAGCCAAATGATGATGATCGGCCAGGTCAAGCCGACGCGACTCTTCGGGGGCATCCGACCCGATTTGCGCGCCTTCAAAATCCTCGCCCGCTTGAAAGAGAAAAACGCCCACAGCCTCTTCGGCGCCATCTGTGACTGCTTTGAAGAAGGCGGCCTGTCCGTCTTGCCGGCCCATAGCTTCCTCGATTCCTGCCTCGCGACTCCTGGCCAACTCGGACGCATCGCCCTCGATGCTTCCCGCGCCGCAGATGCGGCCTACGGCTGGCAATTGGCGAGGGAATGCGCCCGCCTCGACATCGGCCAGTCCCTGGTGGTCAAACGGGGCAGCATCCTCGCCGTCGAAGGCTTTGAAGGCACCGACCGCTGCATCCTCCGCGGCGGCGAACTCGGTCGCGGCGGCGTCACCGTCATCAAGGTCGCCAAAGACGGTCACGACTTGCGTTTCGATATTCCGGTGATCGGCCTGCGCACTGTCGACTCCCTTGCCGCCGCCAAGGCCCGGAGCCTCATCCTGCAGGCCGGTATGACCCTCTTCATCGACCGCGAACGAGTCCTCTCTGCCCTTGATGATCTCGGCATCTGCGTCTACGGGGTCGATCCGGTCAAGGCGGAATTCCCGTTGGGGTGAAGATCAGGGCCGTCCCGAACGGATCCAGGAGTCGAGCTGGGCGAAGTTGATGCCGGTAGCCTGGCGAATACGATCTTCCGGCACTTGCGCGCTTCGCAACATTTCGGCGGAGCTCAAGGCAATGCGCAACTTGTCGGCTTCGGCCTTCTGCTTGTCGGCTTCGGCCTTCAACTTGTCGGCTTCGGCTTTTTTGCGGGCTTTGACTTCCGATTTTTTCTCGGCTTGGGCTTTCTTGGTGTCGGCTTGGGCCTTGTCACGCTCTTCTGCAAGGAGAAGGGTTTGGCGTTCGCGGCGGCGCAGATCGTCAAGGAATTCGTCCTCGATCGTCATCCGCTGGCGCATCTCCTCCGACTCCCCGGCGCGGCTGAGGCGACGTAAGACGGGACGGAATTCCTCCGGCAACTGGCTTTCGTCAACGATCAGGGTGTGGGCGTCGCGCGGGTCCTTGCGATGTTGGGCGAAGACCTTGAGCAGGCTTTCGAGGGAGTTGCGGGCGTCGTCGTGAAGATTGGGGATCTGAATGATGAAGCTGTCGTGGGTCAGGCATTCGATGAAAGGGCTGTGGCCGACAAGTTTTTTGCCGGTGATAGCGTCGAGCTGCTGCCGCGCCACCTTGATCGCCGGCACCTCGGGCATGCCACTGAGCTTGTGACCGAGAAGATAGATGGCGAGCACCGGCAGGGGCTGAACCGGAGCTTCGGGGGGCAGATCGGGGACGATGTTGGCGGGATTGGCGTATTGCTGGCCGAGGTAGCGGCGGAAACGCATGATGTCTTCAGCTTCCTTGGCCTTCTGGATCTCGATCAGGACGAGCTGGAAACGGCCACCTGCGAGCTTGACATGAGCACAGAAATCGAGGCGATAGACGAGCAGGCCGCTGCTCACTTCGGTCTGGATCTCGGTCGGGCGCGGCTCGACCTTGATGATGTCCAATCCAGAGATCGTCGCGATCACCGTGCGGGCGCACTCGGGGTCGTCCATCAAGTATTTGAAGACGCTGTCATAGAGGGGGTTGGCGATGCGCATAGGAGATTTTCGGGTTGATGGGGAAGTTTAGCATCGGAAGAGGCGGCGCGCCAGTTGGGGGCCGGCGATGCTCAGAATTTTATGAGTGTCACATGATAGGCTCGGCTTGTGCAGAGCTCATTCTTCTCCGGTCCAAGCCTTGATGTCGCTCTGGGTCTCCGCGGAGAAGCGCTCGAGTTCGGCATCGCTCAGCAGTTCCGCGTTGCGCATCGCGGCCAATTGCATGATTGCGGTGGAGCGGCGGTAATCCTGGAAGATCTTCTGCAGCGTCTTGTCCCGCTTCTTCAGCAACTCGCGGATATCGAAGTAACGATCGGAGGCGACTGCATCCTTGTGTCGTAACTGATCCAACTCCTCCAGGGTGCGCTGGCAGTAGCGCTCCAGAAGCAAGCTGTGAAACTCCTTGAACAGCTTCCAATCAGGTTCCGGGATGGTGCGAAACATGGGCGGCTCCTTGGTCCTTGGTGCTTGTTTTTCGTGCTGCGGATCTCGAATGGTACGGACTCTAATCTAATCGAACTTCCGCACCAGCGCCTGTAGAAAAAGCAGGGTGTCGGTGAATTCGCGTCCGAGAAGATTGGGCAGTTCCGGGGTGTCGAGGCGACCGGGCTGCCAGGATTTCGAGTCGAGGAAACAGAGGTGGCCGCCGTTGGCGCGGCGCACTCCGAGATAGCATTGGGCATCGACCTTTTTCAGCCCTTTGTCGTCAGGAAAAAGCATCTGAACGCCGTTGGGAATGATGAACGCGCCGTAGGCGAGGACGTTTGCGCAAGGCGCCGGTGCCGGGTGATAGGTGAAGCCGGGCTGCTCGACGCCGTCGAGGAGGAAGCGAGTGGTTCTCAGGCGTCCGCCGCTGTCGGCTTCGGTGAGGATAGCGCAGCGCAGGTCGCAGCCGCGGCTGATTTCAGCGAGTAGATCCATGGGAAGCTCCGGCAGAGGATTGAAGGGAGGTCACAGCGTCGATGACGCGCGCTGCCTGTACCGCTTCGGCGACGTCGTGGACGCGGAGGAAACGGGCGCCGGCGAGTTGCGCGGCGCTGTGGGCGGCGAGGGTTCCGGGAAGGCGGCGGCGGGCGTCGATTTCGCCGCTCGCGGCGCCGATGAAGGATTTGCGCGAGCAGCCGGCGAGCAGAGGCAGTCCGAGGTCGCAGAGCTCGCTGAAACGAGCCAGTAATTCGAGGTTCTGAGCCGCGTTTTTGGCGAAGCCGAAACCGGGGTCGAGGATGATGCGGTGACGCTGAATCCCGGCGACAAGCATGGCCTCGACCGCGGCGTTAAGCTCGGCCTTCACCTCAGCGACGACATCGCGATAAATCGCTTTCTCGGCCATGTCGGCGGGCGTGCCGCGCAGGTGCATGACGACGCAAGTGCAGTCGCGTTCCGCCGCAAGAACCCGCATGCGTGGATCGCGGAAGCCGGTGACGTCGTTGATCCAGGTCGCTCCGGCGCTCAAGGCGGCGGCGGCGACTTCCGGCTTGCTGGTGTCGATGCTGATCTCCACCGTCACTTGCGCCGAGCGCAAAGCGACGATCACCGGCAGGACGCGACGAAGCTCTTCGTCGACAGAAACCGAGGGCGATCCGGGGCGGGTCGATTCGCCGCCGATGTCGAGGATGTCGGCGCCTTCGGCGATCATTTTCAGGGCGGCGGCCAGGGCTCTTTCGGGGTCGAGGTGGAGTCCGCCGTCGGAGAAGGAATCGGGGGTGGCGTTGAGCACCCCCATGATCCGGGTCCGGCTCATCGGTTCTCTTGCGATTTGGGTTCAGTCATTTAGCCAGTTCCCGCAAGGCAGTGCGCCGACGACGGATAATGGTTTCCGCCAAGGCCTGATCCTTCTCCAGCTCATCAGTGTGCCGGCTGATGCGGAAGCTGTCGGGCGTGTCGCTGAGGAAAATCTTGTCGCCCTTCTCCACCTGCAGTTGCGATAGAATGTCCTTCGGCAGGATGACGCCGAGGGAATTGCTGATGGAAATGATTTTCAGTGCGGTGGCGGCCATGGGGTGACTCCGAGGTTTAAGTGGCTTCACTGAAATCATAAGCGATGTTATAACACTGCGCAAGACCCTGAGCTCACGGAGCTCAAGAAGCTTTAGCGGTGGCGATGGACTTCGTTCAGCGTCCGAGTAAGTGGCCGAAGCCGGTCAAGAGCCAGGGCCAGGCGAAGGCCCAGAGGGCGGCGGCGAGGGCGAGGTGCAGGCCGAAGGGCACGGCGTAGTCGCGTCGGCCGCAAAAGCGCATCGTCAGGGCGTGACCGAGGGCGGTAAAGACGGCGACGAACAGGCTGGCGAAGAGCAGGGGGAAGCCGAGGAAGGGGCCGAGAGCGGCGGCGAATTTGGCGTCGCCGAGACCGAGGGCTTCGCGGGGCAGCGACAGGGAGTGGATGTTCACGCTCAAAGGCGTCAGCGTGGCGATTTCGACCTTCCCGTCGCCATGAAGAAGATGGCCGTCGCGGAAGCTGACCTCGCCACGCAGGAGGCCGGACTCATCGGCGACCTGGAATTGGAAGCCTTGGAGATCTTTCCACGGCAGAGCTTCGTCGCCTTCGAGGCGGGCGCCGGCGACGTCGAGATGAAGCACTTGGCCTTGCGGGAAGAGGTGTTTTTGCTGTCCGGCGTAGCGGTTGACCAGCCAGCGACTGAGCAGGAGGAAGCTGGCTCCGAGGAAGACGGCGGCGGCGGCTTCGGCGAGGTAGGAGATCAAGGGCGACGCGGCGAGGTTGGAGAAAAGCAGGGGACGCGGCAGGCCGGCGAAGGTTTCGCCGGGGTTGAGGAAGGCGGTGGGAGCGGCGCAGAAGGCGGCGACGGCGAGCAGTCCGCAGCTCAGGTTGAGCTTGTCGGGAAGGCGGCGGTGGGCGATGTCGATGGCGGCGGCGCCGTAGAGGAAGGAGATCAGGAGGAAGTGGATCAGCACCAGTTCAAGCGGCAGGCCGAGGCGGCAGCCGAGCCAGCCGATGAGACCGAAGACGATGGCGAAGGTCGCCTCGATGATCGCGTAGCGTGGCGAAAAGGGCTGCTTGCAGTCATAGCAGCGGCCGCCGAGGATGAGCCAGCCGAAAATCGGCAGGTTGTGCCAGGGGCGGATCGGGTGTGAGCAGGCGGGGCAGCGCGATGGCGGGTGGCTCAGGCTCTCGCCTCGGGGCAGGCGCCAGACGACGACATTGAAAAAGCTGCCGAGGCAGCCGCCGAAAGCGATGGCGAAGGCGAGGCCGAGCCAGGCGCCGCGGCCGTAGAAGACTTCCTGAAATTGCTGCATGTCAAAAATTCCGGGGCTCTGGTTTTGGACGGCAGGAGCTCATTCCCAGCGAAGGCAGAGACGCTGCTCGCGACGGACTGGCGACAAGATGTCCTTTTCGCGGCCGCTGTCCCAATGGTGGTGATAATAACTCAAGCCCGAATGGAAGGCGCGGTCCTCCAGGAAGAGCTCGCCGATGAAGACCAGGTCGCTGTCGCTGACCGGCTGGAGGAATTTCAGGGTGAGGTGCCCCGGGTCGACCTGTTGGATCCGGCAAGGGAGGCGCTGGTTGAGCCGGCTGGTGCGGATGGCGAGGCGCTGGCTGAAGTCGTCCTGGCCGTTCACTGCGGCGCTGCCGGCGGCGAAGGCGGTGATGACGGTGGCGATCGGGGTGAGGGAGGGGACTTCATAGAGGAAATGCGGTCCCTGGCCCTCGGCGCCATAAAAACACAGGTGCATCGAATCCGCCGACTCGGGAGGCGGTTGCGACAGGGTCTGGGGCGGGACGACGGGGCCGCGCCGGAGCCCGGGAATGGAATCGGGAGTGGGCATGTAGCCGAAACTAGATGCGTCTAGGCGCGGGGCAAGTCCGCGGAGAGATGAACTCAGGGCAGACCTTCGAAGACGGCGGTCCATATCTGGATCCGGTCGAGGGGGATGTGGAAGAGCTCGGCGAGGCGGCGGCGGCGGGCGGAGGGCAG
Source organism: Lentisphaera araneosa HTCC2155 (assembly GCA_945877655.1). Classification (GTDB taxonomy): domain Bacteria; phylum Verrucomicrobiota; class Lentisphaeria; order Lentisphaerales; family Lentisphaeraceae; genus CAMCSH01. The sequence continues at coordinate 4,769 of CAMCSH010000106.1, read as the reverse complement.
TTCCAGGGGCGGGGCGGCTCCACCGTCGAGGCTGAGGGCCGCGGCGGCGTAAAGGCCCTGGACGGTGAAGGCCTCGGGCCAGTCAGCGAGGAAGAGGGGGCCGTCGGGGAGCTTGTCGCCGGGACGAAGGACGCGCCAGCGGCCTTGGGCCTCGGGGCAGAGCAGAACGGCTTGACGGGCGAGGGCGTTGAGCGTGCCGGCATCAAGCCCGGAGGCGGCGATGCTGGCGGGGAGCTGTTGCGTCGGCATCAGGGAGGCCTTGAGCCAGCGGCAGGTGTAGAAATGGAAGGCGAGAGAGTGGTAATTCGGATGTCCACTTGGGAAGGTCCAGCCGGGGTCGCCTTGGCAGATGAATTTGCCGGTGTCGATCATGGCATTGAGTTTGGCGATGACGGGGGAAGGGTCGGTCCCAGGTTGCCAATCGGTGAGCGCTTGGCGCAATTCGGCGGCGCGAGTTTTCGGGTCGATCCCTTGGTCGAGACTTTTCCAGGTGACCCGATTGGCCAGCAGTTCAGGCAGCTGGCAGGTCAGCGTCGCGAGCCGCGGCGAATCCGGCTCGCAGCGCGCGGTGAATTCGAGCAGGGCGACGAGGCGGTTGACGGCGAGTGGCTGGAAGGCGAGGTTTTTCTCATAGGCCTGGCGAGCGATTTGGATGCTACTGGCTCGATCTGCGGGGTTGTCGGCGAGGCGGGCGGCGCAGGTCGCCCAGACGCCGCGCTTGCGTTGCAGGTCGCCGTAGCCGGGGACCAAGCCTTCGGCGCGGTCGAGGGTGCTTGCACATCGGTCGAGGAAATCCAGACTTAGCTCGGGGGCTTTGTCGATCGAGGCCTCAAGTTCGGAGACCTGGTAGACGGCGGTCATGTAGGCGTAATCGGGGTTCCAGCGGTCGAGCCAAGTGGCTTTGTTGATCCAGAAGCTCTTGGCGGCGTAGTCCGTGGAGATCTCGAAACGCAGTTTGGAGAGGGCGGCGAAGCAGAGCAGGAGGCTGAGGAAAAAGCCGAGAATGAGGCTGAGCAGGGCGAGAGCCCGGGCCGGCGGCGAGGCGGTTTCGACGCTGGGTCCTTGCGGTATCCGCAAGGCGAGGAGAAGCAAGAAGATCGGGGCCGAGGCGGCGACTGCGAGGGGCTTGTCGGCCATGCCGAAGCCGAAGAGGAGGATGGCGCCCGACCAGGCGCACCAGCCGAAGGCGTCGTCGGGGCGTCTGTGGAGGATCCAGACGAGCACGGCGAGCCAGGCGAGAAGGCCGACGAAACCGAGCTCGACCAGGACCATCAAGGGCTGATTGTGGGTGTGCTCGATCAGGGAAGAGAAGTGCTGCTTCTTCATCAGGTTTTCCGAGATGCTGCCGGGGAAATCCCGCAGCCAGCCGAGCGGGCCATGGCCGAGAATGGGTTTCTGCATGGCGAGATGTACGGCGTCGTTCCACAGCGGGGCGCGGATGTCCTCGGCTTCGATGCGGTGGCACTTGGTGATGACCTTGGCGAGGAGGTCGTCGCGGCCTTTCAATTCGGCCTCGGAATGGGCGTTCATCTGGGTTTTGAGGAAGATGCCGGTGCCGACGATGAGGGCGGCGCAGAGTGTGACCACGGTGACGCGGGAGCGCCAGCCGGGAAGCTTGAACAGCAGAAGGCACTAGGCGAGGAAGGGGAGGGCGAAGGCGGTGGTCCGGGTGGAGCAGGGGCCGATAATCTGCCATAGGGTCACGCAGGCGATCAGGAGGGCGGTGATCCAGCGTGCCGGCAGCGCTTGAAAGAGCTTGAACCGGCTCAATTGCAGCCAGGCGAAAGGAGCGGTGGCGGCGAGGGCGGCGGAAGTCCAGTTCGGGTTGGCGCCAATGCCTTTGTCGTAGTTGATCTGGCAGTAGAGCATGCAGATCAGCCACCACAATGACAGGGAACGCAGGCTCCAGTTTTTCAGCAATTCGCGTTCATCGGGTGACAGGGTCCAGGCGGCGAGAGGGACGCTGGCGACGGCGGCATATTCGAGGGCCTGGGTCAAGGGAAAGGTGTAGGGACCGATGCAGCAGGCGATCGAGGAGACGAGGATGACGGCGAGCAGGAGCCAGGCGGGATGGCGGTAGCTTTGACGCGTCAGGGGTAGGCGGGCAAAGACGAGGGCGAGGGAGAGGATGCCGAGAGCGGGCAGGATCGGGAAGGAGGCTTGGAAATAAGCTTCGTTTAGGATCGGCGAAACCGGATCGGCAAGCGGATTGCCGAGCCAGGCGCGTTTCCACTCGGTCGCTTTGGCGGCCCAGCCATAGGGCAGGAGGGCGAGGGGGTGATAGAGGAAGGGCGACAAGGAGGCTAAGAGAACCCACGCTTGTCCCCAGGGGCTCGGCTTCGTTTCCGCGGCTTCACTCATGGTTTTCTCCGGATTTTCCGGAGGGCAGTATAAACCGGGAAATCGCGGTGAATAGCGCTTAGGGGGTCAGCGGCTGAGTTCGGGTTCGAGCCAGGCGCTCCAAGCGCCGCGGTTGTCCTCGGCTTCGGCTTTCAGAACCAGTTTTTGGACGCCGGGACGAATCAGGGACTTTCCGGCGGCTTGGGCAGTGGCGAGGGGATGCCGCTGCGCAGGCGTTTGAGATGGTCGTCCCATTCGATCGGTAAGAGATATTTCTTGGCGCTGTTACACTCTTTGCAGCAGGGCACGATATTCGACTTCGATGACGACCCGCCACGGATCACCGGGACGATGTGATCCATGCTGAGATCAGCGGGAGGGAAGCGCTGTTGGCACCAATGGCATTTGCCTTGGCCGCGCAGGTTCTTCCACCATTGCGAATCGCGCAATTCCTTGGCTTTGGCTCGTTCACGGCGGACAAAATCGTCATCGGCGGCTTCGAAGGCGGAGAAAAAGCTCATGGGCTGGACTGGGGTTTGCAGGTTGTGCGGAGTGAGACGGCAACTTAGCATCTTTTGTGCGGCTCGACCGAATGTTCCGTTTTTTGAATCCCGGCTCGTTTATGGCGCCGATCTGGCAGGATCTCCTACGGTCTCCTACGGGGGTCTTAGCAGTGTCGTGACTCTAGGTTTTTTATTCCTTAGACACCTCGTTTGACGAGTTAGAGATTTTATGTAGTATATGAAAGTTTCAACTCATTTAGAGGAGTCTTGGCAGATGAAGAGGACGATGACTTTGATCGAGTTATTAGCTGTAGTGTCGGTGATTAGCGTTTTGTTTAGTCTGGTGCTTTCCGGCTTTGCCAAGGCACGGGCGGCGAGCGAAGGCTTGACCTGCAAAAGCAACACGCGGCAGATCGGCATGCAGTTGTTTTCCTACGCCGAGGACTGGCAGGGCATGGGGCTTCCGGCCAGTGTCGGAGAAACGGTCAACGGCGGCGACAATCATTGGATCAATATCATCTTGAAAAACACCGCGGGAGTGGAAGAGCTTTTTGCCTGTCCCAGCTTGCCGGAGAAGGATCGGTTTGACCCCGCCGGACATATCCCCGGGATGGGGAACAAGTGGAAGCGGGCGAGCTATATCATGAACACACTTCGCGAGGGCGACTGGAGCGGCGCAGATGCGAGCCTGCAAGGCGCAAGCGCACATGGCTTCGGCTTGGACTCCACTCATTCGATTCCGCTGAACAGCGTCCAGTCGCCATCCCAAAAGATCTACGTCACCGATGTCGTCGGCAAAATGTCCAACACACATAAATCGATGTTGATGTGGAGACATACGGATCACGGCGAACGAAGAAGTCCGCCGACCGGAGATGTGCGGCGGGTCGGCGATCATCACCGGGGCGGCTTCAAAGCCCTCTTCGGCGATGGCCACGTCAGCGACAAGATGGACACCCTGGCGAAGGAGTGGAACGTCAGTCAGCCGTGACATTAAACTCTGCCTCATTCACGTCTTCGCAGGTCGAGATGTGGCGGAGGGCGTAACAAGAGCACATCAAGGCGGCGATCAGGGTGGTGTAGTCCAGCAGTCCCGCCAGCGTCAAAGCCGGCAAAGTCAGTAGCACCAGCCAAAGCATCATGCCGCGCTGGCGCTCGTCGTGGGTCCACAACCCCTTCAGGTGAGCGCGGTCACGGGGATCGCGAACCCAGAGCGAATGGATGAATAGCCAGGGATTCATGAGAGGCCCCCTTGGAGTTCCAGATCGAAAAACAGCATGGAGCGCGGCAGTCCGCGAAGCGACTGCGGCCGGAATTTCCGGCGCGATCCTCGGGAAAAGGATAGAGTTGAGTCGAGCGAGTTCGAGTGTCTTGCCGGGATGAAGGCCGAGGCCGAAGAGGAGGCGGCGGTCCCCTTGGGGGGAGAAGCCGGAGTTGGATTGGACTTCGCGGGACTGCAGGGCCGGGCCGTTGCCGCATAGATCGGGAGCACGGATATGGGTGGGTGATCAACAGATCGAGGTCGTAGTCGTTGTCCAAGTCGGCGAATCAAGCTAGACCCGAGCAGGTGCTCATCAGAGGCGGAGATTGTAAAAACGGTGTAAATCGAAGGTCAAGCCTTGTCACTGCAGTAATTTGGTGTGGAATGGAAGAAAAATCGAAGAATTCTTCAAAATTCGTCCCTCCAGCCCTAGACGCGCTGAGCACTGGGGATATTCTATGGACCCGCCGCTGATGTGGCAAACGAGACGGTGTCGCCGCGAGAGTGGAGAGGCTAGTTTTCGAGAGGAGTTTGGGAGAGAAAGAGGAGTGCGATGGAAAGAGAGCTTGGAGCGAGCGCGAAGGCGCTTGACTCGACCCTATAAAAGTTCCCGCAGCGATGCGGGAAAGTGATGGAGAGTTTGATCCTGGCTCAGAGTGAACGCT